>NZ_CP037922.1:2141562-2447500 GCF_004355185.1 Hymenobacter radiodurans
ACTTTCCCAGCCAGCTTCGGCGGGCGCTATTCTTCGCATGCAGCAGTACCTCGACCTCGTTCGTCATATCCTTGACCACGGCACTACCAAAACCGACCGCACCGGCACCGGCACGCTCTCGGTATTTGGCTATCAAATGCGGTTCGATTTGGCCCAAGGCTTCCCGCTCGTTACCACCAAAAAAGTCCACCTCAAGAGCATCATTCACGAGCTGCTGTGGTTTCTGCGCGGCGATACCAGCAATAAGTCGCTGGAGGAAGTAGGCGTGAGCATCTGGCGGGAGTGGGCCGATGCCGACGGCAACCTGGGGCCTATTTATGGCAAGCAATGGCGCAGCTGGACCGCTCCCGACGGCCAGAGCATCGACCAGATAGCTGAAATGGTGCGCCTGCTGCGCACGCAGCCTGACTCGCGCCGCATGGTGGTATCGGCCTGGAACGTGGCCGACCTGCCGCTGATGCGCCTGACGCCCTGCCACGCGCTGTTTCAGTTTTACGTAGCCGATGGCAAGCTTTCCTGCCAGCTCTACCAGCGCTCCGCCGACGTGTTTCTGGGCGTGCCCTTCAATATTGCTTCCTACGCCATGCTCACGCTGATGATGGCCCAGGTAACCGGTCTGCAGCCCGGTGAATTTATCTGGACCGGCGGCGACACGCATCTGTACTCTAATCACTTGGAGCAGGCGCATTTGCAACTTACGCGGGCTCCGCGCCCGCTGCCGCAGCTTCGGCTGAACCCAGAGGTGACCGATATATTCGGCTTTCAGTATGAGGATTTTACCCTCGAAAATTACGAGCCGCACCCAGCCATCAAGGCGCCTGTAGCCGTATAGTTGAGCGGTCGGGCGTTTGGCTGATTACTGGTTGTAAAAGTCACTTGGGCAGTACGCCACGAAGCAGCCCGCGGATAGATGTTGTGTTTGTAAGCGTAGCCTAGTTTATGGGGTGTTTTGCAACCATTTACTTGCCGACTCGCCTCAAACAGGAGATTACCTGACGTTTAGCAACGGGAATTTATTTGCCGGGGCCGACGTAGCATAGCAAGCCAAAACAAATTTGCCCCCCGGCATCCGTTAACTCACAAGTAGGTAGTACTATGAAGCCTAGCGCCGCAACTCCCGCAAGCCTGAAGCACCAAGGATTATTGCTGCTCATTGGGTGCTTGCTGCTGGCCCTGATGGCGGCACCCGCTGCCCGTGCGCAGGGCAGCTACAACCGCTGGAACGCCCAGCCTCCCGCTGCTATCGAGCGCATACAAAAGAAGGAAAGAGCACCCAAGCCGCAGCCCCCGCGGTGGTGCCAGATACTACGGAGCAGCCCCGGGTGGCCCAATCTAAGCTGCTGAAACGCGGCCTGGGCAGCCGTATGCGCCAGGGGCAGTCGTTGCCCGAAGACAGCATCTCGATGGTGTTCTTCTCCCAAAATAGCCGCTACCCATCCGCCGCAGTCCAGGCGCGGGCCGAAGCCAAGGTAGTTATCCGGCTGCAAGTAGCGCCAAATGGGCGGGTGAGCCGGACTTCTGTAGTCACCCTCACGCCGGCACCCAATCCGTACCGCGACGGGCCAGTGCCAGCGCCCGCTCTGCAAGCGCTAGCTGAAGAGGCGCAGCGCGTGTTTCGAATGTTGCGTTTTGAGCCCGGTCCCCAAACCTCTGAGGAGGATTTGAGCGCAAACTTCTCTATTCAATAAGAGTTAGATGGTGAGTTTACTCTATTGCATTTAATACGCTAAAACCAGCAATATAAGGCTTAATAAACTAGGTAGGCATTATTCAATATAATTATTTTTATAACGACAAAATTGTTTAAAGCGTAAATCCGAACCGTTTCGTTTTTCGTAGCTGCCCGCGTGATACTTCGCGACTACTTTTCAATTTACGTTACCGAATCCGAGCAAACGGTGCTCACGCGCCAGCACCGTGCATGGGTAGCACTGTATGCGCTGCACGCCGGGCAAGGTCCCCGCGCGAGCGTACTGCGCGCAAATGAGGTAACCGAGGCCGATTTGCTGGAATTTGAAGACAGCTGGCGCAAGCTCCGCCGCCGCAATCCTGCTCAGCTGAATAAATAGTCGGCTTCCCAACGCTGAAGCTGGGTGTATAACGCAGACGGCTCGGTGGAGAATGTAGTGTCGCCTATTTGAGTAATTGGGCGTATTGTCGCGACGTTGGCGGTAAATACACAAGTGGCATCCAGCAACTCTTCGGGTAAATATAGCCCTTCAGAAATGGCTAACCCATGCGCCTGCGCGGTGCGCAGAAGATGAGCCCGGCGCACTCCGGCCACGCAGCCAGTGCGTAGCGCCGGCGTATAAAGGCAATCATTCTTAATCCAGAAGATAGCGGCTGCTCCGGCTTCGGCAACGTAGCCGGCATTATCTAGTAGCAGTATTTCGTCGAGGCCACGGTCAGCTCGTTCGCGGGCGGCCAACACGTAAGTAAGGGTATGGGGGCCTTTGCAGAAGCTCAGCGGCGAGATATGGGTGCGCACCTGCTGGCTAACATCGGCGCGGGCGCCGGTAGTCGGGGCCGGCTCATAGGCCGTAGCGGTAAGCAGGTAGTCGACGGATGATGTAGCCGGTGTGTATAAGCCGGCGCCCGCCCGCCACATCTGCAGACGCAGGCGAGCCACTGTCAATCCTTGGGCAGCGGTTAATTGCTTAAAAATGCCCCCAAGCCCTGCAGCGTGCGTAATTCATTCGGTAAGGTCAGGTGTAGTGCCGCTGCTGCGGCCTGCATCCGGGCTATGTGAAAGGGCAGGAGACGTACACCGCCATCGGTCCAGATCAGCGTTTCAAAAAAGCCGTCGTTGTAAAATAAGCCCCGATTGGGCAAGGGAAAGGAGAACGTGCTTTCCTCAAGCAGCTGGCCGTTGTAGATGAGGTAGGACACAGTAAGCGATAAACGAAAATGTGGTTGCCGAGGAGCCGGGTGGTACCACCAAGCTCCGGTTATTATACCAGCGAAAAGCGCTTGCCGGGCAGGGCCTTCACCACGCCCCGAAACTCCAGCCCCAGCAATAAGCTGGCTGCCTGATTAACGGGCAACTGTGCTTTCCAGCTTAAATTATCCAATAATTCTTCCTGCGAAGCCAACACCTGAATTAATTGAAACTCTTCCGGGGAAAAATCATCCGAGTCGTAGGCCGCTAGGGGGCGTTTTTTGCCGGTTTGGTGCAGGGCTGCATCCCAATTTAGCACTTCCTCCAAATCGCGAGGCTCGGCGTACATCGCGGCTTTATTGCTTTTAATCAGATGATTGCAACCTTCGGAAGTATCGGTGCCTAGGTTACCGGGTACGGCCAGCACGTCGCGATTATAGCTGAGCGCAATTTCGGCCGTGATAAGGGCGCCACCTTTGCGGGCCGCTTCCACGACTACGGTACCATCAGACAGACCTGCAATGATGCGGTTGCGGGCCGGGAAATTGTAGCGGTCGGGTGGGGTGCCGAAGGGAAACTCAGTGAGTAGGCCGCCCTGGGTAAGCATTTTCTCGGCCGTTTTACGGTGCGCGGCGGGGTAAATAATATCCAAGCCCGTAGCCATTACGCCAATGGTTTCCAGTCCTTCTTGCAAAGCGGCACGATGAGCTGTAATGTCGATCCCATACGCTAGGCCGCTTACAACGAGCGGGTTGTGCGTTACTAAACCCTGCACAATGCGCTCCGTTTGCTCGCGGCCGTAATCCGTGGCTTTGCGGGTGCCCACTAAGGCCACAGTCTTGGGATGATTGAGGTCGGCGGTGCCTTGGTAGTAGAGCAGGGCCGGCGCGTCCGGAATTTGCTTGAGGCGGGTGGGGTAGCGTTTGCTAGTATAAAACAGCAACTGCACGCCATCTTTTTCGGCCCGTCGCAGGGACGTTTCGGCTTGCTGTAAGGCTTTGGCCCGCTCCCCGCCGGTTAGGGTAGCCACCGTCGTGTTACCCACGCCCGGAATCTTACGGAGCTTGCCGGGGGGCAAATGCAGGACGTTTTTGGCCGAGCCGCCGTAGCTCATCAGCTGGCGGGTGAGCTGGGGGCCAATACCAGGGAAAAGGGTAAGCGCAACTTCGTAGAGTAACGTATCGTCGGCGGACATGAAATAGAAAGCGGAGTAACAGGGGATAGAAAGCTAGGCTTTCCGGCCAGTCAAATAGTACGCCACGACTAAAACCGATTCACCATTTCCTTATTCCACAAGGTGGTCATGCAGAGCGGGAGCGAAGCATCTCGCGTGTTTGGTTGAGTTACTACTCTTACTAAACACGCGAGATGCTTCGCTCCCGCTCTGCATGACGTTTTAGTTGGATAGTTATTAAAGCATTACTGCGCCTTGCTGATAGCATCCAGCTCTTTCTTCATGGTTACCATGAATTTACGCACTTTTTCCAGGCTCTGAATCACATCGATTTTCTCCTTGAGCTGGGGGCCTTTTTGCTTCATCAAATCCCGTGCGCCGGGGATGGTGTAGCCGCGTTCCTTCACCAAGTGATAGATGGTGCGGAAGATATCTATGTCCTGGGGCGTGTAGAGGCGGTTGCCTTTTTTGCTTTTGCGGGGGCGCAATTCTTCAAATTCGGTTTCCCAGAAGCGAATAAGCGAGGGCGCTACGTTGAACTGCGCGGCTACCTCGCCGATGGTGAAGTACTGCTTTTCAATGTCCCGTTCTTTGTAAGGCATAATGGGGCGCGATGTAGCGCGAATTTTCGGTTCGCGTATCGTTGAACGATGAGTTGCGGGGGCTTTTTTGCAACGACTGCGACGAAACGCGAACGGAAAGTTCGTGCTACTATCAAAGTCGGCTAACTTTGTCGGAAGCTAATCTCGTCTTAAAAGCGAAAAGTAGCCAAAATCCTGGCCGCTGCCAACTTTCCGGCGGCGCGGCCAGCTTCGTTCCACGATTTCAACGATGCCCTGAGCTTCCGCTTGGGCTACCTGCCATGTCACTTCCTTCGGCCCACCACGTCCGCCAGCAATTCCTCGATTTTTTCGCTTCCAAAGGTCACCACATCGTGCCCTCAGCGCCTATTGTGGTAAAAGACGACCCGACGCTGCTGTTTATCAACTCGGGCATGGCCCCGTTCAAGGATTATTTCCTGGGCAACAAGCCCGCCCCCTTCAAGCGCATCGCCGATACGCAGAAGTGTCTGCGCGTATCAGGCAAGCACAACGACCTAGAGGAAGTAGGTTACGACACCTATCACCACACCATGTTTGAGATGCTCGGCAACTGGTCGTTTGGCGATTATTTCAAGAAAGACGCCATTGCCTGGGCCTGGGAGCTGCTCACGGAAGTATATAAGCTGCCCAAAGACCGCCTCTACGTCACCTACTTTGAAGGTGACCAGGGCGACGGCCTCGGCGCCGATACTGAGACTCAGGAGCTGTGGCGGCAGTACGTAGCTGAGGAGCGTATTATGCCCGGCAATAAGAAGGACAACTTTTGGGAAATGGGCGACACCGGCCCATGTGGTCCGTGCACCGAAATCCACATTGACTTACGCGACGAGGCCGAAGTAGCCCAGAAATCGGGTCGGGGGCTGGTGAACAATGACCATCCGCAGGTGGTGGAAATCTGGAACAATGTGTTCATGGAATTCCAGCGCCTGGCCGATAAGAGTTTAGTGAAGCTGCCGGCTCAACACGTCGATACGGGCATGGGCTTCGAGCGCCTGATGATGGCCGTGTCGGGCGTAAAGTCAAACTACGACACCGACGTTTTTCAGCCGCTGATTCAGTTTATTGCCTCCGAAGTGGGCTTGGAATACCACGGCACGGCCCCGGCCACCGTCAACGACCAGCCCACTACCGAAAACGAGAAAACGGATATTGCCATCCGCGTCATTGCCGACCACATCCGCACCATCAGCTTCACTATTGCTGATGGGCAGCTGCCGAGCAACGTGAAAGCTGGCTACGTGATTCGCCGTATTCTGCGTCGGGCCGTGCGCTATGCTTTCTCCTCGCTGAATCAGAAGCAGCCTTTCCTCTATAAGCTGGTGCCCGTGCTGGCCGACCAGATGCGCGGTATTTTTCCCGAGCTAAAGCAGCAGCAGCAGTTCGTGCAGCGCGTAATTGAGGAGGAAGAAATTGCCTTCCTGAAAACGCTGGAAAACGGCCTGCGCCGCCTGGATGCCTTGGAAGCAACTGCCAAAGCCAACGGCAACCGCATTGATGGCGCTACGGCGTTTGAGTTGTCGGATACGTTCGGTTTTCCGCTGGACCTTACCGCACTTATTGCCCGCGAGAAGGGCCTGACGGTGGATGAGGAAGGCTTTAAGAAGGAACTGGAAGCCCAGAAAAGCCGCTCGCGCAATGCACAGGAGGCCGAGCAGAGCGACTGGACCATCGTAACCGAATCGGAGGAGCAGCCGGCCTTTGTGGGCTACGACCTGCAGGAAGCGCCGGCCCGCATTCTGCGCTACCGCCGCACCGACCGCAAGGGCAAAACCGAGTATCAGGTGGTGCTGGACCAAACGCCGTTCTACGCCGAGTCTGGGGGGCAAATTGGCGACACGGGCTACCTGGAGTCGGATTTGTCGAAGGTGCGGGTGATTGACACGAAAAAGGAGAATGACCTCATCGTGCATACCGTCCTGGATTTGCCCGAAGATCTGGAGGCCAGCTTCATCAGCCGCATCGACCACGCCCGCCGCGACCAGATTCGGCGCAACCACACGGCCACGCACTTGCTACAAGCTGCTTTGCGCGAAGTGGTTGGCAGCCACGTTGCGCAGAAGGGCTCATTGGTAAACGAGAAGCTTCTGCGCTTCGACTTCAGCCACTTCACCAAAGTAACCGACGACCAACTGCGCCAGGT
Source organism: Hymenobacter radiodurans (assembly GCF_004355185.1). Lineage (NCBI taxonomy): Bacteria > Pseudomonadati > Bacteroidota > Cytophagia > Cytophagales > Hymenobacteraceae > Hymenobacter > Hymenobacter radiodurans. Next base: position 2,148,357 of record NZ_CP037922.1, read on the forward strand.
AGAAACGCTGGTGAATGAGCGCATCCGTCAGCAAATCCCGCTGGATGAGCGCCGCAACGTGCCGATTGCCGAAGCCAAAGAGCTGGGCGCTACGGCTTTGTTTGGGGAGAAGTACGGCGACTTTGTGCGGGTTATCACCTTCGACAAAGACTTCTCCGTAGAGCTTTGCGGCGGCACCCACGTGCGCACCACCGGCGACATTGGCTTCTTCAAAATCACCTCTGAATCGGCGGTTGGGGCCGGTGTGCGCCGCATCGAAGCCGTAACGGCTGAGGCTGCCGAGGCTTACGTGAACCAGCAATTCGACTTGCTCCAGCAGGTGCGCGAGGCGCTGGGCAACCCCCAGCATCTGCTGACTAGCATTGAGAAGCAAACCGAAGAAATTGCCGGCCTGCGCAAGCAGATCGAGCAATTTGCGCAGCAAAGCCTCAACCAGCAGAAGGACCAGCTTGCCGCACAAGTAAAGCCGTTGAACGGCGTAAACTTCCTAGCTGCCCAAGTGCAGGTCAATTCGGCCGACGGATTAAAGACGTTGGCGTTCAACCTACGCCAAGCTGTGCCCAACCTTGTGCTGGTGCTCGGTGCTGAAATCGACGGTAAGCCACAACTGGCCGTGATGCTGGCCGATGAGTTGGTTGCGGGGGGCAAATTGAACGCCTCCACACTGGTGCGCGAGCTAGCCAAGGAAATTCAGGGCGGCGGCGGCGGTCAGCCGTTCTTTGCCACGGCGGGGGGCAAAAATGCGGCTGGGCTAAGTGCGGCTATTAGGAAGGCGGAGGAGCTTATTGCTAATAACAAGGATATTATGCCAGATATGATTTTTTAGAGCAGTACATCCTTATAGCCCCTATAAATAATGTTAACTGAAAGCATAGTGAAATCAATACTTTTGGCTATTACCCTAATGACTTTCGGTTCATTGCATGCACAGCAAATTCCAAGTAAAAAAGTAGAATACTTCACTAAAAACTGGAAAAAAGTAGACACGATAGCTGAAGCTGCATATTGGACAGAAACCGTTTACCAAGATAGTATTCAGGCTACTGCTCGAACTTTCTACGTTAGCGGGAAACCTAAATCATTTGTCGAGTATGAAAATGCTCGGCGTAGAATTATGAATGGCGTTAGTGAAACTTGGTATGAAAACGGGCAGCTTCAAGTGCGTGAACATTGGCTACACGGTGACAGGCAGGGTGAACTACTCACCTATTATGCGGATGGCATACTAAAACGACGGGAGCAATTCTCTGATGGGAAAAGCGCCGGTGGAGAATGTTTCGATGCGCAAGGTAAACTTGTTCCATTCTTCGATTACGAAATTATGCCTACTTATCCGGGAGGTTCAGAAGCCTTGAGGCAATTTATTGCCTTGAATATACAGTACCCAACAAAGGCTTTGCGGCAGGCCATAAAAGGTCAAGTGCAGATCGGATTTAGTGTTGATTCTACTGGACAGATGCAGAATATAAGAATAGTAAAAAGTGTACATCCATTAGTAGATGCAGAAGCTCTACGAGTGATGCATTATACGGCACGCTGGACACCAGCTCAACAAGATGGGCGACCCGTTGAGGTTAGTTTTATAGTGCCTATTAACTTTAATATCGGCGAGACAAAACTCTTTAAGTCTAAAAAATAAGCATTACGCTTATGACCCTAGCCTAAATCTGCGATTCATGGACGAAGCAATAAAATCAAAATACCAGCCTGTCATCGGGTTGGAAGTGCACGCGCAGCTGCTCACGCACAGCAAAATGTACTCATCAGATGAGAATGAGTACGGCGCCCTGCCCAATCATAACCTCTCGGTAATTACCCTGGGCCACCCCGGCACGCTGCCAAAGGTGAACTATACGGCTGTGGAGTTTGCCATGAAAATGGGCCTGGCTACCAACTGCCACATTACCCGCGACAACCTGTTTGCGCGCAAAAACTACTTCTATCCCGACCTTCCCAAGGGCTACCAGATCACCCAGGACAAAACCCCGATCTGCACCCAGGGCCACGTTCCGATTCGGTTGAGCGACGGCACGACGCGGGAAATCGGCGTGACGCGCATTCATATGGAGGAAGACGCGGGCAAATCCATGCACTTGGCGGGCGAGGTGGAAACGCTGGTAGACCTGAACCGCGCCGGTGTACCGCTGATCGAGATTGTGTCGGAGCCGGACATTCGCAACGCGGAGGAAGCCTACGCTTATCTGGCCGAAATCAAAAAGCTGGTGGTGTATCTGGGCGTGTGCGACGGCAACATGGAGGAAGGCTCCCTGCGTTGCGACGCCAATATTTCGGTCATGCTCAAAGGCGCCGACAAGTTCGGAACCAAGGTGGAGGTGAAGAACATGAACTCCTTCCGCAACGTGCAGCGGGCCATTGAGCACGAGATTGAACGGCAGATTGCCATCCTGGAAGCCGGCGAAACCATCGACAGCGAAACGCGCGGCTTCGACGCGGCCTCAGGCACTACCAGCGGGCAGCGGAGCAAGGAGACGATGAACGACTACCGGTACTTCCCGGAGCCGGATTTGCCCCCCGTGGTTATCGATGATGCTTGGCTACACCGCGTGCAGGCCGAATTGCCGGCCTTGCCCCAGCAGCTTTACGCCCGCTTCACCGGCGAACTGGGCCTATCGGACTACGACGCCTCAGTATTGACGGATCAGAAGGATGTGGCCTTGTTTTTCGACGAGCTGACTCGCCAAACGACCAACGCCAAAGCCGCCGCCAACTGGGTGATGGGACCGGTGAAGTCGTACCTGAATGAGCGCGCCCTGCCGATGGCTGAGTTTCCGCTCACTACGCAGCATTTGGCCGACATCATTCAGCTTATCGACGAGAATAAGATCAGTCACTCGGTCGCCTCCAAGCAGCTGTTTCCGTATTTGCTCGAAAACCCTAGCAAAAATGCCCCCCAGGCCGCCCAGGAGCAGAACTTGCTGCAAGAGTCGGACGAGGCGGGCTTGCTGGCGATGGTGGAGCAGGTATTAGCTGCGAACCCCGGCAAAGTGGCGGAGTACCGCGCCGGCAAAAAGGCCCTAACCGGCATGTTTATGGGCGAGCTGATGAAGCTGACGGGCGGCAAAGCCGACCCGAAAGCTGCTAATCAATTGCTGCGTCAGAAGCTAGACGCCAGCGCGTGATTCAACCCCGGCGGCAAGCTTTATTACGCTCGCCGCCGGGGTTATAAGTTTTGACCGACGCACGTTGTGGAACCTGAGCCGTCAAATGCGGTTTAGGTAACAAAGTCCCTCGATGGCTGCCGATTTAATCTATAATTGGCAACTTGCGACCCCAAATCGGGTCAGTACTGAACGCTTATCTGCCCCCGACTTGGCATATCAACCGAGATGATGAAGAAAATGAAGAGCATTCTGCTATTTGCCGCCGTGCTAGGCATGGCTAATGCCTGTAGCCGGGCTACGGCTCCTACGTCGGATGCGGCTGATACAGCTGCTACCGGCGAAGGCTATCAGATTACGGGCCAGTTGACCAACGCTCCGGCCGGAACGAAGGTATATCTGGCTGAACTGGGCGAAACTCAATTTATTTCCCGCGATACAGCCACCGTTGACGAGAAAGGTGGTTTTACCCTGAAAGGTAACGTGCCGGAAGCTGGCTTATATCAGCTCAAAACCGACGATGCCAACCAGGTACTGCTGGCGCTCAACAGTGGCAGCCAGATACAGCTAAATGGCGATGCCACCCAACTCGGCACCAGCTACACGGTGAAGGGCTCACCCGATTCGGAGCTGATGCAGCGCCTGATGCGTGAGATGGACAAAACCAAAAAGACAGTGGAAGGCCTGGGCGAGCGTTACAACCAGGCGGCGCAGGTGGGCCGCGAGGACACCATGCGCGCCATCAGGGAGCGTTTCACAACGGTGCAGTCCCGCAATATTGCCAGCATCAAGAGCCTTGTGCGGCAGAATCCCAATTCGGTCGTGTCGGCTTTCGTGGTGGGCAACGTCCTGAATCCGGATGAGCAGTTTGCATTTGCTGATTCTATGGCCACGCAGTTCAAGAAAACCTTGCCCGACTCGCGCTACACCCAGTCGCTGGTGACGCGGCTGGATGTGCTGCGCCCCACAGCAGTGGGCGTGGTTGCTCCCGAGATTCAACTGGCCTCGCCGGCCGGGGCGCCCGTGGCGCTGAGCAGCCTCCGGGGTAAGTATGTGCTCATCGACTTCTGGGCTTCGTGGTGCGGCCCCTGCCGTCAGGAAAACCCGAATGTGGTGCGTATGTACAATAAGTACAAGAGCAAAGGCTTCGAGATTTATGGCGTTTCCTTCGACCAGGATAAAACCAAGTGGGAGAAAGCCATTGCCAAAGATGGTCTTACTTGGACCCACGTTTCGGACCTGAAAGGCTGGGAGAGTGCCGCCGGCCAAACGTATGGCGTGAAGTCCATTCCTCAGACAATTCTGCTGGATCCACAGGGTCGCATCATCGCTAAAAACCTGCGTGGTGAAGAGTTGGAGGAAAAGCTGAAGTCAGTGTTGGCAGTGAATTAAGCGTTTAAACATAAGAGCATAAAAAGCCCCCAGTCATTCACTGGGGGGCTTTTTATTTGACAGGAAAGACGGGCATGCAGAGGCGGAGCCGAAGTATCTCGGGAGCAGTCGTGAGGTAAGTAATCCAGCATCAGCACGCGAGATGCTTCGGCTCCGCCTCTGCATGACGTTCTATTGTACTTATGCTACCGTGTTCTGTGTTTTCACTTAACTCAAAAACATGCGCTGCATGGCTTGCCAAAGCAGCTTTTTGCGACTATTGTCTTCCTCCAGTAGCTCGATTTCAGCGGCCGGCAGGTAGGCTACATCGTTGACCAGAAGCACTGGCTCATATAACTGCGTTTTGTACACGGCTACATCAAGCAGGTTTTTGCCGAAGCCAATGATTTGTTTGGCAGCCAGCTTTTGCCGCAACGTGCTCAGGGCTACCGGCAAGTGCGACTCCACATTGATGAGCACTACATCCTCCACAATCAAGCGGATAGCCTTGAGCAGGTTGTTCAGGAAGACGTTTTTGGGCAGCCGTCGGAACCGCTCGGGGTCCATGCGCACGATAATAACGAGGCCCTTCGCATTGCTGCCAAGCGTGGAGTACGGGGTTTCGGTCAGGGGCGGGGCCGTCCGTTCCGGCCTGTCTGACATAGGGGGAGAAGGCGGAGCAGGGGCAGGGCTTACCGGTGGCGGAACAGCCTGCGTGGGGGGCAAATTAAGTCCTGCTAAGGAAGGCAGCTTCGCGGGTGCAACCGGCTTTACTCCCACGGGTGGGGCAGAAACCGTTGGTACCGGAACTGCGATTGGCGCCGACGGCTGGGGAACCATAACGGGTGCGACTACCTCCACAACAGAGTTAGCCACTACCCCAGCAGGAGCCGTAGGGGTGGGCGCTGCTGCTACTGGCAACGGGGGGGCATTTTCAACTCCCTCCGGTACCACGTACAGCGATACATTGGTGTAGAAGTTTTGAAAAAAAGCCAGCGACGCCTCGTGCATGAAGTATAAGTGAGTAGACGGGTGATGGATTTGCAGCCGCTAAGCGTAGCCGCGAAGTAGAAAGTTAAGCAGTAGATCGTGGACTTGCAATCGTGCTTCCGTCGCCCTTAATCCAAATCGAAAAGTGCTTTTAGCTCCGAGGCTTCCTCAGGCTTCATGCGCCCACCGAGTACCAAGCGTAGCTGCCGCCGCCGCAAAGCACCGTCGTACAGCTTAATTTCCTCTTCTGTTTCGGCTACGGCTTCCGGCACATCAATCGGGCGGCCCGACTGATCGACGGCCACGAAGGTGAAGAAGGCTTCGTTGGACTTTACTTTGGTGCCCGTTGGGATGTCCTCAGCCCACACGTCGATGTGCACTTCCATCGACGAGCTAAAGGAGCGCGTCACCTGGGCCTGCAGGGTCACCACGTTGCCGAGGCGAATGCCGGCGCTGAACGATACATTATCGACGGAGGCCGTCACGACGATGCGGTTGGAGTGTTTTTGGGCCGAAATAGCGGCGGCAATGTCCATCAGGTGCATCATGCGGCCGCCCATCAGGTTGTTGAGCGTGTTGGTATCGTTGGGCAGCACCAACTCGGTCATGTTCACGAACGAGTCTTTGACGGGCTTCTGTTTGCGCATTGGGTAGAAGGTTGGAATCAATAAAAGTCGAGCAAAGGTAGGGTAGCTGAAGATATTGAGTTCAGCCAAGTAGAAATGTTCTACTAATGATCGAAGCCCGTCTCTGCCCATTGATAAAAACCAATAATCCAAAAGCCCAGCACAAGTATTGCGAATAGACGACTGCTAAAGCGGAGTATATTATTTGACTTTCTCCTATATGAGAGTACAATGAGACACAGCCCTAGTAACCCTACTAAAAACATTAAACAAGGTGCCTTCAGATATTGCCATTGCCAATAGGGTTGACTGGTATCTAAGTGATGAACTAGGATGTAATCGCTAGGGTCATCCAGGAATTGGTAGGCATCAACTGGCGCACTAAGTACGATAAGCAAACATAGTACTCCCACAATCGGCATGGCAACCCGGTCACTGAGGGTTGAAACAAGTTTTATTAGAATGGCCATAATAGTAAAGCGAGGAATAGCAATACGCTGAGTAGGCATTATGGGAAATCCAATTAGAGAGATGTTGCCCGAACCACTCAGGGCGTACCCCAGCCAGCCCGTCCCAGCAACGGAACAAACCGAAATTCCTCAAAAATTTCCCGCGAAAACTCGTCTTCGCTCTCCCGCACGACGCGCATCATGCGCTGCACCTGCGCATCGCCGACCGGAATAACCAGCGCGCCGCCGATGCGCAGCTGGCGCAGCAGGGGCCGCGGAATATTCGGCGAGCCGGCCGTCACCAGAATCTTGTCGAAAGGTGCCTGCTCGGGTAAGCCCAGCGAACCGTCGCCGCAAACCAGGTGGGCGTGCTGGTGCAGAGCCGCGAGGCGCTTGCGGGTGCCTTCAAAGAGCACTGGGTTATACTCGATGCTGTAGACGTGGGGCGTGAGCTGGAGCAGCACGCAGCACTGATACCCCGAGCCGGTACCAATTTCCAGCACTTTGTCGTGGGGCGTTAGGCGGAGCAGCTCGGTTTGATAGGCAACCGTGTAGGGCTGCGAGATGGTTTGGCCTTCTCCAATCGGGAAGGCCTTGTCCTGATAAGCGTGGGCCTGAAAAGCGGGCGCGAAGAAAAGGTGACGCGGCACCGTGCCTACGGCCGCGAGCACCCGCTCGTCGCGAATACCCTTACGGCGAAGCTCTTCCACAAGGGCGCGGCGAAGGCCGCGGTGTCGGTAGCTATTAGCGTCCATGAGATGAATACGGAGATGGTAGGGGCAGGAGGCCGGAAAATTCCGCTTTAATGCTCTACCTTTGACTACTCCGGAAGGAAGCAAAATTGCCCCCCAACGTAGTTCTGACGGCGAAATTACGCTTTCGTTGTCATTGCCACCCTACCACCTATTGTTGCCGGTCTGAAAGGTCCGGCTTGTTTGTCCGCCCTTGATCCGTACCATCCAAAAGCTGAAGCTGATAGGCGCCGACTTCGGTGCGGCCCTTTTGGCATGGATATGTTTTTTTCTGCTGCGTAAGTACCTGCTCAGCGAAATCAATGAAGGCTACGTTTTCACCGAAAGCGTGATGTTCTCGCTTACGGGCTCGGCCGTTGTCATTGCGTCTTTCTGGCTGGTGCTGTACGCCCTGATTGGGGAATACCGCGATATTTTTCGCAAATCCCGGCTGGCCGAAATTATTGGACTGGCGCGGGTATCGTTTATTGGGGCAATTGTAATTTTCTTCGCTTTTCTGCTTGATGACGAAGGCGTAAGCAGCTACCAGCTCTATTACAAAACGATTTCGGCCTACTTCCTGCTCCATTTCTTTATCACGGCGGTGCTGCGTACATGGGCCGTGAGCAGCATACAGAAGCTGGTGCGAAGCGGCGTAATTTCGTTTAATACCCTACTTGTTGGCTCCAATTCCCTGGCCCACGACACGTATCATGAGTTGGCGCGCACCAGCCGCCACTTGGGGCTCAAACTCGTTGGGTTTACGCCCGTGGGCGACACCGTGGATGAAGCACTGGCCGAAGCCCTGCCGCAGCACGACAACTACCAGCGCCTGCCGGCCCTCATCCGCACGCTGGGTATCGAGCAAGTCGTAATTGCCATTGAGCCCAGCGAGCACCGCGTCATTCAGGAACTGCTAGCCCTGCTGGAAGGTACTACGGCCCGCGTAAGTGTGCTGCCCGACCTCTACCAGATGCTGCTGGGCTCGGTGAAGGTAAACCACCTGTTTGGCACGCCGCTCATTGAGATAAAGCAGGACTTGCTGCCGCTGTGGCAAAAGATTCTGAAGCGGCTGATTGACGTGGTGGGCTCCGGCTCGTTTCTGCTGCTGGGCTGGCCGGTATATGCCTTCACGGCCGTCATGGTCAAGATGTCCTCGCCGGGGCCGATATTCTACGCGCAGGAGCGCATCGGGCGCCACGGAGTGCCATTTCGGATCTATAAGTTTCGCTCGATGTACATGAATGCGGAGGACTGCGGCCCCGCCCTCAGCTCCGACCGCGACCCCCGCATTACGCCTTGGGGGCGTTTTATGCGCAAGGTGCGCCTCGACGAATTGCCCCAGTTCTGGAACGTGATTAAGGGCGATATGAGCATTGTGGGCCCCCGCCCCGAGCGGCAGTTTTTTATCAACCAAATCACCAAAATTGCCCCCCACTACCGCCATCTGCACCGCGTGCGTCCCGGCCTGACGTCGCTGGGGCAAGTGAAGTATGGCTACGCCGAAACCGTTCCGCAGATGATCGAGCGGCTCAAATTCGACATTCTCTACATCGAGAACATGAGCTTAGCCATGGACTTTCGGGTCCTCCTCTACACGCTTAAGATTATTATCGAAGGGCGCGGAAAGTAAGGCTACAGCACCTTTTTCTGCGGCGCAGCTGGCTCTACTGGCAAATTAGGCAGGGAAGGATTGTACTGCTCAATTGCCTCGTCTACAGTCGATACGGAAGTGTGGCCGCTCAGCATGCGCTCGGCCTGTGCATGGTCGAGGGCGCCTTCATTGTGGGCCAGGAAAATGGTGGCCACTCCGTTGCCGATGAAGTTGGTGATGGAACGAGCCTCCGACATAAAGCGGTCGACGCCCAGCAGCAAAGCTAGGCCCTCCACTGGAATTACTTTGATGGCCGTAAGCGTGCTAGCCAGCACCACAAACCCTGAGCCCGTCACGCCAGCCGCGCCCTTGCTGGTTACCATCAGGATACCGATTACGGTCAGAATTTGCCCCCCGGTCAGGGTTACGTTGTACACCTGGGCCAGAAATAGGGTGGCCAATGACAGGTAAATTGTAGTGCCATCGAGGTTAAAGGAATAGCCCGCCGGCACCACAAGTCCGACCACGGGCTTGGCGCAGCCCATGCGCTCCAGTTTCTCCATCAAGCCCGGCAAGCCAGCCTCTGAGGAAGAAGTGCCCAGCACAATGAGCAGTTCCTCTTTGATGTAGCCTAGAAACGACAATAGCTTCAGGCGGCAGTAGCGCAAAATGGCCCCCAGCACCAAAAAGACGAACAGCGCCATCGTGATGTAAACCGTCACCATGAGTTTGCCCAGCGGAATTAGGGTCTCGACGCCGTACTTGCCGATGGTGAAGGCCATGCCGCCAAATGCCCCGATGGGCGCAAAGCGCATCACCCAGTGCAGTCCCAGAAACACGTAGCGCGAGGCCCAGGTAAGCCGGTCGATGATGGGCTGGCGTCTGGCGTAGCGGCTCAGAAAAATGCCCCCCACAATGGATACGAGCAACACTTGCAGCGTCAGGTTGTCGGCCAGAAACTGTAGCCAGGAGAATTCGCCGGCTTTCTGGGTGTACTGACTGATACTGGAACCATCGGCGCTTTGCGGCACCACGCCCGCGCCTGGTTGAATAACGTAGGCCACCCCGATCCCGATAAGGAGGGCCAGCGTAGTGACTACTTCAAAATAAATCAGCGCCTTGCCGCCAATTCGTCCCACCTTCTTCAAGTCGCCCATGCTACTGATGCCCAGGGTGATAGTGAGAAAAATGATGGGGTTGATGAAGAGCTTCACCACGTTGATAAAAGCCTTGCCCAGCACATCCATCTTCACGGCCGTATCTGGCGCAAAGTGCCCCAGCAATGCCCCAGCTATAATGGCGGTCAGCACCCAGAAGGTGAGGTTGGTGACGATTTTTTTCATGAAATCAACCTGTAATAGAAATAAGTACAGAAGGCGGAAATTAATGCTTTGCGCAGATTGTGGGGGGCTTTTCGGCAAGCTAATCGGTCTGTTTTACCGCGTAAACCACCACCCCAACAATGCCAGCAACGGCAAAGAAAGCGGAATCCCAAGTCCCACCATTTGGGCGGCCAGCGGTGGGTCGAGGCCGTAGCGCTCCGCCACCACGGCCGCCGTATTCATGGGGCCAATAGCCGCTCCTAATATGCAAAGATCCACCACCTGGTCGTGTTGCTGGACGGCTGCCTGGTAAATGCTATAGATAAGCAGCGGGGCCAATAGCAGCTTGTACGTCAGGCCCAACACTATGGGGCGGGTCTGCGCCGGCGGCACTCTCAAATTCATCTGCAAGCCCACCGAAAGCAGCGCAATAACCGGAAAGGGTCCGCTAATTTTTTCTAGCACCCCGCGCACCAGCTCGGGGTGTTGATAGTCAGCCGCGTTGGCTATCATGGCCAGCACGAAGGCCAGAAACGGCGGAAACCGCAGCACATTGCGCACCATTGATCCCCACGTCGGCTCGGCAGACCCATACCAGGAAGCGACTGCCACCCCCAGCGTGACCACGACCAGAAAGGACCCGGCCTGACTCATCATAATGCCCAGCTCCAGCCCTTCGCGCCCATATAGCAGCTCAAAAATCGGAAAGCCAACAAACGAAGTACTGCTAATGCCCCCCGTCAGGATAAGCGCTCCAATGGTTGCCCGCGAAAGCCGCATGCGCCGCCCCATCAATTCAAAAAACACAACGGCCGCCCCAAAAATCAACCACGGCGCCAGCACCGGCAGCAGAAAGTGACTATCGAGCCGGGCCACGGCCAGATGCAGGAAGGTAAGGGCCGGCATGAACACCATCACCAGCAGCTGATTGAGCACCGCAGGCGCATTAGACGGCACCAAGCTCCACCGCCGCAACGCCGCACCCACACCCAAGCACAGCAACAGCACGGTTAGGTTGGTCATTACTTACAGAAGAGAGTTGAAGCGTTAAACAATGACGGTCATGCTAAGGTGGAGCCGAAGCATGACCGTCATTGCTTACGGCCCTAAAAAGTCAGCGTGATGTTGGAGTAGTAATAAGCACCGTTGAAGCCGAACTGCGCGACGTTTCGCGAATACGGAATTTCACCGTAGGAATAACTGGCGAAACGAGCGGCATCCACTTTGTCGGGGTAGACATTGGTGATGTTATTGGCACCCACCGTCACCGAAACCGCTTTTACCGGATTGTACACCAAAGCCAAATCAAGCAGAGTTTTGCCTTCAAACTCCTGGCTGATATGGGGCACGTAGCGGGGCGCGGGCGTGGTGATGTTGGCTGGCTTTTCATAAGCCGTCACGGGGCCGAAGTAGGAGGCGCGGGGCGTGATACTGAATTTGCCCACCTGATAGGTAAGCGAGAACAGTACTTTCTGGCGCGGCTGGGCCCGCTCTATCAGCCCGATGCTGACCGTATCGATGAGCAGAATGCGGTTGGTGGTACCTGCTTGCAGGGCTGCAGGCGTATCGCCGGTACGCACAATTTCGGTGGCGTTAAACGTCAGTGCTAGGCTGGTGCTCAGGCGACTACGCTCACTGAAATCGTACTTATAAGTTGTCACCAGGTCGATGCCTCGGGTGCGGGTATCGATGGCGTTGGTGAAAAAGCGGATTTCGCTAATGTTGGCGAAATCCGCAGTTTGCAAGGCTCGAATGTCACTTTTGACCAATCGCTCACTGTTGATGATGCGGTCCTCAATATCAATCTGGTAGGCATCGATGGTGAAGAGCAGGTCTTCGGTGAGTTTGGCAGCTACCCCCAAGCTATAATTCCAGGAAGTTTCGGCCTTGGGGTCGGTTACGCCCAGCGGCACAAGGCGGGGGTCGTTGTTGCGCAACTGCTTGGTTTGCACAATTGCGCCGGCCTGCACCGTAGAGGTTGATACGCTGTTAAAAGTCTGCTGAAGGGAAGGTGCCCGGAAGCCGCGGTTGATAGAGCCACGAAGTGCAATGCCGTCGGTAACTTTAAAACGCGAGGCCAGCTTGCCCGAAATGTTGGAGCCAAAGTCGGAGTAGTTCTCGTAGCGCAGAGCCGTCGTGACTAGCAGCCGCTCCGTAATGTCGCTTTCCACATCTACGTACACGCCCACGTTGCGGCGGGTCTCGTCGGTTTCGTCGTCGGGCGCGATGCCGGGCCGGCCGCTGGAGCCCGGTGCCTTGGCCGTGCGAGCGGGGGAGGTAGGAGTAGCGGCCGCGGCCAGCGCCAGCGGGCCCACGAAGTACGACTCAGGACTGCCTTTTTCCAGCTGGAAGCGGTCTATCCGAAACTGGCTGCCTAAAGCCAGGTTGAACGACTTCGTGCCGAACAGGCCCACATAATTGCGCGACACGTTGACTTCGCTCGTGCTCTGCCCGAAGGCGCTACGACCTACGTAGAAATCGGTGGGGGAGTCGGCACCCATCGACGGGTTAGCGGTTTTGTTGGCGTCGAGGTCGAGGTAATTATAGCCGTAGCCCGTGCTAAAATCGAGGTTCCAGCCCCCGGCCAACTTGCGATTCAACCCTATAACGGCCGAGTAGTCGTCGCTGCGGCCCGGCAACTCAGGCAGGTAACCATCAGGGTGCACGGGGCTGTAGTTCACGTTGTTAGGCTGGGCATTCCGGAAGAAGCCGTACGCCAGAATATCTTTGCGCGAGTACCCGCCGAAGCTGTACACCGACCACCCGGAGCCGCCTATCGGCACGCCCAGGTTGTAGAAGCCTTGGTAAATGTCGGCTTGGTTGCTGCCGTACACGCCTACCTTAAAAGGCTCGCCCACTGGCGGATACACGCCACGCTCGGCCCGGATGCGGTTCTCATTGGTAATCTGTGTGGCGGTGGGCGTGGGGTTGGCGGCGGTCAGGGCCGGGAATACGGTATAAATGCCCCCCAGATAGTCGTCGGAGCGGTCGGTTTGGTTTTGGCGCTGGTATTGCAGCGTTAAGTTGAGGTAGCCCGGATTGGTTTTGCCCAGCTTGATACCGTAGTTAGCCCCGGCCAGATACTGCGCGCCATCGCCTTCCTGCGTCACCCCAAATTGGGTTCTGACGGTGGCAACGCCCGTGCTTTTATTGAGTCCAAGGTTAATTACGCCGGCAATAGCGTCGGAGCCGTACTGGGCCGCCGCGCCATCGCGCAGCACTTCAATACGCTCGATAGCCAATGACGGTACCGCGTTCAGGTCTGTAACAACCGTGCCGCTACCCACGGTCACGTTCAGGTTGAGAGCCGAGAACTGGTGGCGGCGCTTGCCATCCACGAGCACCAGTACTTGGTCGGGGGAGAGGCCGCGTAGTGTGGCGGGGTCGGCGTAATTAGCTACGCCATTTACGCCGGTTTTAGCCGAGTTGAAGGACGGAGAATTGAACTGCACCTGCTGGCCCAGATCAACCTGACCGGTGGCTTGCAATTCCTTGGCATTGAGCACATCAACGGGGGCAGGGCGCTCTACGTCGGTGCGGGGCAGGCCGCGCGAGCCTACCACCGTTACCTGACCTAGCTCCGTGGTGCTGGTTTGCAGGCGCACGTCCAGCGTGGTTCGCTCGCCCACAGCAATCTGTTGACTTTTAAAGCCAATAGCCGACACGACCAAGGTAGCTCCCGGCTTGACGGTGATGGAAAAGCGCCCGTCGCCATCGGTGCTGATGCCGTTTGTAGTACCCATCTCCAGGACGGTAGCGCCCGGAATTGCCTCCCCGCCTTCGCCAGTGACGCGGCCGGTGATGGTGGCATCCACTGCTGTTTTGGGCAACGCTAACGGGGCTAGCAGAATACCACTGTTCACTACTTCATAAGTAATTTGTAGGGGCCCAAATAACGACTGAAGCACGCCACTCAAGGGCGTATCTACTGCCTGCACCGTCACCTTGCGGTTGGCGCCAATAAGCTGCGGGCTGTATAGAAAGCGCGTGTGCACTTGGTTTTCAAGGCTGGCCAGGGCCGTGAGTACCGGCTGCTCTTCCAGCAGCAAAGTCACATGCTGTTCCAGTACGCTCTGTTCGGTCCGGTCGGTTGCCGCCGCTGGCGAGGCCAGCCCGAGAAACGGCACCACGGCGAGCAGCAATAGCTGGCAGCGGTGAGCGAAGGGTAGAAGTAATTTCATGGGGCGGGAACGGGTTTGGTGGGATTAGTAGGAAGAATGGGAGAGAAGTCAGGGAAGAAAATGCGGAATAAAAGCCCCCAATCGTAGGCTGGGGGCTTTTTTGGGCTTAGCCGGCGGGGAGCGTGTCAGTTGGCCGGGGTTTGTTGCCGCAGCCTTTGCTGTGAAAAATGACTTTTGTGCCGGCCCGCTCATAGGAAGCACCCAGTGCTTTGCACAGCAAATCCAGCTTTTCAAACATGGGCTCATCCCGGAAAATCAGGCGTACGGTGCAGCCGCTTAGCGCCGCCTCGTCGTAGACGATGGGTACCCCGTAGGCATGTTCCAGAGCTTGAATAACTTCCGTTACTGGTCGGTCGTCGAAGGCAAACGGGCGGGGAATTAGCAGGGCCGGCCGCTCCACCAGTTCCTTGCGCATCTCTAGCACCTCAGGCGAGTACGCTACCTGCTGATTTGGAATAAGCTCAAGCGGTGCCGCCACCCGGCCGGCCGGGCTCCCCGTGCCGGTAGGGCGCGGACTTACCCGCACCTTACCAGTGCGCACCATTACTAGGGCCTGAGGCTGCTCAGGGTAGGCGCGCACGGTGAAGCTCGTGCCCAATACAGTCGTAACTACCTTATCAGTAACCACCAGAAAGGGCTTGACCGGATTGCGCGCTATGTTAAAAAACGCTTCGCCTTGCAGAAATACTTCCCGCTTAGCGTCCGTAAACTGCTGGGGGTAGCGCAGGGTGCTGCTGGGCTGCAAAAGCACCGTGCTGCCGTCGACCAGCGCGAGGCGAGCTACTTGGGAGCTAACGTTCGTATGCGTAATCCATTGATTGGCGCTTGACGATGGCGCGGCCCTCAGAACAGACAATCGGGCAGCCGTTACCGGGGACTTTTGGGGTGATAACGAGCGCAGCGCACCGAATCCTAACCCAACTATCAGTAGCGCCGCTACGGCCCACCGCAGCGGTATTGAGCGCCACATCGGAACGGCTTCGCGGGCCAAAGTCGAAGCGTGAATCTGGTGCTCAATCCGACGCCACAGGGTGGCTTTCAAACGGGCGTTTTCGGCGGGGCTTAACTCAGGAATAGAGGCCGAATCGAGTGCCTCGTACCACTGCTCCACTAGCTTCGCCTCGTCTGGGGGCTTTCTCCGCGCAGGTAGCGCTGCAATATGGCCTCGTGGGTTTCTGGCTTCATACTCGACGGTGATAAGTAGGGCTTCCTTATCAGGTCGGGCTCGGAGGGCGTATCCCTGGCCAAAGCATGAAATATTTTTTGACAGAAGATGCCGAAGCATAAAACAGGCCGTTTCGCAACAAAAGAAAATAAGACGACAATGGTCGCTGCTGCCTCGTACGTAGTGTTTCGGGTTAAAAAAGCAGCTGATAAGCTAGGAGAGTAAGCACCAGAAAATCTTTCAAACGTGCTCGTAGAAACCGTAGCGATTGGGTAAGATGATACTCCACCGTTTTGGGGGCTATATTCAGCTGCCCCGCAATTTGCGGCACCGACTGGTATTGCTCCCGACTCAGACGAAAAACGGCCTGGGTATTGGCCGGTAAACTGCCCACGCTGGCCGCAAGGGCCGCCGACAGGTCGGCGGTGCTGAGCGTTTCCTCCGTCGCCCGGTCAGCAGTGGGTAAATGCGGGGTGGCAAAGGCCACATAACCTTCGTGCGTGGCGCGGCTCCGGATGCAGTCGATAATTTTGTATTTAGCGGCCACAAACAGATAGACATCCAGTTTGTGAATACGAGCGGTAGCCCGCTTTTGCCAGAAGGCCACAAATAGATCCTGCACTACCTCTTCGGCATCGGCTGCGGAGCCGAGTTTGCGATAGGCCAGCTCATAGAGCCGTTGCCAGTAGCGCTCATATATTTCGGTGAAAGCTTTTTCATCTCCGGCCTCCAATGCCGCTACCAATGCATCGTCGTTCCAGGCGGAATAGGGCCGCTGGGTTTTAGAGGCAACGGAAGAATCCACTCTCATAAAGACATGAAAACCAGCTTATAATGGTCTCTCCAATTTATAATAAATTATCAATTAAAGTACATTTATATACAGGAGCTCTACGCCTGACCAGTGTTGTTTATCAACAGGTTGGTTCCAGTGCTGGTTGACGCCGCTTAATACGCTTCAGTAAATCATTTCTCCGCTCTACGTGTTTGCAGCGCTACTACCTATGGTTCACGGCCGCAGTCTTACATTCGTACCTCAAAAATTAGCGCAGCAACACGTGTTTACTGGAATAATAGAATCACTCGGCACCATTACGGCTGTGCAAACGGAAGGCACTAATCGCCATTTTACGGTGGCCACGCCGTTTGCCCACGAATTACAGATTGACCAAAGCGTCGCCCACGACGGCGTCTGCCTGACGGTTGTGGCCGTGGATGCGGCCGCTGGTACGCACACCGTCACGGCCATTGATGAAACCCTGCAAAAAACCAATCTGGGGAAGTGGCAGCCCGGCCGCCGCGTAAACCTGGAGCGCTGCCTGTCGGCTAATGGGCGCTTTGATGGCCACATCGTGCAGGGCCACGTCGACCTGACGGCTACCTGCGAGAGCGTAACCGACCAGAACGGCTCCTGGGTTTACCGCTTTCGCCATGCGCCTGGCCCCGGCCGCGTGACCGTGGAAAAAGGCTCCATCAGCATCAATGGCACCAGCCTCACCTGCTTCGATAGCACCGACGACGGTTTCAGCGTGGCCATCATTCCCTACACCTACGAGCACACCACTTTTCAGGACCTACGCCCCGGCGACTTGGTAAATCTGGAATTTGATATTGTAGGAAAGTACGTAGCCAAGCTCCTAGGCAAGTAGTTAGCTCAAAAAAAGCCCCCCATCCAGGTATTTTTCTGGTTGGGGGCTTTTTTATGACGCTGATCTATTGGCCGATAAGTTATAATCGGGTCGATAGCAGGCGCCTTATAGTAACTCGTCTTCTTGTCTGTCGGGGCGGTATACAGCGGCTTCCACCCGCTTTGCTAACTTTACACCATAACGGCTTTGCTAGGTGGAAAACAGCAGCTTAACCCTATTGGGCGCAACAAGTGCAGTTCAGGTCTGGCATGACGCCGAGGCCCACTGGCTCTACGTCCGGTGGCGAGGCAACTACGCGATACAGACGGCGGAGGAAGGATGGGAGTTGTTGCTACAGTGCTTGCACCAGCAACCCTGCGCCATGCTGCTCAACGATGCTCGGCATGCGGCCACCGGCTGGTCGGGACAGGAGCAATGGGCAGGAGAGGCGCTATTTCCCAAGCTGGCTCAGTGGGGCGTGCGCTACGTAGCCTGCGTCTATCCTGAAGCCTTGGCCGCTCGCTTCTCCCTGGATACCACTTTGGGCTACACGCCCCAGCCCTTCGTAGCCGCTTTCGATGACCTAGCCACAGCCTGCACCTGGTTGCAGCAACGCTAAACTCTTAGCTCCTTCATAAAAAGTAGCGAAGAAGAAAGCAGCAATCAGGAATCAATAAACCGGTGCAAAGCAGTTCGGGAAGCTCCAACCCAAGCAGGTTACCGACTCAGGGGTTGCTGACGGCTGGCACTACCGCCCGCCAGCGTTTGATGGCCTTCACTAGCTCCGTGATGATTAGTGGCACAATACCCAGCCCGATAGCCACCAGCCAGCCGCGCGCATCTAGGGGCCGGAGTTTAAAGGCTTGTTGTAGAAATGGGACCGTAAGGGCTAGTAATTGCAACAGCATCCCCAGCACCACGGCCCCCGCCAGATACTTATTGGAGAACAGGCCGACCTGGAAGATCGATTTGGTGGCGCTCCGGAAGCTAAGCGCATACAGCAACTGACAGCAGATGATGGTCATAAAGGCCATGGTATGTGCGTATTCCAGCACCATCTCGGGTATAGCCGCATCGTAGGGCTGGTAGCCGTGCTCGTAGAAACCGTACCAGAAAGCAGTCATAGTGAGCAGACCGATGAGGGTGCCGCCCAGCACCACCCGTAGCCCTGCTCCGCCCGCGAAAAAGCTTTCGTTTGGCTTGCGGGGAAGCTCGCGCATCACGTCCGGGTCGCTAGGGTCCATGCCCAGGGCTATGGCTGGTAGCGAATCGGTGAGCAAGTTTATCCAGAGCAACTGGGTGGCAATGAGGGGAGCGGGCCAGCCAATAACGATGCTGAAGACCATGGCTACCACTTCGCCCATGTTGCTGGCCAGCAGGAAAATCACCGACTTCTTGATGTTGTTGTAAATATTGCGGCCCTGCTCAATGGCGGCAATAATAGTGGCGAAATTGTCGTCGGTCAGAATCATGGCGGCCGCGTTCTTAGCCACGTCGGTGCCGGTAATGCCCATCGCCACCCCAATATCGGCCGCGTTGAGTGAGGGTGCGTCGTTTACTCCGTCGCCCGTCATCGACACAATATTGCCCTGAGCTTGGAAGGCCTTCACGATTTTTACCTTGTGCTCCGGCGACACCCGGGCAAACACCCGGTACTGGGCCGCACGGCCCGCAAACTCCTCGTCCGAATACTGATTTAGCTCTTCTCCGGTCACGGCCTGACTCAGGTCGTCGGCCAGCCCGAGTTCCCGGGCAATGGCAAAGGCCGTGTTTTTATGGTCGCCGGTAATCATAATGGTGGTAATGCCGGCCTGCGCCGCCTGCCTGATTGCCTGCTTGGCCTCCTCCCGCGGCGGGTCTATCATACCCACCATGCCCAGCAGTATCAAGTCCTGCTCCATTTCCTCAGGTGGCACTACTTGGTCGACAGGCTTGTAGGCCACTGCCAGCGTGCGCAGCGCCTGCCCCGACATGCCGTCTGTGACGTGTACTACCTGCTCGCAGTGGTCAGCCGTAAGGGGCACCACTTGGCCGTTTTCGCGAATGTGGGTGCAGCGGGTGATAAGACTATCGATAGCACCTTTGGTGAACACCCGCAGCCGGCCGTGGTCGTCGGTAAGGGTCGACATGAGCTTACGGTCCGATTCAAACGCTAGCTCGCCCACGCGCTTATCACTGGCCTCCAAAGCCTTGCGGTCAAGACCAAGTTGGTCGCCGAACACAAGCAGGGCAATTTCGGTGGGGTCGCCGGTACCCTCACCGTTCTCGTAGGTGGCATCCGAACACAGAATTAATGCCTTGGCCAGCAAGCCGGCTTCTTCTAGAGAGGCCTGCCCGTTCTCTCCCAAGGTAACTTCGCCCACGCCCGGCAGGAAGTAGCGCGTTACGGTCATTTTATTCTGGGTGAGCGTACCGGTTTTGTCGGAGCAAACAATGTTCACTGAGCCCAGGGTTTCCACGGCGGGCAGCCTCTTGATGATGGCATTGCGGCGGGCCATGGCCGTGACGCCGATGGAAAGCACCACAGCAACGATGGCCGCCAAGCCCTCGGGAATAGATGCCACCGCCAGCGACACCGCCAACAGAAACGTACTGGCCAGATCTCGGCCCTGGAAATAGGCCAGCACGAACATTGCCGCGCAGATGCCGACGGCTACCTTGCCCAGCGTTTTGCCCAACTCGTCGAGCTTTTTTTGCAGGGGCGTCTTGCTTTCTTCTTCCTCGTTGATGAGCGTGGCGATTTTGCCCACCTCCGTTTTCATGCCGGTGCCGACCACGACTCCCACGCCCCGGCCATAAGTGACCAGCGTAGACATAAACGCCGTGTTGGCTTGGTCGCCGAGCGGGGTTTGCGGGTCGTCGAAGGTGGCCTGCGCATCCTTGGTTGTGGGTACCGATTCGCCCGTTAGGGCTGACTCCTCGATTTGCAGATTGGCCGATTCTAGCAACCGCAGGTCGGCTGCCACGAACCGGCCGGCGTCGAGCAGCACAATATCGCCCGGCACCAGTTCCTCAGAGTCTATTTCTCTTACTTCCCCGTTGCGGCGCACCAGCGCGTGCGGAGCCGACATTTTTTGAGCGCTTCAATGGCATTGCCGGCTTTCACTTCCTGCGCTACACCCAGCGCCGCGTTTATCAGGATAACGCACAGGATAATAACGGCGTCCACGTACTCGCCTAGGAAGAGGGTGATGGCCACGGCTCCTAACAGTACGTAGATAAGGGCGTCGTTGAGCTGCGCCAGCGCCAGCTGCAGGATGGTTTTTTTCACCTGCGCCTGCAAGCGGTTGGGACCGTGCTTGGTTCGTCGGGCAGCTACTTCCGCATCGGAAAGGCCGGTGGCGGGGTTCGCGGCCAACTCCTTCAGTACAGTTTCTACGGAGGTTGAGATTTGCATATTGCTGGCAAGAATAGCAAGAATAGCGGGAAGTAGAAGGCTGGGGCTCAGCTAAACAGAGCGTACGAACCAAGGTAAAAAAGATCTTCAGGATGCACCGGCCGAGATAGGCTGCCACCACAGCACAATAGAAACAGCTCAGCAACAGCAGTTCTCATCCAACGTAAGTCAAGTAGTAGGCAGGTCGAGCCTACCTGATTACGCTCAATAAGGCCCGTTGGGGGGCATTTTTTCAGTTACTGGACGTCTAATCGAATGAGGTTTAAGTTACCACTTCCTGTCTGGACAATTCTGGCTCCGGTTCTTGCGTGGCTATCCTACGCGGGAGTAGCGTTCGGCTGGGGCGGCACCTATTTGCTGGTGGTTGCCGCCGCACTGATTGGGTGCGTGTTAGCAGCCGTCTATCACGCCGAAGTGGTTGCCCACCGGGTAGGCGAGCCATTTGGGACCTTGGTGCTTGCCCTGGCCGTTACCATCATTGAGGTGTCGCTTATCGTTTCGCTGATGATTGCGGGAGGGCCCGAAACAACCGCGCTGGCCCGCGACACGGTATTTGCCGCGGTCATGATTATTATCACCGGCATAACGGGCCTATGTCTGCTGGCTGGGGGCGTGCATCACAAAGAACAGGTGTTCGAGCAGCAGGGCGTGACGGCGGCGCTGGTGACGTTGACGGCCATTCTGGTGCTGACCTTAATCTTGCCGAACTATACCACCAGCATGGCGGGCCCGATGTATAATTTTCTGCAGCAAGGTTTTATAGCCATCGTTTCCTTGCTGCTCTACGGCACGTTCATACTGGTTCAAACGGTCCGTCACCGAGACTTCTTTTTGCCCCCCACGGGCACTTCCGATGAAGAGGTCCACGCAACACCTCCAACTAATAAGGTAGCGGGGCTAAGCTTCTTCCTGTTGCTGGCGGGCTTGGTAGCCGTGGTGTTGCTGGCCAAAGCGCTGTCGCCAACTATTGAGGCCGGCGTGGTGAGCATAGGGGCCCCAAAATCATTGGTAGGGGTTATTATTGCAGCGGTCGTGCTGCTGCCTGAAGGCTTGGCTGCCTGGCAGGCGGCGAGAAAAAACCGTCTGCAAACCAGCCTCAATCTTGCCCTTGGCTCGGCTCTGGCCAGCATCGGGCTAACCATTCCGGCGGTTGCTGTCTTGTCCGCAATCACCGGCCTGACTATTACGCTCGGCATCGACATAAAGTCAACGGTATTGCTGGTCCTGGCCCTGATTACCAATATATTGTCGTTCTCTACCGGTCGCACCCACATGCTACACGGAGTAGTCCTGCTGGTCATATTTGCCGTTTATCTGTTCACGATTGTAGTGCCGTAAATAGGGAGAAACAGCTCTTTTAGCAAACGAATGCAAGCCGCAGAGCAACGACTAGTCCAAGCCATTGTTCTGCGGCTTGCATCCGTTAGCTGTTGCCGTACATGTTCGATTCGCCGCCGTCGATGGCAATGGTCTGGCCGTTGATGTAGGCGGCGTCTTCGCTAAGCAGGAAGGCCACTACCTTGGCCACTTCTTCAGGCAAGCCCAGCCGCTTGGTGGGGTTACGCTGGGCGTATTCGGTTTCAGCCTGCTTTGGGTCGGCGGGGTTTACTTGCTTGAACGCTTCGGCCACCATCGGCGTCAAGATAGCGCCCGGCGCAATGGCGTTTGTGATGATGCCGTGGCGCGCGTATTCCAGCGCCGCGTTTTTGGTCATGCCCGATACGGCGTGCTTGCTGGCTACATAGGGCATCTGGTTGAGCACCCCTCGAATTCCCCCCACCGACGCCACGTTGACGATGCGGCCGTAGCCCTGCCGTTGCATCACCGGCAATACGTAGCGCAGACCATAATACACGCCCATCAGGTTGATATCGATTACTTTTTTGAACACTGCTATGTCGTAATCAACGATGCTCGCCTGCTTGCCTTCAATGCCGGCGTTGTTGTAGAGCCCGTCGATGCGCCCAAAGGCGTTCACGGCGGCTTCCACGTAGTTCCTCACGGCTGCCTCGTCGGACACATCGGCCACGGCTGTTTCGATACGGGCAGACGGGAACTGCGCGGTCAGCTGCTCTTGCGCCTGGGTCAGACTTTGTTCGTTGTAGTCGACCAGCAGCAGATTGGCGCCGAGGGCGGCTAGCTCCTGCGCCGCTGCCAAACCTAGGCCCATTGCGGCGCCTGTGATTATGATTGATTTTCCCTGGAATGAGCTCATCGGAAGGTGCAAATTGAGGGTGAAATCACTGTGTACGAATCATCTACGGATAGAGTAATACCGTCGGGTGTTGAGAAGAGATTTTGTTCATCGCGAACGAACGGTGACCCAACTACGGCTGCTAAGATCTGCTAGGGTGCTTTTTCTGAGCTGTAGCCGCCAACCATAGTGGCGGCGGGCAACCCCAAGATCCTGTTTGGCGTTGCGCTGAAGAAGACCATCGTGGCCGTTGCAGTGTCCTCATGCCAGAAGGGCGAGGGCTTGCCTCATGTATTAAAAGCCCCCAGCATGTCTAACCTGGAAATCAGTGCCGCAACCGTACGCCAGAGTCATAAGCGCCCCAATGCTGCTCCTTTCTGGCTACTTGCTACCACCGCTTGCGCCGTGCTCGGTGCGGCCGGCGGCTGCAACAATTCCTCCAATACGATGGAAAATGCCACGCAACAAACGGATGCCAGTACTACGCCTTCCACCCTGGATCTGGCCGCGCTGCCCAAGATCGGGACGGTGGACGAGCGGTTTCAGTCCTATAACGTGGAGATGGCCGAGCTGACGGGGGGCAATTTCTGGAAGCCTTACGACCAGATCGGCAAGCCTACCCCGCCGCCCCCGGCTGATGCTCCTAACCAGCGCAGTACGCCCGCCGGCATGGACCCCAAGCTCTACCAATATTTGCCCCCATCGACCTGACGAAGCCCCGCCTGCGCAAGCTAGCCGCTGCCCTGGGTCCGGCCTACGTGCGCTGCAGCGGTACCTGGGCCAACTCCACCTACCTGCCCGACACCGACCAAACGCCCAAAAACCCCCGAAGGGCTTCAGCGCCGTGCTTAGTCGGGCGCAGTGGAAGGGCCTGGTGGATTTCAGCAAAGCCGTCAATGCCGATATCGTCAGCTCGTGCGCTACCAGTCCCGGCACCCGCGACGCGCAGGGCGTGTGGACGCCAGCGCAACTGGCCCGCGTACTAGCCTACACCAAGCAGCTGGGCGGGCGCATGGCCGGGTTGGAGTTTATGAACGAGCCCACCTTTGCCAAAATGGGGGGCGCGCCCGAGGGCTACGACGCGGCCGCCTACGGGCGTGACTTTAAAGTGTTCCGGCCCTTTATGAAGAAAAATGCGCCGGGTACGCTCGTCCTGGGCCCCGGCTCAGTAGGGGAAGGTGAGGGCGGCCAAGGCGTAGCTTACGGTGGGATGGAGGTGTTGCCGACCCCGGCCTTGCTCCAGGCCGCCGGGCCCGGTGTCGATGTGTTTACGTACCATCACTATGGCGCTGCGTCGCAGCGCTGCGGCGACATGGCCCCGGTGAAGCAAGACTCAGCGCTGAGCGAAGAATGGCTGGCCCGCACCGACAACACGCTGGCTTTCTACCGTCGGATGCGCGACCAGTACGAGCCGGGCAAACCTTTCTGGAATACGGAAACGGCCGATGCGGCCTGCGGTGGCAACCCTTGGGGGGCGCAATTCCTCGACACCTTCCGCTACCTCGATCAGATGGGGCGGCTGGCCAAGCAGGGCGTGAAGGTGATTTTTCATAATACCCTCGCCACTAGTGACTACGGCCTGCTGGATGGTGAAACCCTGGCACCCCGGCCAAACTACTGGGGCGGCCTGCTCTGGCACCAGCTCATGGGCACCACCGTGCTCGATGCCGGGGCCTCGCGGCCCGGTCTGCATATCTATGCCCACAATATGAAGGGCCACGCGGGTGGCGTGACGTTGCTCATCATCAATAATAGCCGCACGGCTACTACCTCGCTGGAGTTGCCCAAAGCGGCTCAGCGCTACACCCTCAGCTCCCCGAAGCTGGAAAGTAGCACGGTGCAGCTCAACGGGCAGGAGTTGAAGCTGGGGGCCGACGATGCCCTGCCAACCATGACCGGCGAAGCAGTGGCGGCCGGGAAAATAACTTTTGCGCCCACCACCATCACCTTTCTCACCATTGCCGACGCGGGCAACAAGAATTAAACCTTAGCGCGGTAAATAGAATGTCCTGCCTTTCTCGAGAGCTGGTAATCAGGCTCTAGCCCCGGTGTATTATCTATTTAGGTCGCGAATGGCTCTAATTGTCGGATTCTGCTGACGTGATCTGTAGACAATGATTGCTACACCGCAGGCTCGTGCTGCCACCACCGCTTCGCGCCAAACAGATACAGCTCAGCGCATCCCCAGGCGGTGAGGCAGCCCAGCAATGTGCCGGCCAGTACATCGGAAGGGTAATGAGCGCCCAGATAAATGCGGCTGTAGGAAACAATTACGGCCCAGACCAGCACCACAATCTTGACTAGCCAGAAGCGGCGAGGCAGCACCAGAATCAGAAAGACGGCCAAAGAAAAGGCGTTGGCCGCGTGCGATGACAAAAACCCAAATTGCCCCCCACAGCCATGCACTAGGTTCAGCGACTCCGATAAGTCGGGGTCGTGGCAGGGGCGAAGACGTGCAAAATACGGTTTGAAGAGCCGACTGGAAATCGAGTCGGTGAGCAGTACGCTCAGGCCCAGCATGGGCAGCAGGAGCAGGGCGCGGCGCTTAAATAAGTAGCCCAGCACGAGGGCCATCACAAAGTAGGCGGGGAACCAGACGAAGCGGTCAGTGAAAAAGACCATCCACTTGTCCATTCGAGGCGAGTGGCTATCGTTTGCGGCTATCAGCAGCCAGCGATCCAGGGCTTGAAGTCGTTCGATCAATGAGAGGGCGAGTAAGCGGGCGGGGGTCAGGACTTAGGGGGCATTTCGGCCCATAATACACCTTTGCGGAGCCAGGCCAGGGTTTCCGCCTCGGGCGAATGGGGCTCGGGTTGCTGGTCGTAATGCCACTCGCAGCGGGGCGGCAGGCTCATCAAAATGCTTTCGGTGCGCCCGCCCGTTTCAAGCCCAAATCGTGTGCCACGGTCGAAGGCCAGGTTGAATTCCGCGTAGCGCGACCGGCGCAGCATCTGCCAGCTTTCCTCACGCGGCCCGTACGGCTGGGGGGCATTTTGGCGCATTAGCTCAGTATAAGTTGGGCCAAAAACGTCGCCTACTTCCTGCACGAAAGCAAAAAGCTGGTCGGCCGAGCCATGCGTTCCCACGGTGAGGCGGTCG
This sequence comes from Hymenobacter radiodurans, assembly GCF_004355185.1. Lineage (NCBI taxonomy): Bacteria > Pseudomonadati > Bacteroidota > Cytophagia > Cytophagales > Hymenobacteraceae > Hymenobacter > Hymenobacter radiodurans. The sequence goes on from NZ_CP037922.1 coordinate 2,174,223, forward strand.
AAAAAAATGCCCCCCACACCGCGGGTTTCCTGACGATGGGGCAGATAAAAGTAATCGTCGGCCGTTTCCCGGAAGCGCGGATAATAGGTGGCGTCGTGCCGGTCGCAGGCGGTTTTCAGGGTTTGATGAAACCAGCGGGCCTGGGCTTCATCCACGTAAATCGGCGTCAGATCGATACCGCCGCCAAACCAAGCCTCGCCATTGCCCGCCTCAAAGTAGCGCACATTCATATGGATGATAGGCACGCGCGGACTGCGCGGATGCATCACCACCGACACGCCCGTGGCAAAAAAGTGCGGATCGGGCATGAGCAGCACCTTAGCCGCCTGGGCGCTCATTTTGCCGTGCACCGCTGAAAAGCCAACGCCGCCTTTCTCTAGAATGGCTCCGTTCTCCAGCACCCGCGATACCCCACCGCCACCACCAGGCCGCTCCCAGGTGTCGGTGCGAAAAGCGGCACCCCCGTCGGCCGCTTCCAGCTGCGCGCACAGGCGCGTTTGAAAGGCTCGCATCCAGTCTTCGACTGCGGCCCGCAGCGGGGCAGCTGGTGCTGGGGCTGCGGTTGTTTCTTCTAGATTCTGGCTGTACGGGGTAGAACTCATAGCGGATAATCTAACTAAAAAAGGTGGTCATGCAGAGCGAAGCATCTCGCGGGCTGTTGTAAGATTAGTCGCCTCACTACCGCGAGCGAGATGCTTCGCTCTGCTCTGCATGACATTCTGATCAAGGTTAGCAGGTCAAAATTACGCAGAAAACCCGCCGCCTCACCAACTCTGCCCCCGAAGCTGTAATTTCGCCTTCCCACTTTCCCGCCGTTCATGCTGAACTCGACCGCCCCTGCCCCTGACGCTGAATTTACTGCTTCTGCACCCACTGCTGCTGCCCCCAATCCTACCCGCGAAACGCTGTTGCGCGCCTACCGCCTCATGCGCACGGCCGACGAAATGGCGCGTCTTTACGAAGAAAACAAGGCTGTAACGGCCAAATACGTGCACGCCACGGCGCGCGGCCACGAAGCCATTCAACTGGCCGCAGCCTTTCACCTGCTGCCCACCGACTATGCGGCGCCTTATTACCGCGACGACGCTATGCTGCTCGGCATGGGTATCACGCCTTATGAGTTGATGCTGCAGCTGATGGCTAAGCGGGACGACCCGTTCAGCGGCGGACGCACGTATTATTGCCATCCGTCGTTGCGCCGCGCGGGCTTTCCTACAATTCCGCACCAAAGCTCCGCCACCGGTATGCAGGCCATTCCGGCTACAGGTATGGCGCACGGAATCAAGTATTTGGAAAGTCAGCGAAACAAAGAATCGATGGCTGATTACTCTTCATCTTCGTCTGATTCGGCGCCGGTTGTGCTGTGCTCCATCGGGGATGGGGCCATGACGGAGGGCGAAGTGTCGGAAGCGCTGCAAATGGCCGTTCTGCATCAGTTGCCCATTATTTATCTGGTGCAGGACAACGATTGGGGTATCTCGGCTACCGGGCGGGAAATGCGGGCTATGGACGCCTACGAATTTGCGGCGGGCTTTAAAGGCCTGCACCGCCTGCGCGTGGATGGGGCTGATTTTTCGGCTTCGTATTCGGCTATGAGTGAAGCATTTGCTTATGTGCGCCGCACCCGTGGTCCGGTGTTAGTACACGCTAAGTGTCCGCTGCTTGGCCACCACACCAGCGGCGTGCGCCGCGAGTGGTATCGTGGCGACAACCTTGCCCAGCACACTCCGCAGGACCCCTTGCCCCGCCTGCACCAGCAGCTGCTTCTGCGCAGCTTTGCTAAACGAGAACTGGAGCAAGCCGCCACTGAAGCTGCCGCCCTCGTGCGCGCCGATTACGAGCGTGCCCTGCTCGCGCCCGCACCCGACCCCGCCACCTTTGCCGACCACGAATTTGCCCCCCAGGCCGTGACGGAAGAGGCTGGGGAACGCACCCCCGCCGGCGCCGACAAAGTGCTGATGGTAGATGCTGCGTTGCACGCCGTTGATGATATTCTGCGCGAGTTTCCCGAAGCGCTGTTTTACGGACAGGATGTAGGCGGCGAGCTGGGGGGCGTTTTTCGCGAAGCGGCACTGCTGGCCAAGAAATACGGCGATGCGCGCGTGTTTAATACCCCGATTCAGGAAGCTTACATCGTGGGCAGCACGGCCGGCATGAGCGCCGTAGGGGCGAAGGCCATTGTGGAGATTCAGTTTGCCGACTATATCTGGCCGGCCCTCAACCAATTAGTTGAGGAATTGTCGAAGTCGTGCTACCTATCGAATGGGCAGTTTCCGGTGCAGGCGCTGATTCGGGTGCCCATTGGCGCGTACGGTGGGGGCGGACCTTATCATTCGGGCTCCATCGAAAGCACTTTGCTCACTATTCGGGGCATCAAAGTGGTGTATCCCAGCAATGCCGCCGACATGAAAGGCCTGCTGCGCGCTGCTTTTCTGGACCCCAATCCGGTCGTTTTGCTGGAGCACAAAGGCTTGTATTGGAGTAAGGTGCCCGGTACGGAAGATGCCAAAACGATTGAGCCGGCGGCTGGCTACGTGCTGCCCTTAGGCAAAGCCGCCATCGCTCAGGCCGCCGATGCTGAGCAGCTTCGGCGGGGCAATACCTGCGTGGTCGTTACGTATGGCATGGGCGTGCATTGGGCCAAAACGGCCAGCCGGCAGTTCCCTGGTCAGGTGGAAGTGCTGGACCTGCGCACCCTGAACCCGCTGGATTTTGAAGCGGTGCAGGCTGCCACAATGCGCCATAGTAAAGTGCTGGTGCTCACCGAAGAACCCTTGATGAACTCATTTGCCGAGTCGTTGGCTGGGCGCATCCAGCGCACCTGCTTCCAGCAGCTCGATGCGCCCGTGTTCACCTTAGGCGCTGCTAATTTGCCCGCCATTGCATTGAACGTCGACTTAGAGCGGCAGATGTTGCCTAGTGCTGCAAAGGTCGCCGCCGCCCTGCTGGAACTACTGGAGTACTAAGCGCACGTTTATATACTTAGCTTATTAAAGAGCATAAAAAAGCCCCCAGATGATGTCTGGGGGCTTTTTTGCGGATTGCCGAATGCTAGTTTTTAATCAGCTTCAGCAGTTGGTGAAAATTGCTATTCACCACCCGAATCATGTACGTGCCCACCGGGTAAGTGGCTGTTGCTAAGCGTAGAGGAGTGCCACCAGCGGCCTCAAAGCGAGTGAGCATTCGTCCGTCGGCACCGTGAATCTCGATGGAATAGCTTACTTGTGGCAGTCCCGACAGATCAAGGATAGCGTAATCGGTAGCTGGATTGGGGTGAAGCGTAAGCAGCGCGGCAGGTTGGGCAATGAAGGTCACAGGCTTGACCTCGCTTAGCATTACTTTGCCATCTGTATCTACCTGGCGCAGACGATAATACACGGTGCCGGGCGTGGCCCCAACGTTTTTGTCGCGGAAATCATATGCCTGGCGCTGAGTAGTAGAGCCGTTTCCCAGGCGCTGGCCGATGACTACAAATTCCAGCCCATCGAGGGAGCGCTCTATGTCAAAGCGCGCATTCGTTTGCTCCTGTGCCGTGGCCCATGATAGGAGAGCATCGCGCCCGGCGGCGTGGGCCTGAAAGTCGATGAGTACCACGGGCAGCGGGACTACCGGCATTGGGCCTTTTTCCGGTGCTGTAATTTTCACTGGCTGAGGTACGAAGCGGAAATCGGCATCGGTTTGAGTCGCGTCGCGGCGGGGAGCAGTCGAGGGCGTTCCCCCGTATGCAGCGTCAAAAAGGTCAATCAAGCCATTGGCATTATCATCGTGGTAGTGCACGTTGCCCGGATCGAGGAAATTAGGTATTGCATCGCCATCCGCATCTTCCAGCCAGGCTGGATTGCTGTTAGCGGCGGCATAATACGCCGCTTTGATTGGGTTGGCGGCAGCAAACTTGACCGCGCGGCCCACCAAATCGTCTATGCTACTGCTGTTCCGATTGTCATCGAAGCCTTCCTGCCAATCTGCTAAAGCATCATTATCAGAGTTCGAATCGAGTATATCAGCTACCTCATCGAGGTCAGTATTCGCGAGAGTAGCGGCGCTTAATGCTGTGCCCGCTATAGCTGCCCGCCCCGTAGCCGGATCGAGGCCGGGGACTAAATCATAGGCGTTATCCAGGCCATCATGGTCAAAGTCCAGGCCCGAGGGCGCGCGGTAAGCGGCCGTGGTTTGAGCTTCGCGATTATCCAGAATTCCATCGTTGTCGGAGTCCAGATCAAACATGTTGCGCACACCGTCGTTGTCGGCGTCGGCATTAGCAAAAATTGTCTGGCGGCTACCCGCGCCAAGCTGCGCGGCCAGGGGCATTCCAAGCGCGTCGACGGCTCCGCCAATGCGGCCCGATGCCAGCTGAAATTGGGCAGGCTGGGCATAATTATTAGCTTCCAGCGCATCAGCGATGCCGTCACCGTCAGAATCGGCGTCCTGATGACTTGGCGTACCGTCCAGATCCAGATCAAAAAGGTCATTGATGCCATCACCATTTACATCGCGAAAGCCCCCACGCCGGGCACCATAAAGGAGCCAGCCAAATAGCGTGGCGTGCCATTCACCAGCACATCCGGGTCGATACCAAAGCTTTCCGATAAGTCCGTGATGCCGTCGTTGTCATCATCAATATCGGCCAGATCATCTACGCCATCCTGGTCAAAATCGCAGCTGTAAGCGTAGGTGTAAATCGTTTCGCTGGGGGCTGAAATAAAGCCGTAGGTCCAGGTGTTAATCGTGTAGTCGTTGCCGGCTTCGTTGCTGTCGTCGCCCCAGCGGTGTACTCCCTGGTAGGCGGCCGTGCTGGAAATAACGCCATCGGTGCGCACGCTGGCCATGTCAGGGGCGGGGCGAGTTTGGGGGAAGAACTGAGGCTTGGCAGCGGTGAGTTGCGAGTCGTCCCAGTACAGGCGGTCGTAGTACGTATTGCCCCCCACCGACGGCCGGATATTCTGCACCCGCAGCCCGCTGGAATTGCCCTCTACATCATACACGGGGAAGTTTACTGGCGCTCCCTGGCTCGTGAAAGAGAGCTTAATAGGCAAGCCGGCTGCTACTAACTTGCCCGCGCGGTCCAGGCCATTCCACACTAGTGTATTAGCTCCCGGCACTACCGATTGCTCCAATAGCACATCGTCGCCGTCCTGCACGCCGTTGCTGTTCAGATCAATCAGAATAGCAACTGTGCCTGTCTCATCAGATATGGTAGTGAAAGCTACTTTACCAAGGCCCCCTTCGCAGAAACCGCGCTGGGAAGTAACAAAGCGCGGCGCAGGCGCGCTGGGCCACAGTTCTTTGTCGGGGTTATTTACGAAGTTCGGGTACTCAGGATAACCCGTATTGCCCGCCTGGCTGCGGCGGCGCTCCGCGAAAGTAGAGCCAGTAGCCGCGCTGGCGCGTGAGCCGTTGGCGTTCGAAACAAAGTAAAACACGAGCGGCCGAATTCCGGCCAGCTCGATCTGCTTCACATAGTACTGGCCCCGATGCTGGGGGCTTTCTATCAAAGGAAAAAGCGCAAAGTTGGCCGAAAGCCGATTTTCGTAGCCCGTACCGCCCGAGGTGGTAGTGGTGAAGGACCATAGCTTGCTAAACAGGCGTCCTGGCTTTTCCTGACCAGCGGCGTCACGCACGGTGAAGTCCCAAAAGTCGTATTCCGAGCGCACGGCACTCATAAAATTGGGGTTCCGGGCGCCTAAATCGTTGAAGCCCGGCTGGGTGCCTTTGTTGGTAAACTCGCCCTCTTGGGTGAACTCAACGTAAAAATCGTGGGTAACACCGGTGTTATTGGTGTAGGTTAAGGGCTCGTAGCCGCCGTCGCCGGCGGTTAGGGAAGGCCCGATCTGGTGCTGAGAGGTGTTGGCAATTACACCCGCCTGATCGGTCAGCAAGCCCGCCTGGCTTGGGGTGGCCGGGTCGCGCAGAAGCTTATTTTGACTGACAATAGTGCCCGCACCCGCACCATAGCGGAGGGTAAGAAGCAGGTTAGCGTGCGTGCCACCCCCAATTCGCGCTACCCGATGTACTCCATAGTGAAGGGTCTCGCCAGCCTTGAGCCGAATGTGAAGGCGGTAGTCTTCCAGAAACGGAACATCATTGGTGCCCCAGGCTTGGGGTTTCAGAAAGCCTAATGACAAATTTAGCCCCCCAGTGGCCGCGTTGACATCGTGGGTCAGAAAGCCTGCACGATCGTTTCGCGGATCAGTGAGCGGGTAGGGCAGGTTGGTGGCAGGGTTAACGGCCCGGTTTGGCGTAAGCTGGCGGGAGCCTTCGGCCAGCAGCAGGGAGGGGGCAAGGGCTAGAACTGATACTATAGCGCGTAAGAGTATTCTCATATAATAGAACTAGGCGATAGGAGAAGCAGACCATAGCCTACCCAGCGCGGCCCGGATGAGGAAGCCTGCGCTGCCCCACGCCCAGACCCAGGCAGGAGAAACACAATTAACAGGAAGAGTAGAAGCGAAACTACATTGCTCCTAAAGTAGAAATATACCTACCACTCACAGCTAATTGTGTGAGGTCTCGAATAGCAAAATTATAGCCATAAAGCGCTGATATAGGCATTTTACGCGCTGAATATTGGTAAAAGCCTAAACAGTTGTAAAGCCTAGAATACGAAATTTTATAATTTAAATAATAAAAGCTTTAATAAATTCAGCTTGGTTAAATCCTAGAAGGGGTAACCGATGCCCAAGTTGAAGGCAGTTTGATCCTCGCTTTTGCCCAGGAATTTGAAATTGCGAATAGCCCATTTGTCCCCATTTGCCGCGGTAGGGTCGTAAACTTTAGTGGCAATGTCGAAGCGCAGAATCAGGAAGGAAAAGTCGAGGCGGATGCCCACGCCGGAGCCCACCGCAAACTGTTTTAAGAACTGATCGGGCTTAAATTGAGCGCCCGGGCGAGGGTCGCTTTGCAACGTCCAGACGTTGCCAGCATCTGTGAAAACGGCTCCGTTGATAAAGCTGTAGATCGGAAAACGGTATTCCACGTTGGCTTCCAGCAATACTTCGCCGGGCTGCTCCAGGTTAAAATCGCGCACTATTGTGCCATCATCATCAAGTCGGGTGGTGGTATAAGCACCGGGACCAAGGCGGCGCGGCTTCCAAGCTCTGACGCTGGAACTGCCCCCGGCAAATAAATACTTGTCGTAGGGGATAATTAGCTGACTCGTAACGTTGCCGGCCGAGTCCTGCACGTCGGTGCGGGTGAGGGCGCGGGCGATGCCGCCGTTGAAACGGTATACGAAGAAGGTTTTGGGCCCTAGCTTATGGTAGCGGCGATAGTCGGCGGTAAACTTGGCGAAGTCATACACATTCAGGCTGATACGATCCTGATACAGCTTACGTGTGAGGCCACCAACTTCTGCAAACAAGCGCAGAAAGGTAGCATCACGCGTCTGGTTGAAGTCGTTGGAATTGAACAGCGACGTGGCATTGATACTAGGCACATACAACTGCGTGAAGCTGCGAAATAACGGTGACCCTTCGCTCGATAACCGATCTAAGCGCTCCCGGAACTGCGGGCTGATATTCGTCGCATTGATAATGCTGACGTCGATGGGCGTGAGCACCCACTGGTGGTACAAGGAGCGTTGCCAGATGTAGTCGAAAGTACCCTCCAGATTGGTGCGCGTGTACTCGGGGCGCTGTACGTAGGTGTAGGTAAGATTGAGCCGGGTGCGGGGATTATAGCGCGACAGAATCCGCCCCGAGCGCCAGGGTAGAATAAACTGCGGAATAACCAGATTAATATTGCCCCCCAGTTGAGTCGTAAGTACGGTTTCGGGAATGTCGCTGCCCGTCACGCGGTTGTACTGGCCCTCAAAACCTGCCCGCACACCGAACTCTAGCACCTCGGCCCCACCAAACACATTCCGGACTTTAATGCGGGCGTTGACAAAGGGGCCTACCTGCTCGGCTACATAGGTGGCTCCATATTCAATCAGCTCCTGAAAGCGTTTGTGCGGCGAGGCGTTCACGACCGCGTCGAGCTGGTAGGTGGTATCGGTGCCAATGGCGGGCTCCACCTTGACGTAGTTGACGTTGTTGAAGCGAAACACGTCCAGGTCAGCTAGTTGACGCTGGGTAAGTTGGGTGTTTGCCAAGCTGTAGCGCTGCTCGGGGCGAACCGTTAGTTTGCGGTCGAGTACGCGGGTGCTGAAGCGGTGACGAAAAGCCAGATAATACACCGAGTCGCGCACGATGGTATCGCGCTTTACCCCAAAACGAATGGCTCCGGCGTCAGTCAGAAAATTTACGTGGCGAATCGTGTACACGCGGTGCTCGGAGCCCGATGCGGGATTGGCAATGATGGTGCGCAGCCGCACCGTGGTGGGAGTAAAGCTGGTATCAGCCTCGAGAGTGATGTACTGCTGGCGAAAATCGTAGTAACCCGCATTTTTAAGCAGGGTTTCCAGACGCGCCCGTTCCTGCCCGATCAGAGCTTCATTGTAGCGCTGACCTACTTGCAGCAACGATGCTTTCTGGCTGGCTTGCACCACGCGCGCCACGCCCGAGTCGGGAATAGCATATTCGAGTTGAGCATAAGTGAAAGGCGTATTTTCGGTGATGTGATACGTCACCGTCACCATGCGCTTGCGCACCGTGTCGGTGGCCGTAACGCGACTGCGAAAAAAGCCCTGCGACTTCAGATAAATGCCGAGCTGCTCTACCGTTTTCTGAGTTAGGGTAGAGTCGTACACCACGGGCGCTTCGCCCAGGCGCATGACGGCATTGCCTTTATCCAGGGCTAGTTGGTGGCGGCGCAGGTGCTGGTCGCGCTTTACGAGCAGCTTGCCCACCTTCACGGAGTCGGGGCGGGCGGCTTGAATGCGCTTGCGGTAGTCGAGGCGCTCATCCTCGAGGCGCTTCTGCACCTTGGCGCGGTTGTAGAAAGTGCTGCCCAGCTGGTAAATAGCCAGCTTTGGCAACGGAAAGCGGGAATTAGGCTGTTGCTGATACAGTGCTTCCAGGCTAACGGCGTCGGCCTGCTCTACGCCCTTGAGCTTGTTGGTGCGCAGCAGACTGCGGCCAGGGGGCAGCAGCCGCGTAGGCGTGCAGCTGTCCAGTAGCCCGATGAGCAGAACTGCCAGCCAGACAATGCGAACTTTATCCTTAAAAAAGCCCCCCAGCGGGCCCGGCAACGGCGAGTATGGTTTCAAAAGCGGTAGCGAAGTACATGCACGTATGGCACCTGAAAAAGCGTCGACTCCGGCTTGTTGTCCTTCTACGGGAAGAAAGCAAAACGGTGTTGGAGCCGCTAAATTCCATCTTTTTACTGGAATAAGTTCGAATCGGTTAGCTCAACCAAACAGGATACTGTGTTCAGGTACAAAGCGGGTGATGCAGCCCAAGCTAATTTAAGCTATTTCGCTCGTAGAAGGTAGGGCAAAAAGCTGCTTTATACATGTGGCGTCCGCAGGGGAATAGCTGCACATTCTTTACTTTGTGGCCGATCCTGCTATCTCAAATAGTCGGCGCAGTCGTAAATAAAGCTAGAGATTGCGGATGTAAACATACTTTACGCCTTGGGTTCGCAACCTCCCCAGGGGCTTTCTTCCTTACCTACCACCAGCGTATGATTTGTATCGTTATGGGCGTTTCGGGCAGTGGCAAAACTACCGTCGGCCGCGAGTTGGCCCACGCGCTGGGCGTGCCGTTTTATGACGCCGACGATTTTCATTCGAAAGCCAACGTAGAGAAGATGAGCCACGGCACCCCACTGACCGATGATGATCGGCGGGACTGGCTGGCTGCGATGGCTGCTGGTATCACGAAGTGGGAAAAGTCGGGCGGTGCGGTGCTGGCGTGCTCGGCGCTGAAGGAGAAATACCGCACCGTATTGCAGCAGGCCGCCGCACACTCAATTATTTGGGTGGTGCTGGAAGGGAGTAAGGAATTGCTAGTGTCTCGGCTGCGGGGGCGGTCGGGTCACTACATGAAGGAGCAAATGCTCCATTCGCAACTAGCTGATTATGAATCGCCGGCTTACGGTCTGCACCTGAGTATAGAGGCGTCGCCCGAGGAACTGGTGCGGCAGGTCCTGCAGTATCTGGAAGAGGAGAAGGGCGGAAGGACCAGCGGCTGACTCTAATCGGATTGCCTAGGCGCAAAAGAGGGCTTGATGAGCTATAAGGCGGCTTGCTCGAATTGGTGGCGGTGCTCACTAGTGGGCCGTAGCAGCAGCCGGTTGTGCGGATAGTCGATGATAAAATCAAAGCGCCGCAATACATCGAAGCCGAGCGTGCCGCTGCGGGCTACCGTAACCCGGTCAACCAGATTATGAGGGTCGGGGAAAGCCGTTTGCAAGGAGCGGAGCTGATAGGAGCCCAGCTGCAACAGCGCAATAGGACCCAGATAGCCCTGAATCAGCCCGCTGAAGCCGTAGCCCAAGTCAGCACGCTGGCGCTCTACTGGCAAAGTCAGCCGCGAATCCGAACCCATTTCCAGCGAGAGGGCGTGTCCGGCACCCGTATCCAGCATCAGGCGCAGCGGTATTGCCTGGGAGCCTGTTACGGCAATGTTGGTTGTGATATACGGCCTAGAGTCATCCAGCTCGATAGGCAAGCTGCTCCAGCTTTCGTCAGTAGCGGGGCGGGGCGCAGTGGGATCAGTAAACGTGATTTGGCCCTGCGTGGGGTGAATGGATACGATAAAGCTGCGAAACAGGTCGAAGCCCAAAATGCCATGAATTTGTATCCCCATCAGCGCCTCGAACGCAACGACCTGCTTTGAAACGACAATAAAATGCATGGAAGGCGCTTCAATGCCTGCAAACTCCACCCGTACGGAGTTTGTCCGATGAGCCAGTACGGGCGCTTTCTTGCCCACCCCGGATACGCTGTAGGATTTGGTAGTCTGCACGCCCAAGTGTCGCCCCAGTTTGGGGTTGGTGATGACGGAAGTAGCAATGCCGGTATCAAGCAGGAAGTTATACGGGCCTTTGCCGTTGAGATAAACCGGAATGACGAGTAGGTTGCCCTGGGACTTATACTCCATGGAAACCCGTTTCTGGTTGGCCTGCTTGAAGCGAAACGGCGAATCGAGAAATACTTCCGTATCCGGGGGCGCCGCACTGGCAAAGGCGGGGCAACCAACCAGCAAAAAAAGCCCCCCAAGCAGCCCGCAGATACTACGGCGCGCCCCTAGGCAAAGGAAAGAGAAAACAACTTGCCGGAAAGTGGCTACGGGAGCTTCGAACAAGCGCAGCCAGAGCGAGATAGTGGCCATAGAAGCAAGTGGCCCGGCGCCGCCGACACCCCCGTGGTGCCTTTTAGCCGAAAGCCGCCCCTATACACTCACTTTCAGGCGCCTGCTTCAATGCTTATTCTTTAAGGTGCCCGATTCTGCTCATAAGATGCCCGTTTTGCCGCCAGAAAGAAGGACCAGATAAGCACTAGTGAGCAGCTTCCACACCACGCAAAAACGGCCTTACCGTAATGGTAAGGCCGTTTTTGCGGGTAATACTACGACTGGTAAAGACACAGAAAAGCAGCCGGTACACGGCAAGGCTTCCAGCGTTCTGCTGGGGCGGGCTTGGAAATTCACTCACCATTTTTCCAAGCTCGCCGGGGAGTTGCAGCTCCCTGCCTCGCCGTGTACTTTTCGGCTACTGCCCTGGGGCAGCTAGTATGTGCCGGTACATTCTTACCAGCTGATTAACTCTGTAATAATGGCCTCAGCAAAACCTGTTTTTAGGCGCTGGGGGCTTTTTTTACTAGGCACTAGGGTTATTTGCTGCGGGTGATGAACGCCTTCACATTATCCCGGTAGAAACGAGTCCATTTGAGCGTGTGGCCGCCCGTGAGCTTGACTAAGTATTCCCCATTAAAATAGCCCTCCAACTCTTCTACATAATTCAGATTGATCAGATAGGAGCGGTGGATGCGCGCAAAGTCCGTCGGATCGAGGCGCTGGGCCAGCTGGGTAAGGCTCTCATACAGCACGTAGGAGCGCTGAAGCGTGTGCAGCGTAATGTAGCTGCCGTCGGCATCGAAGTAGAGAATATCGTCGACCTTAATAAAAAACAGTTTATGCTGTTCTTTCACCAGCAGCCGCTTCAATAGGGGGCGCGGCCCTGACAACTCGTCACCGGAGCTGCTCCCCGCTGACGAGTGCTGGGATGGAGTTACGTTGGCTTTCATAGAACAAAGCAGTTAACAATTCAGAGCTTACTTTTTGAGGTGAAATCAGGCGTTCTGAAAAGGATTCCCAGCATCGCGACGGCTATCAAGTGGCCGCTGACTTTTTCATACCAACACCCGCCCAATCAGGGCGACGCGCCATTCCACTTTTCAGGCGACCATCTATTGCGGCACTGCCCGACAAGACCGTGTTCCTGCTTTATTCCTGCGCACGAGGAGTAAATGCTTGCTGTCGTGGTTCGTTAGTAACTAAAAGACAGGCAGTCCGAAAAGAGGCTGCATCTCGGTACGAATAAATTCGTACCATCTGTTCAGCTTCTTACTTTGTCCCCCGCCAGCCTTCCAATCGATTGTTGGCTGGTTGAGGAATCTTATGAGCTTGGTAGTAGGCGCGCTTGCCCTACTCAGGCGGAGGCAAAGCAAGCGCGTCTGCCGAGGATACCGCCCGAAGTGGCAAACGTTACAGAAAATCTCGTTTTTATTTGCTGACGCCTTCTTGCGGGCAGTCCTGCGGCAAAAATCCAGATCAAGCGCATGGTTACTTCGTTGGTTGCAGGGAAATGCAAGCCGCTGGAGCGCTTAGCAATTCACTCGTTAGGCGTATGATAAGAAAGATGATGCCATGTATCTAAATATCTTATAATCAGCAATATGATGAAGGTAATTCGTTTTCGCTAACCCGATATGTGCGATTTTGATACACCCGCTGTCCGGTTCTGATACGCCTGGCGGACTACGAAAAAAGCCGCTTCGGTGAGGAAGCGGCTTTCTGAGGTTTGGTGGAAGAGAGGCTATTGGGCCGTGAAGGTGGTGCGGGTCACGGTGGCTAATCCATTTACCGTTTCTGTGTCCACGAGAATGAGTTGAGTTGCGCTTAACTCTTCAATTGTGCCGGTCAATTCTATTTCGGAGCTGAAGCCCGGAGCAATAGTGAAGGTAATAGTGCCCGAGAGCGTCTGGTCGTTGTTGGATAGGCTCCATTGGCCTGTGGTGGTTTGCGGGCTGGTGCCAAGGCACTTGGTTTTGCCCTCGTCCAGCGTGAGGACATTGCCGGCCTGAAACTTATACAGGTTGTCTTTCAGACAAGCATTTTCACTGGTGTAGATATCAACGGTCGCGTTGTTGCCTTTCTTTTCGGTGGCGGCAGTTATCATCCAGGGCTTAGCCATAAGCTTCTCGCTGGCCGTCTGGTTTGCGGGTTGCGGATCGTTGTTGTTGTCGTCGCCGCAGCTAACGAGTGCTCCGGCCAAAACCAGAGATAAAGCATAAGAGGAGAGCTTATTCATAAAAGGCAAACGAGAAAAGAAGAATAAAATTACAGGCAAAAAACTAACTCTACTACGCCTTCAGGCTGCGCTACTTTGTCCCCCGGAGACAAACCAAATACCAGCAGCCTTATCCATAAGTTGAAATATAGCGTGGCCAAAATACGGAGTTCTTAGAAAGTACGTTATACTGCCAACCCCTACGCTCAATTACCCGGCTGGGGGGCTTTTTTTACTGGCTATCACCTCAGTCCTATCCTGCGCTATGAGAAAGTTGCTGCTGCCCCTCGCATTATTGTCCACTGAGTGGGCTAGCGCCCAGACTGCCTGTCCAGTTCCAAAGTTGAAAGCTTTTCATAATAAGCAGGAGATCAACACGACAGGTAGTGCAGTGGTACCTACTATCAGTTTAACACTCACCAACGATCCGGCCTGCGCGACGCCGGTAAGCTATCAAATCAAAAAGGCGGAAATGGCCCTTATAAGAGGCCGCCGACCAGTGCTGCCCGCCAGATTGATACAAGGTTCGGAAGTTGGTATGGCCAGCTTTGCAAAATACGCGCAACCGGGTGACCGCATCTATATTGAGGTGCTCGATGTGGTGGCTACCACCGCTGGCGGCCAACCAAAGCCCTATCAGATGGTCCCTGAGCAAAATATTCACCTCAACTGGGTGCTCACCGAATAAACCGACGCAACTTATACTATGCCCGCACCTTTCTTCGCCGCGCCACGCACCTTTGCTTGGTTGAGAGGCAAAGTGATTAAAACCTCAGTGCCTTCCCCTTCCCGCGATTCAAAGGTGAGGGTGCCGCCGTGGCCTTTGGTGATGATGTCATAGCTCAATGACAGGCCCAGCCCGGTGCCTTCACCGGGTGGCTTCGTGGTGAAAAACGGTTGGAATACCTTCTTTGCTACCTCCGCCGGCATGCCCAACCCATTGTCGCGCACGCGTAACTCAACTTGCCCATTGTTTTGGCGCGTACTTACCTGCACCTCGGGCTGATAATGGGCAGTAGCGGCCGCGGCTTTCTGCTGCACGGCGTAGAAAGCGTTGGTGTATAGGTTCAGGAGTACTCGCCCAATATCTGGTGGTACTAGTGCCACGGGCTCCAGGCCAGCTTCAAAATCCCTGATTAGCTCGACTTCAAAGGCCGGCGCTTTGTTGCGCAGACTCTCATAAGCCAGGTTCAGGTGCTCGGCGGCCAGGGCATTCAGGTCGGTGGGTTTGCGCTCGCTGGTGCTGGGCCGCGCGTGCTCCAGCATACCCTTCACAATAGCGGAAGCCCGTCGCCCGTGCTGCGTAATCTTGTGTAGATTCTGCTCTAGCTCGTTGGCCAGCTCTTCTACCTCCTGATAATTTCCCGCGCGGGCTTCGGTTTGCAGCTCGTGGCTGATGTCGGCTGATACGTCGGCAAAATTGGTGACGAAATTCAACGGATTCTGAATTTCGTGGGCAATGCCGGCCGTTAGCTCGCCGAGTGCGGCCAGCTTTTCTGCCTGCACCAGCTGCGCCTGCGTGGCTTGCAATTCTTCCTGCTGGCGCTGAAGCTGCGCATTGGACCGCTGATTCTGCCGATTATTGCGCCAGAGTAGCACACTCAGCCCGGCTACAATTACCAGAACTGCCAACGACCCCAGCAGGAGCAGGCGCTGCTGACGATTCTGCTGCCGAATTAACTGTTGGTTGTGTGTCAGCAGCTGTATCTGCGACTGTTTTTTGTCCAGCGCATATTGGTACTGGAGAGCGGCCGTTCGGCGGGTCACTTCCTGATTGTCGAGGCTGTCGCGGTACGCCACAAACAAGGCCAGGTAGCGATAGGCATCGTCGAAGCGGCGGCGGTCCACGCTGGCCTGGGCGAGCACATCACTGGCATCGCGAATTGTGCTTTTATTGCCGGTGCGCTGGCCCGCTAGCAGCGCCGCGCGTCCGTATGCCCAGGCGCTGTCGGGTTGCTCCGTATCGAGGTAGGCGCGGGCTAGGATAAGCTGCACCAGCGGAATTCGGCCCACGTCATCCAGTTGCTTCATGCGTTGCAGGGCCCGGAAGGCCGCCGAAAAAGCTGCCTGGTAGTTGCCCAAGCGCTCGTCCATATCGGCTATACTATACATGCTCATGGTCACGCCGCCTTGGTTATTGAGCTCCTTGGCCAGCACGGCGCCCTGCTCGAAATAGCTTCGAGCCTGCGCCCACTGACCTTGAATGCGGCACAACTCGCCCAGCCCCGATACGCAATGGGCGATGCCATCCTGATCGCCTACGCCCCGCGCCAACTTCAGGCCCCGCACGAAGTACTGCCGGGCCTTTTGGTATTCGCCCAAGGCGATGCTCGTATTTCCCAGCTGAGTATTAAGCAGCGTCAGCCACTTCTGGCTGGGAATTGCATCAGCCAGCTTTAAGCCTTGGAAGCTGTAAGCCATGGCCTGCGCGTAGTTGCCCTGCCCGGAAGCGGTGTAGGAAAGGTTATACAGACACGAAATTTCATGCAGGCGGTCATTGAGCCGAATAAACAGCTTACGAGCCTTATTTGTGTAAGCGAGGGAAAGCTCATACTGATTGCGGAAGCGGTAATAAAAGCCCAAACCCAGCAAAGCGCGGGCTTCGCCAAAGGTGTAGCCAATTTCACGAGATAGGTTTAAGGCTTCCTCGTAGGCCGCTTTGGTTTGCTGGGGGGCATTTGCGCGCTGCACAAAAGCCAGAGTGTTGAGGCGGTTCACGCGGCCCGTATCACGCTGCGGATGCGCCTCCACCGCGGCCTGCCAGTGTCGGCCCACTGAGTCTTGCGCTTTTGCCTGAAAAAACAGGAAGCCAAGCAAACACAGCAGCAGGAGTGTTTTCATACTAATTCACTTGTTCGGAAATAACCTGCTAATAAGGTATTGATTCAAACTGACTTAGCAAAGCAAGGGTCTATTGTGGGGAGTAAAATAGTCCTACTGATTCTTGTTTTTGGACAGGCCAGGCATGCTCGGACCCTATCACTTGCAACAAATCAGTTGATGGAAGCAATGCCTACTGAGGCTGCCGCACACGGCGCACGCGCACTTGGTTGGCCGTGTTGTATTCCAGCAGCCATACATCACCATCGGGCGCTACCAGTCCGCTGGAGGCTGTCCACGGGGCACTCGATCTGGCTACTGTTGTGATATGGCCGCTGGGGCTTAGGCGCTGTACTTTTCGCAGATTGGTAACTGCGACGTAGATATTGCCTTGCCGGTCGGAGAAAATGCCCCCCAGGTTATGGTTCACCTTTGCGGTGGAGGGTGGGGCTTCGTCGAGGTTCCTTTTCAGGCACCTGATCGTCCCATCAGCGGCTAGTACATACAGGGCATCATCATCGACAAAATAGAACTGGCCATCTGGCGTAACGTGTTGCCAGCGTACGTCTTTGAAACGACCCCTAGCCAGCACCATTACTTTTCCACCGGGCAGTTTTTTCATGATACGGTAGGGTGCGTCACGCTCTGCCCAGTACATCGCACCCGAGTGGTCCCGGTTGAAACTGTAATTAGTCAAAAAGCCGGGTGTTGCAGGAATGACTTTGCTTAATTGCCCCCCAGAGCTCAGGCGCCACACGTAGTGCTTCCATTTGTTGGTAGCCTCGCCCTCGTACCAAAGGTGTTCGCCGTAGAGGTTGCCCTGCGGATCGAGGTAAAGCTCGTGGGTGTGCACGCGTGGTACCACAATGCGCTGCTGGCCATTGGGCGCACGCTTCCACACATTTTCCAGATCGGTGTAGTACACATTCCCCTGCGCATCCTGCACAATGCCCACGCCTGGATGCGCTGTTCCCTGGGTGGCGAGTAGCAGCAGAATGCCAAGTAGCAATGGCTTCATCATAAGGGGAGCAGCAGGTTGCTAAGCTTAAGATACAACGTATTGCGCTATGTTTTTGCCGGTCGGCTAATGAATCTCCAGGCTGTGGCCCTCGATAAAGTGGCTTTCCTTTCGTATCTTCTCTTTCTCAGCGCAACCCTGCCGTGGTGGCAATTTTTTGGGGTGCTGGGGGCAAATATGCTGTACCAACTAAGTTACGTCAGTAGGGCCGTGACGCCGCTGAGCTACCCGGAACTGCGCACCCTGGTGGCGCAAGCCCGAGCCTACAATGTCGCCCACGACATCACCGGCATCTTGTTTTATGGCGAAGGGAATTTTGCCCAAGTGCTGGAAGGCGAGCAGGCAGCAGTAGAGCGCCTGTTTGAGCGGATTCAGCACGATGCGCGGCACTACGACGTGACGGTAATTACACGCGTAGCGCGGCTTCAGCGCACGTATCCGCAGTGGGGCATGGCGGGCCATCGGCTGGCCGAAGCGCAGTTTGCTGAACTGGTGAAATACCTGCCCGAGGAATCGAACAGGCAGCCGTTGGCGGCTCGTCTGGAAGCATTTGTGGTTGAGAGTGAGCGGTTGTGAGCTTTGCCTGGGTGTGAACTCATCTGTAAACTATGCGTATGGGTATGACCAACCTTTGTACCTACACCTTTCATCCCCCTCGTATGAATTATTCTTTCTTTCGCCCCGCCGCGATGGCTGGGCTGATGGCTCCTGCCTTGGCGAGCTGCCTGCTGTTAAGCAGCTGTGATACCAAGCCGAAAGTCACCGAAACCGACACTCAGGCCACAGCAGCCGATAGCACCGCTAGCGCTACGGCCGCCGGTGAAGTGAAGCCTACCGGCGCAAAACCCGCGTGGGGGCCAAATTTGAAGCCCGAGATGCAGGCCGTTATCGAGCAGCTAATGAGTTTCAACAATAAGCCCTTGCCTGAACTGACCGCCGCCGAGGCCCGCAAGCAGCCGAGCCCCGCCGATGCGGCCATGAAACAGATGCAGGTGAGCAACATCACGCCCCCACCTATGCAGGTGGATACGGCCAGCCAAACCCTGATGACTGGGGTGAAAGCGCGTATTTATACGCCCAAAGCGGGCGCGGCTCCATTTCCGGTGATTGTGTATTACCACGGCGGTGGCTGGGTCATTGCCACCATCGATACGTATCACGCTTCTGCGCAGGCCCTGGCAGAGCAAACTGGAGCCGTGGTGGTGTCGGTGGAGTATCGGAAGGGGCCGGAGCATAAGTTTCCAACGGCCCACGACGATGCGTTTGCCGCCTATCAGTGGGCGCTGAAAAATGCCGCCAGCATTAAAGGCGACCCGAAGCGGGTAGCGGTGGCGGGCGAAAGCGCCGGTGGGGGCTTGGCGTGCGCCGTGAGCATGCAGGCCCGCGACAAAGGCGTGGCGCTGCCCAAGCACCAGTTGTTGGTGTACCCGATTGCCGGCTACGACACGACTACGCCTTCCTACCAAAAAAGCACGGAAACCGCGCCGCTTAATAAAGCAGGCATGGAGTGGTTCTTCAAGAATTATCTGCGTACGGCCGCCGACGGCAAAGACTCGCGCATTAACTTGGTGGCCGCAAATCTGAAGGGCTTGCCCCCGACGACCATTATTGCCGCCGAATATGACCCGCTGACGAGCGAAGGCAAGACCCTCGGCGATAAACTCACCGCGGCCGGCGTGAAAGTCAATTACAAACTGTACGAGGGCACCACCCACGAATTTTTCGGGATGGCGGCCGTTGTACCCGAAGCCAAGCAGGCGCAGAGCGTTGCTGTCGCTGATCTGAAGGGTGCACTGAAGTAAAGCTTGTCGTTGCATTCTATGAAAAGGCCCCCGCTCGTTGGAGTGGGGGCTTTTTTGGGTCATTTACAATAGATCGGCTGGCTGATTCTTTCTGCCGCGGGGTACCTATCTACTCATTTACCGACTTTGCTAGTGGAGCAAGCCACAATGCAATGGTCAGGTTGCCTTCGTTAGCTTTGTAGCGCGGCTCAGCGGCAGATTGCCGGGTCGTAGTCGGGGCAGTATGTAGGGCTTGGCATGGAAAATCAGGCCGGCATAATATCCCAAAAGCAACAGGCTTTATCACAGCTCACATGGTCAGCAAAGCGTTAAAAACCCGCGTAGAACAGCTCAAACAAAAGAAATACCGCAAGCGGTTGGGGCTGTTTCTGGTGGAGGGCGGCAAAAGTGTGCTGGAACTGCTGGCTTCTGAGCTAGTAACAGAACGCGTGTTTTTGACACCGGAGTTTGCCGCCAAAATTCCGCTGCTGCCGGCTGCGGTGCCTTTCGAGGTGATAACAGAAGATGAGCTGACCCGCCTCGGGACGCTGGCTACCAATACGACGGCGCTGGCCATTGCCCACCTGCCGGCCGAGCGGCCACTTTTGCCCCCCACGGCCAGCCTGCTACTTGCCTTGGACCAAGTGCGCGACCCCGGCAACATGGGCACGCTCATTCGTCTGGCCGACTGGTACGGCCTGCAAGGTGTGGTGTGCTCCGATACCTGCGCCGACCCATGGGCACCCAAAACCGTAGCGGCTACTATGGGCTCTTTTGCCCGTGTTTCCGTCTGGCAGCGCGATTTGCCCCAGTGGCTCGACAATTTGCCCCCCAGCGTGCCCCGCTACGGCGCCCACCTCGAAGGCGACAATGTACACCGCCTCACGCTGCGCCCCGCGGGTGTGCTCATCATGGGCAGCGAGTCACATGGCCCCCGGCCGGAGGTGCTGGAGCGCCTCACGCAACGATTGTATATTCCGGGAGCTGGCGGCGCGGAAAGCCTGAACGTGGCTATCTCAGCGGCTATTCTGCTGGATAACTTCCATCGGGAACTGTAGAAGATAACGGCTGCTATTTTTAAAGGCTCAAAGCTTCTTGTTGGTTACGGTAGACTTTGCTTAAATAGCAATGAACTAAAAAGCCCTGGCGCATGCGCCAGGGCTTTTTGGTTTTAGGTTAAGTTTTAGGTAATTAGAAACCTAGGCCCACCGTGAAGCCAACGGTATTGCCTTGAAACTCATAATTACTCACCGCATTCGCTTTTCCGGTGGCCAGATCAATCGTGTGCAGCTTCGTGACGTCCCTAGCACCAAAGAGGGTAATCAGCGCATACGCCGTATTGGTGGTACTGCTAATATCAAAGTCGGCTTTAACGACTTGGACGCCCAGGTTCCCCACCTTGGCTAAGGCCCCCATACCGGCAGGGCTTTGCACATAGAGATCGTTTCGATAGGTATCAATCAGATACAAGTTCGTTGCCTTCGCGCCGGCCACGTTCTGGTCGTGGGCCGCGCCCACGGTAGTCAAGAAATTATTGGCGGCCTGAGGCAGCGTTAAGCTGGGCTGCGCGGTAGCCGTAGCATCCGTAGGGTTCACTAATATGACGGGATTCACGCCGCCCCCCCGCAACTCCTCACTGCCGATTACGCGAATCCGATCGAGGACTGGATCAAAGTCAAATCCTACTAGCCCAACTATTTTGAAATTAGTGGAGCCTACAGCAGTAGCAGCACCTGTGGCAGCATTAATGGTATAGAGACGGTCGCTGCTAGTGAATATGCTTCTGGTGATGGCATAGAGCTGCCCATTAGCTGGGCGAAAGTCCAATCCTGAAACGCTTTCAGTGGCTGGTATTCCTGTAATAGGCTTGGATACAACGCCAGCCCCCAAGTTGGAAGGATCAAAAATTAACAGCTCAGGCCTTGTAGTTCTTTCCTCAAAATTGATGAGTGTACTACTAACGGCATAAGCTACAGGCCGCGTAGGAATAGCTAGGCCTGTATAGCCCAGACTAGGGTCATAGGTGGTGAGGGTACGGGCGGCACCAGTTTGCACGTCTAGCGTGAAAAGGGTAGGCTTGCCATCCACCTGAAACAGCCCTAGTCCTGAGTCACTTTTAGGGTCAATATCAAAGCCGCCCTCACCCGTAAAGTTGATTTTGAGGTCAGCTACTGTTTCTAAGGTGCCTTCATTTGGAGAACTTAGCTTGTACAGCTTTTTAGTAGCTGCATCCAGTGCAAAAAGCTCAGTAGCGGTGGCTCCCGCTATATTATTGGTGTAGGCCACAGCCGATACAGAAGCGCCAGCTACGCCTTTAAGTGAGCCATCAACAAGAACACCAGCTCCCGTTTCTGGATTAACCCGCAAGTTTTGGCCTGTACTCGTGACGATACGAATGCGGTCGACGGTAGGATTAAAGTCAAAGCCCACCAAGTCTCCTGCTACAGCCGGAGTAAAAGGACCTGCACCAATGGCGCGGGCCTCCCCAGTTGACTGATTGATTACGTAAATACGGCTAGTGCTGCCCAAACCATATAGCTGCCCCGTAGCCGGACGGAAGTCAATAGCTAAGATCTTTTCTCCTGCCTGTAAACCAGTGATAGCAGCAGAGCTTGAGCGGCGTGTCGGGCTGTGAGTTGAGTACGCATCTAGCTTGTTGCCATTCGATAAGGCGTAGAAAGGAATATCAAGACCAAAGTTGGATGGCGGCGAAGCAGGCTTAGGAAAGTACTGCTCTAGGATGTCTTCGCAGCTCGTGAGCGACATCAGCAGCAAGGCGGCGGCACCAAGTTTAGTAAGAGTTGAGATTGTCTTCATATAGGGATGTGATTATGCCCTTACAGGCATCAGGAAGTTGTGAAAGCCCTGGCGCATGTGCCAGGGCTTCTTCTTTTGGTAAAAACGAGCTAGTTAGAAGCCCAAGCCTAGGGTAAAGCCGCGTAGTTGATATTCTCCTCGGTCTGAGAGACCGATAAAGTCGATCTCCCCAATGGAAGTGGCGGCGCCCGTCGCCAGATTAATCGTGTAGAGTTCGGTCGGGCCCGGCCGGGTAGCGGTTTGGGTTTCTGGGTTAAATACCCCACTAGGAGTAGAAACAAAGTAGGCCGTGTTGCTAATGCCGCCTATATCCAGATGAATATCGCCGGATACGTTAATGCCGAGGCTGCCAATTTCAATCATGTTGCCCGTGTTAGGCGGATTAACTTGGTACAATTTGTCGGTACCATAGTCAACAACATACAACTTGGTTGTACTCGCGCCAGCGTAGTTATTATCATACGCCGCAGCTGAAATAAAGGTAGGGTCTGGATTCAGTATCCCGTCTCGGATGACGGCTGCGCTGACCGGGTTAATACGATAATTCTCACCCCCCCGGGCACAATGTGGCGCATAACATCCGTGACAGGATCGAAGTCGAATCCGATAGCGCCACCCGGTATAAATGTGGTGAAGGCGTTCATTAACGTGGCTGCTCCGGTGGTCAGGTTTATGGTATAAATTCCCCCAAAGTCTCCCTCCGCGTAAAGCTGCCCGGTGGCAGGCCGGAAATCGATGCTTCGAAACAGTTCGTTGTTGCGCAGGCCGGAAATAGGCTTGCTAACAAAGCCCGCGGCGGGATTAGTGGGGTTAAATGTGACTAGCTCTGTGACACAGCCTATAGCGCGGGAGCATAAAAGAACGGCCGCATACGCCACGGGCTGCGTTGGGATGGCAATTGCCGAGTAACCGGAGTTGCTAGTATACTGGGCTAACGGCCGCGCAGCTCCTGTTGCAAGGTTTACGGAGAAAAGAGTAGGATTGCCACTTACGGCATACAAACCCAAGGCCGTACCGGTCTTGGCATCAATGTCAAAGCCGCCATCGCCGCTGATATTCAGGTTGAGCGCTCCTATGGCAGCTAAAGTGCCATCATTGGGTGGGTTGACTACATACAGCTGCTTGTCAACGGTGTTAATCCCGTACAAAACGGTGGTTGTCGCGCCAGCCGTGTTATTGGTGTAGGCCGCTCCCGTCAGGAGTGCGCCCCCTGCTGCTCCATTCACAGGGCCATCGGTGGCCGCTACGGTGCCGGTCTCGGGATTCAGCCGCAGATTCTGGCCCGTGCTGGTCACCAGCCTGATGCGGTCCACGGTCGGGTTGAAGTCAAAGCCCACCAATTCCCCGATTATAGCAGGCGTGAAAGCGCCACTACCCATGGCACGGGCCAAGCCCGTATTTTGGTTAATCACATACAGGCGGCTGCTACTGCCCACCCCATAGAGCTGGCCCGTAGCGGGCCGGAAGTCCATGGCCAGGATACGCTCGCCACTCTGCAGGCCCGTAATAGCTACGGAGCTTGTTCTGGTGGATGGATCCTTCGTCGAAAACCCATCAAGCCGGGTGCCGCCCGACAAAGCGTAGAAGGGAATATCGAGCCCCAGATTGGGGAAAGTAGGAATAGTAGGCGACGGAGTAGGCTTAGGAAAGTACTGCTCCAAGATGTCTTCGCAGCTCGTGAGCGACATCAGCAGCAAGGCAGCGACTCCAAGCTTGGTAAAAGGAAAGCTTGTTTTCATACAAAGTGGATAAGTAAATAAGAAAGGAAGGATACAACTAATGAGAAAGGCAGGGCAAAGGCCCCGACTCAGGCGCCGGGACTTTTTTAGCGAATAAGTCAGATAGGCTTGGGAAGTGGTGATGTTTAAAAGCCGAGCCCCGCGGCTACCCCCACTGTTTGCGGGTCAAAGATGCCCACCATCCTCAGTTCCGTCGCTCTGCCCGTGGCTAAATCAATGGTGTATAAACTTTTGCTATTCTGGCCGTTATTCCCAATGGCATAGCCGGTATTGGTGGTGCCACTAATATCAAACTGATATATTCCATTCCTCTCATCCGTCGCAACCGTGCCGACCTCCGTGAGGGTACCCGCATTAGGGAATTCAGCCGGTAAAGCTTGTTGAGCGAGTTGATTGGCAAGGTGCTGCGATCAAGACCCAACGCATATAAGTCGGTCGTGGTCGCGCCGGTCGTGCTATTCGTATAGGCCACGCCATAAATAGCCTGGGTGCTGGGGTTGAGGCGCTCATCCTCCACCACTGTTCCATCCGTGGGATTTACCCGCAGGTTTTGGCCTGTGCTGCTGACGATACGCAGACGATCCGTCACCGGATCAAAGTCAATCGCATAGCCAAAGGAATCCATAGTGAACGGAATGGTAGCCACGAGCGTCGCCGTAAAGGTGCCCAGATCAATCGTGTAAAGTTGCATAGACTGGGTAAACCCATACAACTGGCCGGTAGCGGGCCGGAAGTCGACATCAACCAACTGTTCGCGCTCTAACCCAATAATACGCCTAGTTCCATAGGCAGAAGAGCTCGTAGGATCAACAATGAGTAAGTCATTAAATCGTTCACCTCGGATTCCCTGAATATATCTAGCTGCATACAGCACAGGTCGGGTGGGAATAGCAAGACCCGTATAAGCAGCGTTGGCCGCATATTGGGCTAAAGGACGAGCCGCGCCACTCGCGAGATCCACGGCAAACAGCGTCGGGTTGCCATTAACCGCATATAAACCGAGAGCTGTGCCGGTCCTCGCATCAATGTCAAATCCGCCACCGCCGCTGATGTTGAGGTTTAGATTACCGACGGGCACCACGGCCCCAGCATTGGGTGGATTCACCAGGTAGAGTTGTTTAGCAGCCGCATCAATAGCGTAAAGTGCCGTACTCGCGGTGGCGGGCACATTATTGGTGTAGGCGGCCCCTGTCAGGGCGACATTCGTCGCCCCATTGATGATGCCATCCGTAGCGGCTACTGTGCCCGTTTCCGGGTTCAGGCGTAGGTTCAGGCCCGTGGAAGTCACGAGGCGAATGCGGTCGACGGTGGGGTTGAAGTCAAAGCCGACTAAATTGCCCCCAAGGCCGGCGTAAATGCTCCTGAGCCAATGGCCCGCGCGGTGCCCGTATTCTGGTTAATCACATACAACCGGCTGGCGCTGCTAACCCCGTAGAGC
Source organism: Hymenobacter radiodurans (assembly GCF_004355185.1). NCBI lineage: Bacteria > Pseudomonadati > Bacteroidota > Cytophagia > Cytophagales > Hymenobacteraceae > Hymenobacter > Hymenobacter radiodurans. The sequence continues at coordinate 2,199,228 of NZ_CP037922.1, forward strand.
TGGCCCGTGGCGGGGCGGAAGTCGATAGCTAAAATCGTTTCCCCACTCTGTAGGCCGGTGATGGCCACGGAGCTGGTGCGCGTGGCCGCATCCTTGGTAGAGTAAGCATCCAGCCTAGTTCCAGCTGACAGTGCGTAGAAGGCAATGTCCTGCCCTAGAGGTGGAAAGGTGGGGATAGTAGGCGGCGTAGGAGTGGGTTTGGGGAAGTACTGCTCCAAGATGTCTTCGCAGCTACTCAGCGAGGATAATAGGAGAACTGCCACGCCCCACTTGGCGAGGGAAGATGTTTTTAGCATAGAAACGAGAAGATAGGATGGAAAGAAGAATGAATATAATTCATGTAATTTCCCCTTACGCAACCCTATTACGTTTAGATGCTGGTATTTTACATTTTTTTACTAGTCTAGTATTTCAGCCTAAATCAATGACTTATAGCTTATAATTGGATTTAGTCTGTAGCCTGTTTAGTTGATACTTATAGGTACAGGAACACACCAGTGATTTGAGCTTGAAGATTAATAGACATGTAAAAAAGCCCCCCATGTGGCGGGTATAAAGCATATCATCACTGAAAATTAGGATAATGATCTGTGTAGTTCCTGCCAGCAGTAATGAACAGCGAATCCATCAATCATTGCACTTTACGGCCATCGAGCTTACACTTCTGGATAGTATGCAGGTACCGGCTAGTTTACTGGTACCACCAGCACCGGAACCGGGCTGCGTGCAATAACGTGCGCCGTGACGCTGTGGTGAAAAAGCCCCCCAAGGTAGCTGCGCGAGCGCGACAGCACCACCACTAAGTCGGGGCTCACTTGAGGGATGGCTTCGAGCACGCCCGCCGCCGGATCGGTGTGGAGAAAGCCGCGTAGGTCCACCGATTTAGTGCCATCTGTCAGGCCGCTTCCCTGCACGTGCCTCAGCGCTCGGGCGCAGGCGGCATCATCTTCCTGAACGGTTACGTGAACGACCGTTACCTCGGCTTTGATGTTTTGGAGCAGCTGGGTGACTGCCCCCGAGTTGACGAGCACAAAGCTCTCCTGATCCACGGCTACCATCACGCGGCGGGGCAGGGTGGTGGCCGGAGCAGAATCGGGCACCACCAGCACCGGAAACTGCGCGGCCCGCAGCAGGTCGAGAGTGGTAGCGCTCAACTGCTCGGGCGATGCGTGCCCGGCTGCTGGCAATCCTATCACAAACAGGCCCTGCTGGTAGCGGGTCACCAGGTCCTTTGCCACTTCCGGCAGCAGGTCGGTGGCCAGCTCCACGGTGGCCGGGGTGTGCAGCTGCGTAGTCAGGCGTTCCAGCTGAGTTGCCGTATCGGCCTCCAGATCGAGCTCCTGGCGCCGCCAGCCTTCCCCGGCAAACATATAAAGGTCATAGAGGGAAGAGCGGTTTACGTGCAGCAGCACCAAGCGTCCGCCCTGGGCGCAGGCCAGGTCATCGGCATAGTGCAGCGCTCGTAGGGCGGCCGGGTAGAAGTTGGTGAGCACAAGCAGAGAAATGCCCATAGCGGTACCGATTGGTAGACAACGTGAAAGCGCGGGATAAGCTAGTCCATGGCCGGAATCAGCAGAACCGGAATGGGGCTTTCTCCAATAATCTGGGCCGTAACGCTGCGATGAAACAGCCCCCCGAGCAGACTATGGCGCCGCGCAATCACCACCAGTAGGTCGGCTTCCAGCTCGGCGGCCCCCTGCAAAATTCCTTCCGCCACGTTGGTGTGGTACACCACGCGAACGGGATCAGATTCTTTCACGGTTACTAAGCCACTATTTCGCACACTGCGCAAAGCATCGTGCCCGGCCGCCGCGCCAGGGTCCTTTTGGTCGGTTACGTGTAGAATAGTAAGCGCGCCCTGCAACGACTGCATGAGCTGGGGCAGGATATCTTGGTTTTCGTACAGCATGAAATCGTCGCCATCAACGGCCAGCAGCAAGCGGCGCGGTGGAAAAGTGTCCCAGCCCACGGTGGGCACCGTGAGCAGGGGGTGCGGCACGTGGCGCAACAAATCCATGGCCGCATTAACGATGCCTTCGGCCGGCATAACCGCGGTGCCCGGTCGCCCCAGCACCAGCAGCTGCGGATGATGGTGACGCACGGCCTCCGTCACGGCGTCGGGCAGGTAGCCTTCCGAGATTTCCACCTGCGTAGGCACGGGCTGGCTCCCGGCCAGCTTCGTCAGCGCTTCCAAGGTTTCGCGCTCATTATGATGGGCTCCGCGGTTGGTGTACTCCTCAGGCGAGAGAAGCCCGTCGTGGCGCACATGCAGCAGTACCAGCTGGGCCTTCAAGGGTAATGCTAAGCCGGAGGCATACGATAGCGCGCGGTTGGAAACGGCGAAAAAATCGGTCAGAACAACAATGGGAGGTGTCATGGCGGAGGGTAAGGAGCTAGTAGAGAAAAATAGCTTTGCAGCAACGCTGGGGGCTTTTCTGGGAACGAATTCGCGGCGTTCGGCGGATTTAGGCAGCGGCCAATTGCTTGGTCGCGTCGGTGTCAGGTGTAGAATAACTGTCCTGCTGGGCCAGCCGCCAATGCGAGAGCATGGTAGCCAGATTGAGCACATGGCCCTGAGCGGCTGTAGCTTCGGGTCCTTCAAAATTCCGATCGAAGGTATTTTTTAGCAGTTGGCACCAGCGCTCATACAGCGGGCCAGTGTAGGGATGCACATGAGTTGCCCGCAGCGGCCGGCCCTGATAGCATTCACCAGCCAGCGCGGAATCCCACCACGCCTGCTGCTCCACTGGGGCCGCGCTGCCGTCGGCATTCATCGAGTTGCCAAAAACCGAGCTTAGCAATTCATCATTGGCGAGCCGATCCATAAACTGGCTGACCAGCTGCTGGCGCCGGGCCGGCGTATCCAAATCGGGGAGAGAGTGCATACCCATAGTGCAAATGCTGAAAACCAGGCGGCTAACCCGTGGTGGAAGAATGGTGCGAGCCCTGCCGCTGGTGCCAGAGTAGGCCGGTCAGGGTGAGGAAAAGGAGCCAAAACCAAAAAGCGGGCGTGATCATAGCGTTAAATGAAAAGCAGTGAATACTTCGCTGTCAGGAGGCGTTTACCATGATAAAAGTCGGAATTGGCAGCGCTCCAGGGAATGGCTTTCGTCACCTGAAGCCTTGACTTTCGTCATGCTTTACTTGCTTGTGCGAAGCGCTTTTACCTCCGATTTCAGGCTGAGGACCACGCCTAAATCCCGGTGAACAGCTTGGCTGATTCGCGGTATTCCGGCACGATTACCGACGGCCAGCCCAGCTCGTGATGCATGGTCTGAGCCAGCTTGCTGGCTGCCTCGGGCTCGCCATGAACCACGAAAGCGCGCTTGGGGGCTTTTTGAAGTTGCTTAGCCAGCGCAGCAACTCTGAGCGGTCGGCGTGGGCCGAGAAGCCATCAAGCTCCGATACATGGCAGTGCACGGGTACCAATTCACCAAACATCTTGATCTGCTGCGCGCCGTCCTGCAGGTCGCGGCCCCTGGTTCCTTCGGCCTGGTAGCCCACCAACAACAGCGTGTCTTGGGGCCGGGGCAGCCGATGATACAGATGGTGGATGATGCGCCCGCCCGTGAGCATTCCGCTCGAGGAGATGATAATAGCCGGACCCGCCAGCTGATTCAGGGCTTTGGATTGCTGTTGCTCGCTTACAAAGGTCAGGTTCTCGAAGTAAAACGGGTTGCTCTCACCCAGCCGGTGCGCCGCGGTGTGGTGCTGAAAAAGCGAGGTGACGCGGATGCCCATGGGGCTGTCGACGTACACGGGTACCTTGGGTATGCGGCCTTCCTGCCGAAGTTTTTTCAGGTAGTAAAGCAGGGTTTGGGTGCGCCCCACGGCAAAGGCGGCGATGAGCAGCACGCCGCCGCGGGCCAGCGCCTCATTGACCAGCCGCACCAGCTCCTGCTCGGGGTCCTGAATACGCGTATCCCGGTCGCCGTAGGTAGACTCCACGAGCAGCACGTCGGCCGTTTCGATGGGCGTTGGGTCGTATAATACCGGGTTGTCGTAGCGGCCCAGGTCGCCGGAAAAAACCAGCTTTTTCGATTGTTGAGTGCCTTTTACGGTCAGCTCGGCAATTGCGGAGCCCAGAATATGGCCCGCGTCGAGGAATACGACATGCACCTGATCGGTCACCTGCACGGGCGTGTCGTAGGGCACCGAACGCAGGAGGGTAAGCACTTGCCTGGCGTCGGCGATGGTATACAGGGGCTCGGCGGGGTGGTGCTTGGAGTAGCCTTTCGCGTTGGCGTACCCAGCCTCTTCTTCTTGTAGTTTGGCCGAGTCGAGCAGCATGATTTCGAGCAGATCGGCCGTAGCATCGGTGCAGAAAATTGCCCCCCGGAACCCATCGCGCACGAGCTTAGGCAGGTAGCCGCTATGATCGATGTGGGCGTGCGTCAGCACCACGGCCTCTAGGTCGGGAACGGGCAGGGGCAGCGGCTCACGGTTGCGCAGGCGCAATTCCTTCAAGCCCTGAAACAGCCCGCAATCGATCATCAGCTGCCGCCGCCGGCGCCCCTGATCGAGCGTCAACAGGTATTTGGAGCCCGTCACGCACTGCGCGGCGCCCAGAAAAGTTAGGCTTACATCGAGCAGCAAATCATCCTCGGAAATCCACGGTTCCCCAATCGGCTTGGCTGAGGGCGCCGCTGCAAGCGGCCTTGGAGTACTGGGGTGGGCTAGCTGCGCCGCGCCGCTAAGTGCCGACTGTATCAGTAAGGGCTCGACGGACGAAATGGGGCTGATTGGGCATACCTGGTGCATGGCGTCAGAACAAAGAGTGGCAGCGGCCGGAAGCATATAATAAGCTATCAGGCTCCCGAAAGCATTACTAGTACAATATATAGGAGGATGAAAACAGAGTCTATGACTTACATCATCTCCTCCCATAATCATTCGTGCATGGTTACCGCTTCCGCCGGGTAAAGCCTCTAGCCAGCACAATGACTTCAAAAGCCTTCATTACCATCACTGGGGGCTTTTTTAACTCGCTATGCGCTTTCCTGAAGGGGCTAGATAAAAGGCCCGCGAGCAGTAAGTCAACGTGTTCAGGTGAGGCGTGCCAGCCACCTCGGAGTACTCTGGTCCTGCGCGGGGAGCAGCAGTACTGGTATCTGGCTTTCGCGCAGCACCTGGGCCGTGATGCTGCGGTGGAACAGCTGCCCTACGAAGCTATGCGGCCGGACAATGAGCACCAGCAAATCGGCCTGTACATCCTTCACTGCCTGTACGATGCCTTCAGCGGGCGGCAGATTTACCTCCTCGTACAGCTCCAATGCCGTATCGGGCGGAAGCAGCTGGCTCAGGCGAACAGTGGCCAGGGCCCGCTGGCCCGGAAAGGCCTGTTGCTCATGTGGCGCTTCGGCATGTATCACGATGTACGTTGCCTGCCAGGAAGCCAGTAGGGGCGCCAAGGCCTTACTGGCTTCGTTCAGGGTAAATGAATTAGCATCGACTGCCAAGGCTATGCGGCGCGGAATGCGGGGGCGGGGGCGTCTTCCGGGATAGCCAATATGGGCCAATGCGTATCGCGCAGCGCCTGGTTTTGCCACAGCAGGTCCAGCAGGCTACTCTCGGTGCTCGCGCCCATCGCCAGCAGGAGCGGGTGGTAGCGCTCCACGGCCTCCGCTACCAGTTCTACCTCCGCCCGGGTGGAGGCCAGCACCTCCGTGGAAGCCGGAAGCTGCTGGGTCAGGCTCTGCAAAGCGGCGTCCATCTCCGTCTGACTGCGGTAGGTAGTGGTGGCGTTCATGGTCACCAGCTCGGGGTCAGGGGACATCTCGCTGTAATGATGCAGCAAAATGAGGCGCGCCTGAAGCGGCTCACCCAGCACGGCGGCATACCGAGCGGCGTGCGCCGCCGTCGCTGTCAGGTTAGCTAACACAACGATTGACGGGCTCATAAGAGGTTGGTTAAGTGGCGCGAAGCTATACTCAGCAGCGGTCAGGGCTGCCTTAGTCTTGGGGTATTTCGGCAACGCTACTTAACATTAGCGGCTTTATGACTAGCGCGCAGGTAGGAGCTTGTCAGGGCCAGTACGGCAAGGAGAAAAATGGGCAGGATAAGACTGAAAGCGTTCATAGTAGTAGCAAAAGTGAGGCACAGCACGCTGGTCCCGGGTGAAAGAAATCATGCTATAAACATCCTTTTTTAGAAAGAATAAAGCCATGATTTAGATTAGCAAAGTGTCTGATCTATATCATATTTGCCTCTATTCCGGTTCGCACGCCACGAGCGAGACGCAGAGCAGCATCACCGTGGTCGGGCGCTGCTACCTTTATGGAGCTACTGGAGATTTTCAATACGCATTCAGCTCATTGTAATCCAGCTCCTGAATTCGGAATCTGGCGTAGGGCCGCCGCTGGCCATTTACTACCCAGCTCGCTTCGGCTTCTGTAGGTACCCGCAGCCCGTGTAAAGTGCGATACTCGGAGAAATGCCCCACCCAGGGCAAAACGGCAGTGTCGCTCTGGTAGCGCTCCGCTTCGAATTGGGTTAGCTCATTTTGCTCATTAAAGCGCACCAGATACGACAACACTTGCCCCTGATACGTGAGGGTAAGCGTAGCAGAGTGCTCATCCAGGGGCGTCCAGTTCACTCGCTCGCTGGGCAGCAGGGCAGTGGGCAACCAGGCAATTTCGCCCAGCCAGCGCAGTAGCTCGGCCTGGTCGTAGCGCGGCCCGCGGCCGTGCACCACGGGGGCCAACCCAAACAGGCGCACCAGCAACTGGCCCCGCCCGGCTACATATTCATCGCGGGCAATAAAGCGGGAGGTGGTACCCTGCCAAATGAAGGCCGGCGGATCGGCGATGATGTATTCTTCGCCGGAAATTGCCCCCCAGTCACCATCCAGGGAGGTTTTAAACTGGCCCGTATGCCGAAGCCGCGCCGTGCGCAGATAGGGCTGACCATCGGGTAGCACCAGGCGGAAGTAGCGCTGCACCGGCGCCGGCAAATCGACCAGCTGGGTTTCGTGGTAGATGCGTGCGGTGACGTCGGTAGACTGCCGCAGGAGTCGCTGCGCATCCCGGCGCAACTGGCGACCTACCAGGGCGCGCCCAACTACAAACCCGGTGGCGGCTGCAGCTGCAATTCCCGCCGCCAGCAGCCACGGCTCCTTATTGTTCTGGATCTTCATCGCTTCGGATTGTTAGGTATAGGCTTTTAGGAAGCAGTTGCTAAAAATTAGTCAAGAATATGTCCGTAAAATTATATATATTACTATCTCAGGTACATGACGAATACGGGGTCATTACTTGATAAAAATCAAGCGCACGGGCACATGGTGCGCACCTTAATGCTGCCTGTCTGCTGGTTTTCTGTCAGTAGCTTCACTCTTTCGCTGCTCCTGCTCATGGTACCTTCCCTGCTCATTCTGACCGATTTCTTTCAGGGTGCCAACCAGGCGCTCGACTATGCCTCCAATCTGGCCGATCCGCTCGGAGCCCGGCTGGTGCTGCTGCACGTGCGCCGCAACTCGGTGCTAGATCCGGAGATGCAAAGGGGAGTTTTATCGAACCTTAGTCGGGAAGCCATTAATCTGGTTATGAATGATGTAGCCCGACAGCTGGCCGTGCCGGTAGTGGCGGAGGTCGGCTACGGAGGCATGGCCGCTGCCGTGGCGGATGCCGTCAGTCGGCACCATCCTGAGCTAATCGTGCTGGGCCGGCCCGAGTACTCCACCACCCCCGCTGAAATGGTGGAAACCACGTCTCTGGATATTCTACGGGCCGCTCCTTACCCCATGCTGCTGGTGCCGCACGATGTAGTGAGCAGCTCGCCGCCCACGCGCCTGCTGCTGGCGGTTGATGGTCAGCCGTTTGATTTGGGTGAACACGCGGGGGTGGTACACCGGCTGCTGGCCGAATTGCGGGCTTCGCTCACGGTACTGTACGTAACAGCCAACGCCGATTTCGGCAAAAAGCCCCCGAGGCCCTGGAAGCGGTGGTGCGCGTCGGCCTGCTGCTGGAAGCGGCGCCGGTTGAGATGCGCACTATCAGCAACCGTAGCACGGAAGTAGGCATTTTGCAGGAAGCCAAGCGGCCGGAGTATGACATGTTGGTGGTCATCTCTCGGCGGCGCAGCTTTCTGGGGCAGCTATTCCACCGCAGCGTCACAGCGCAACTGCTGATGCACAGTGAGTTGCCGGTGCTCGTGCTGCCTGCTCTCTGATATAGTGCTCGCAACCCGTACGTCGAAAGCTTGAGTGAAGCCGGTAGTGATGAAGATCATGAATGGCTATGTTATTCCTCATTTTTATAGAGTGCTAAACCCCGCACTTTTAGGCTAGAAGCACTGCCCGCCAGCGCCGGCTTAATCACCAAAAAGCCCCCAGACGGGCTGAGCGGCCTCTGAATATCTGACCGATTCCGGAAGCAAAAGCTTAGGATTTTGGAGGGGACAGCCTGCTTTGCCTGCTTAAAACTCGGCGCGGTTTTACTCATTTAGCACTTCTATCGTTATGACACAGGAAGCATACACTCGGTTCTTCCGCGAGCTGACCAACCAGCAGGTTGCGTTGGTAGGAGGGAAGAACGCCTCCCTGGGGGAGCTTTTCAACCAGTTGATTCCTAAAGGAATTAACGTGCCCGATGGGTTTGCTACGACAGCCGCCGCCTATTGGCAGTTTCTGGATGAAAACCAGTTGCGGCAGCCGCTCACCACGCTGCTGGCAAGCCTTGACGAGAAGGAGCTGACGAATCTTTCGGCGGTAGGCACCCAGGCGCGGGCCTTGCTAACGCAGGCCAAAATGCCCCCCAGCGTGGCGGAGGCTATTCGGCAGGCGTACCGGGAGCTTTCGGCTGGTCACGCCGACGGGGGCCTACCGGTAGCCGTGCGCAGTAGTGCCACGGCCGAAGATCTACCCACGGCCAGCTTTGCCGGACAGCACGATTCGTTCCTGAATGTGCAGGGCGAGGAGGGCGTGGTGCAGGCCTGTCAGCGGTGCTTTGTGTCTTTGTTCAACGACCGGGCTATTAAGTACCGGCTGCAAAATGGCTTTGATCATCTGCGCGTGGCCTTATCAGTGGGCGTGCAGATGATGGTGCGCTCCGATGTGGGCTCGGCGGGGGTGGCGTTTACCATCGAGCCCGAAACCGGCCACGCCAACCTTATTTACCTCACCGGCAGCTGGGGCCTGGGCGAAAACGTGGTGCAGGGCGCCGTCAATCCCGACGAATTTTATTTGTTCAAACCCTCTTTGCGGAGCGGGTATCGGGCCCTGGTAACCCGCAAGCTTGGCGACAAAGCCAAGACCATGCGCTACGCCCAAACCGGCATCGAAAACTCCGACACCCCGCCTGAGAAGTGCGCTATGTTCGTGCTGTCCGATGCGGAGGCGGAAGAACTGGGGCGCTGGTGCTTGCTTATCGAAGATCACTACGGTATGCCCATGGATATTGAGTGGGCAAAAGATGGCCTGACCAGCAAGCTCTACATCGTGCAGGCCCGCCCCGAAACCATTCACCATGGAAGCAAAGCCCTGCGTTTGCACGAGTACCACCTGACCCAGAAAGGCCCGGTGCTGGCCACGGGTAAAGCAGTCGGCAACCAGATTGCCACGGGCGTGGCGCGCATCATCGCCTCGCCGGCCGATGGGCACCGTCTGCAACCGGGTGAAATCCTGATTACTGACATTACCAGCCCCGATTGGAACGCGGTGTTGCGCAAGGCGGCCGTCATCGTTACCAATAAAGGCGGGCGCACCAGCCACGCGGCCATTGTGGCGCGGGAGCTGGGCCTCTCGGCCGTGGTGGGCACACTCAACGCCACGGAAAAAGTGCAGGATGGGCAGCTCATTACGGTTTCCTGCGCCGAGGGCGACGAAGGCCAGGTGTTCGCGGGCCAGTTGGCCTGGCAGGAAACTGATATCGATTTGGAGCACGTGGAGATGCCCCGCACCAAGCCCCTGCTCATTCTGGCTGATCCCGACCGCGCTCTGCAGCTCGCTCGATATCCTAGCCAGGGCGTGGGGCTGATGCGGATGGAATTCGTTATCAATAGCGCCATCCGCATCCATCCGATGGCGCTGGTCGATTTTGATAAGCTACAGGACGCGTCGGCCCGCCAGGAAATTGCGCAGTTCACCACCCATTATGCCAGCAAGCCGGAGTATTTCGTGGATAAGCTGGCGCAGGCCATCGGGTTTGTAGCGGCCGCTTTCTACCCACGCCAAGTGATTGTGCGCCTGAGCGATTTCAAGACCAACGAGTACGCCAACCTGGTCGGCGGACGGCAGTTTGAGCCGGACGAGGAAAACCCTATGCTGGGCTTCCGGGGCGCCTCACGCTACTACAGTCCGCAGTACCGCGAAGGGTTCCGGCTGGAGTGCGAAGCGCTGCGGCGCGTGCGCCTCGATTGGGGCCTCACCAACGTGAAGGTGATGGTGCCTTTCTGCCGCACTGTGGCCGAAGGAAAGCAGGTGGTGGCCCTCATGGAGGAGTTCGGGCTGAAGCGCGGCGAGAAGGGGCTGGAGGTGTACGTGATGGCCGAAATTCCCAGCAATGTTATACTGGCCGAAGATTTTGCTGCTGTCTTCGATGGGTTCTCTATCGGCTCCAACGACCTCACCCAGCTTACCCTGGGCATCGACCGCGACTCGGCTATCGTAAGTCATTTGTTCGACGAGAACAACGAGGCCGTGACCCGGATGCTCGCCCAGGTGATTCGTACGGCCAAAGCCTGCGGCCGACCCATCGGGCTGTGCGGGCAGGCCCCCAGCGACTACCCGGCGTTTGCCCAATTTCTGGTGGAGCAAGGTATTGATAGTATCTCCTTCACCCCCGATGCCCTGCTGAAAGGAATGAACAATATGGTGCAGGCCGAGCACGCCCTGCAACCCCGCCAACCGGCCCCGGAAGTAGGCGCTTAAAGATTGGCTTAACTCAGCCTGGGGGCTTTTTTAGTGCCAAATGCAAAGAAGCGAGTCGATGGATACAGTTTGAGTACTGTATCCATCGACTCGCTTCTTTGCGCTGAATCTTGCCTTAAGCCGTGGTGGGCAGCACCAGCACCGGCATTGGACTACGACGCAGGATATCAGCCGTGACGCTATGGTGAAAAAGCCCCCGAGGAAGGAGTGCGGCCGGGCCAGCAGCACAATAAGCTGGGCGTGCAGCTCCGCGGCCGCGTGCAGAATGCCGTCGGCCGGAGCTTCTTCGCACACTTCGTACAGGCTGTTCTCCGTTAAATGCCCAAATAGCCCCGTACGCTGCGCTGATGCTAGCCCCACGTCGGCGCGCGAAGGACCCGTAGCCTCCGCCACGTGCACGACGGTCGTGGTGAGTTTCAGGCTGGTCAATAGCTCCGTGAGGGCGAGGGAAGGCGCACTCAGCCAGAACGATTTATCATCGGTGGCTACCACCGCGCGCCGGGGCAACTCGGTACTCTGCCAAACTTCGGGAACCACCAGCAGCGGATGATGCGCCTGTTGTAGAATGGGCAGGACCCAATTGCCGATCATCCTGTCCAGTAAATTGATGGGCTGTTCCCGCCCGCAAGCCAGCAGGAGCGGCCTGTGGCGCTGCACCACGTCGGCGAGGGCCGGGCTGAGCATATCTACCACTATTTCGGCCTCGGCCGGAACCGGAAGCCCCTGTGCTCGCTCCACCAGATAGGCTATAATCTCCTTGCGGCTGGTCACCAGAATGGGCGAGGCCATTACGGCCGCATCCGGCGCCAGCATCGGGTCGAGGTACACGTGGAGCAGCACCAGCCGCCCATCCAAGCGTTGGGCCAGGCGGCTGGTGTAGGTCAGGGCTACCTCGGTGGCAGCTGACATATCCGTTAAGACAACAAAGGCAGATTGCATAGGCAAAGGGTAGCCAGCTAACGTAGGCTATAGGCCGTTTCTGGCCTTGTATTGTGGCTTCGGTAGCTACAATACAAGGCCTACAAGTGAGGGCATAACCCGTGAAGTCAGCTCCGTGATTGGTGGTGCGTGGCAATGCCCAGCAGGGAATAAAAGGGGCAATAGCCAGCAATGCCCGTCAGCAGCAGCGTGAGCGGAATGAGCAGCCAGGCGAGAAGTAGGGGAGTGCTGAAGCCTTGCCGCACCAGAAAACCGGTGAGGAAGGTGGCCAGGAGAATGCGAATCACCCGGTCGTACGAACTTAGATTCTGACGCATGATGAAGTTGCTGATAAGTGAAAAAGGAGAATGACAGCAGGAACTGGCAGCTTGCCCAACACAGCCTTGAAAGCAGCCGGCAGCCCCTTTTCACAAAAGCCTTTTAGGCGACCAGCTTCTCCCGGCTTGCTTCTCCAACTGGCCTGAGAAAAGCAGCTAAGCAGGCAATCCACCGCAGCAGAATACTTTCTGCATCACGAGATGGGTACAAGCCTCGTTTGGTGGCGGCTATCATTAGCCGCGGCGTCTGATTTGTATGCCCAGCGAGGCTTGAGAATGTGTTAAATATCGCCCTAATACAATGGCTGTAATATGATGGTAGTCAATTAGCTAAATGATTTGCGTCATGCTCCTTCCCCCGGCTAACATTGAGTTGCCAAGTTACTTTCAGGCGCTACCACAGCAGCTTCTGGTAGCGGGCGACCTCAGGCTGATTCAGGCATTAATAGGAGGCGAAAAAGACGAATAGTGGGGTCGATAGCTGGCTATGTATGCCCAAATGCCCGTAGAGCTTTTTTATACTTCTTTTCATGTTCTATTCTACTGTTCCATTCTCACAACCAATGTGCTATGTCGCTTACTAACAGCTTACTAAACACAGTGCTTCGGCAGGCCAGCCAGGAGGTATCACGCAAAGAGTTTCTGACCATGGCCGGCCGGGGCCTGGCCGTAGGAGTGGCCGCCAGCACGTTTGCCGGCTGCCAGGAGAAGCCGGGCGGCGAGGCGGCAAAAGCAGCTACCCCTACTACGGGCACACCCGCCTCGGAAGTCACCGCTTCCACCGTATATGCGGCCCCTGGCGGCCAGCAAGTGCCTTCGTCGGAAGCCGTGTCGCCGCCCGCGAAAGTGCCTGCGGGCGTAGATAAACCCATTGAGTTGGAAGCCTGGAAATCTGACGTTGACCCCAAATCCGGCCCCACGCCCACGCCTTTGCCCCCCGACCAGCGGGTGGGATATGCGTTGGTGGGCCTGGGCCACCTGACGCTGGAAGAACTGCTACCCGCTTTTGGTGAGTGCAAAAAATCCAAGCCTGTGGCCCTTGTTAGCGGCTCACCTGAGAAGCTAAAGAAAGTCGCCCAGCAATACGGCATTAAGCCCGAAAGCTGCTACAGCTACGAAGACTACGATAAGCTCAAGGACAACGCCGAGGTGAAGGTTATCTATATCGTACTGCCCAACTCCATGCACGCCGAATACACCATTCGGGGGGCTCAGGCCGGCAAGCACATTCTCTGCGAAAAACCGATGGCCAATTCCGCCGCCGAGTGCGAGGCCATGATTGCGGCCTGCAAAAAAGCCAATCGCAAGCTGATGATTGCCTACCGCATTCAATACGAGCCCTACAATCGCTTGGTGCGTCAGATGGTGCGCGAAAACAAGTGGGGTAAGACCAAGTACATTCAGGCCCAGAATAGCCAAAGCTCCGCTAATCCCGACCACTGGCGTCACAAGAAAGCCCTGGCCGGCGGTGGCGCCCTGCCCGATATTGGCTTGTACTGCCTGAACACTTCGCGCTTCCTGCTGGGCACCGAGCCAACGGAGGTATTTGGCTACTCCTACAGCACGCCCGGCAATCCGCTGTTCAAGGAGGTAGAGGAAGTAATGTCGTGGCAGATGCGCTTCCCGGGGGGCATTTTGGTCGACAGCATCACCCACTACAACACCCACGACTCGCGCTTCTACCGCGTGAATGGGGAGAAAGGCTGGATGCACCTGAACAATGCCTACGCCTACCAGGGCCAGCAGCTACAAACCTCCCACGCCGAGGGCCCGGCCAAGATGCAAAACCAAATTACTATCAGCCCGGTGAATCAGTTTGCGGCCGAAATGGACCACTTTTCTACCTGCGTGCTGGATGACAAGCCGCCCCACACGCCCGGCGAAGAAGGCTTGCAGGATCAGCGCATTATGGAAGCCATCTACCAGTCGGCCCGCGAAGGCCGGCCGGTAAAATTGCCCCCCGTGTCAGGTACGGACGTGTTTCGCGGGCCGGAGCCGAAGGAAAATGCGTGAGCGAGCTTATAAATAGTGAACATGAAAGCCCAGCATTAGCCGAACCCAACAAGTGGAATAATGAAAAAAGCCCTTGCTAATTAGCAAGGGCTTTTTGTTAAACTATGTAAAGCGAAAACAGGGCACCTTAGAAACCCAAGCCTAGAGCGAAGCCACCAGGTGCACCACTTATCCCGTTGAGACCGGAAATAGTAAGCGACCGAGCGAAGGTGCGCTCCCCAGTTGCAAGGTTCAGCGTATTAAGCTGAAACACATTATTGATGCTATTAGCGACGTTAACAAGAATATAGGCGGTGTTGCTAGTGCCTCCAATATCCATGTGGCGTACGTCAGCGGCTACGTTACCAATCTCCTTTAAATTACCAGGAACAAGGGGCGTAACTTGATATAGTTTACTAACAAGATTAATCGAGACATCAGTACCATACAGGGTAGTTGTTGTCGCACCAACAAAGTTATTATCGTGGGCAAGTGTATTTACACCGGGTCGATTGATGCCTACAGCAATACCAATGGGGGAACCTTCGGTGGTAATGCCATTCGTTGGGTTCACAGTCAGGTTCTGGCCAGCTTTACTTACTACGCGAATCATATCTGTAACGGGATCAAAGTCAAAGCTTCCATCGAATATCACAGGTATATTCGTTTGAGCCACAAATGTAGCGGCGCCGGTGCCTAGGTCAATAGTGTACAGATACGCCCCACTTGAAAAGCCTCCTGATAGAATTGTATACAGCTGACCTGTTGCCGGCCTAAAGTCTAGGCCAATAGCCCTTCCACCTCCTCTGATACCAGTAACGTTCTTTGTCGAGACACTGTTTGAGTCTGTTGGATCAACAATAGACAATGTCGTGAAGCTTCCGTCTACATTAGTGGCAATGTAAGCGACAGGCTTTGTAGGGATGGCTAAACCAGTGTAGTTCTGACTTGGGCTGTACTCCGCCAAAGGACGAGCCGCGCCCGTGCTCAAGTTCACGGTAAAGAGTGTAGGCTTGCCTTGTACGGTATACAACCCCAAGGCAGTACCTGTTTTGGCATCAATATCAAAGCCGCCATCACCGCTCACGGGCAGGTTCAGGTTGCCCACGGATACGAGCGTACCGTTGTTCGGTGGGTTAACCAAGTAGAGCTGCTGGTTTTGGGTGTTAATGGCATAAAGCGCAGTCGCGGTAGCACCAGCTACGTTATTGGTGTAGGCCACGCCCGTTAGGGTAGCGCCCGCTGCCCCGTTGATAGTACCATCGGTAGCGGCCACCGTTGCTGTTTCGGGATGTAGACGCAGGTTCTGTCCCGTACTCGTTACCAACCGAATGCGGTCAACCGTCGGGTTAAAGTCAAAGCTCACTACATTGCCCCCAGCGCGGGGGTGAAGGCCCCCGTCCCAATAACGTGAGCCCTGCCGGTGTTTTGATTGATTACATAAAAACGGCTGCCGCTGCTGACCCCATAGAGCTGCCCAGTGCCTGGCCGGAAGTCCATAGCTAAGATTTGTTCACCGCTCTGTAAGCCGGTAATGGCAACCGAGGCGGTCCGGGTGGCTGGATCTTTGGTGGAATACGCATCAAGCCGATTACCCCCTGATAAAGCATAAAAGGCGATATCCTGACCTAAGGGCGGGAAGGTGGGAGTAGTAGGGGGCGGAGTAGGATTGGGTTTGGGGAAGTACTGCTCCAAAATGTCTTCGCAACTCGTGAGCGAGGCCAGCAACAGAGCAGCCGCTCCCCACTTGGAGAGGGTTATGGGTTTTAGCATAGAAACGAGAAGATAGGATGGAAGGAAGAATGAATTGGATGATTAGCTTTAGCCACTACGATATGCTAAGGTTATAAGATGCAGTGCCATCAAAATAAAATACAAGTGCGCATTCTCTTTCTCTTGTTGACTTTTCTCTCCTCTTAACTCATCACAAGGGACGCATAAAAAAGCTGCGAAGTACAATGGTTACTATGTGCGAATACCCCGCAAGCACTTACTCCTCTACTGAACTTGAGCTCCCGATTAAGAAAAAGCCCCCTGCTTAAGAGCGGGGGCTTTTTTTGCTATCTGAAGAAAAGGAAATTACAGGGCTAACCCGAGCGTAAACCCTGTGATGAACGGCGCGAAAACGAATCCTGGCGTGGGCGACGGCCTGATAGCTGGAAAGCCGAAGTCTCCCAATTCTGTGGCCGCGCCAGTTGTTAAATTGATTGAATATAAACGCCCGACATACGGGCCGCTCATGACCGCATAAGCCTTCTTGCTAGTGGCGCCAATATCGAAGCTACCATCGGAGAGGAAGTTGATGCTCAAAGAACCAATTTCTGTGAGTGTCCCGGCATTGGGCGGGTTTACTAAGTAAAGCTTACTCGCCGTGAAGTCTAGCGCGTACAAGTTGGTAGAAGTAGCGCCAGCTACATTATTATCGTAGGCTACGCTCATCACACTATTAGCGGTGCCTCCGTTAATACGTCCATCTTCAATTGCAACGCCATCAACCGGATTTACCCGAAGGTTTTGACCGGATTTGGTCACAATCCGAATCCGATCCACGACGGGGTTAAAATCGAACCCCAAGGTAAGGGACCCACTGAGGGGAATGCTGACGGGTGCGACCAACGTAGCAGCTCCGGTGGCGGGATTAATAGTATACAGGCGGCCATCGGTCGCGCTGGTCGTGGCAACCAGCGCATAGAGTTGGCCGGTGGCGGGGCGTATGTCGAGCCCATAGATGCGGTCGGTGACGGCGCTCAAACCCGTAATTGGCATTTCCTGGATTTTCGCCAGCGTAATAGGATTAAAAATAATCAATCCATTCTGCCATGCCCCATCGCCGGACCCTGGTGTAACAGCGTCAGCGTAGGATGTGTATGCTACCGTCTGAGCAGGAATAGTAGGCGGGGTAGGCGTGGGCTTGGGGAAATACTGCTCTAGAATGTCCTCGCAACTCGTAAGCGACGACAATAACAATACAGCCGCGCCCCAGGTGGCGAGGGAAAAGAATTTTAGCATAGAACCGAGAATATAGGATGTAAATAAGAATAAATATGATTCATATAATTTTCCATACGTAGCTCGGCAATTCGTAACTGATTGTAGCACTATAATTTTTCAAATAGCTGAATACCGCTTACTACGCGGCTGCGGTAGGCGAAGGGAACGCCTGTCATGGCGCTTGCGGCCGGATACGTAAGGTCGATAATTTGGCCCCCCGCGTTGTATCAATAGTAGGAATGCGTGGGTAGATTTTGAAGAATACGAAACCTGTTATCGTGTGCCAGACAGCCTAGAGCGTCACACGTAGCGCCTCAGCTTATGCAGCAACGTGCTAAGGACACACTGAAATTAGCTGAAGCCAGCTAGAAGCCGGGCCCAATTGCCAAGCCCCAGCCGAGATTGGTAGGATAATGCGCCACAAACGTGGTAGATGGGCCCGTGCGCGGATTCAGATTAATGGTATAGAGATCAGGGCCACTGCCTGCGAATTTGATGAGCAGGGCATAGGCTGTATTGGTGGTTCCGCCAATATCCATGCTGCCCCCAATTATTTGATCTAGTCCCAGTCCTCGCAGTTCCACAGGTCGATTCTCACTGGGCGTAGTCAATTGGGTAAGCCAGCTTCTGGATTCATTCTTATTAAATAGCTCATAGTTGAGGCCGTATAAAGTCGTACTCGTTGCCCCGGCGAAGGTGTTGCTGTAGGCCCAGGTAAAGGGAATAGCCGCAGGGGGCGTAATTGGAGTGTCCTCTACCACCTCACCAGTGGTGGGGTTAATCAGCAGGTTCCGTGCTGGGATGGTGCCTCCTCTCCCCATAAAAATGCGGATGCGGTCGGTAACGGGATTAAATTCCAAATCCGAAACGCTTTGATAGAACCCTGAAAGGCTAAGTGGAGCCACGAGCGTAGCAGCTCCCGTCGCCGGATTGATGGTGTATAGCCGGGCCCCTGGGTTCTGAGAAAAAGACGAAACTGCGAGCCCATAGAGCTGGCCGGTGGCAGGACGAAAATCCAGCGCGCTCACACCTTCATCCTGCGTTAACCCTGTTATGGGCTTGACAACGAGCGGGGCCGGATTCGCGGTAGAAGATGGCGTAGTAGGATTAAAAATCACGAGGCTGCTCCCGGCACTAATATAGGCGACCGGTTGAGTAGGAATAGCAAGGCCCCTGTAGCTCAGGCTAACAGCGTACTGGGCCAGCGGGCGGGCCGCCCCCGTCGTCAGATCCACGGCGAAGAGGGTAGGAATGCCGTTGATCGGGTAGAGGCCTAAGGCCGTGCCAGTGGTAGCATCAATATCAAAGCCGCCATTACCACTGACGTTTAGATTTAGCTTGCCTACGGGTACCACCGTGCCCTCATTAGGTGGGTTGACTAAGTAGAGCTGCCGATTCTGAGTATTAATCGCATAAAGAGCAGTGGTAGCTACCCCATTCGTGTTGTTCGTATACGCGGCCCCGGTGATGGTAGTCCCTGTTACCCCATTAATGACGCCATCAGTAGCGGCTACGGTGCCCGTTTCGGGATTCAGCCGCAAGTTTTGGCCCGTAGACGTGACGAGCCGAATGCGGTCGACGGTGGGGTTAAAATCAAAGCCCACTAAATTGCCCCCCAGCGCCGGGGTAAAGGCACCCGCACCGATGGCCCGCGCCACGCCCGTATTCTGGTTGATCACGTAGAGGCGGCTGGCACTGCTCACCCCGTAGAGTTGGCCGGTAGCGGGGCGAAAATCAATTGCTAAAATTTGTTCGCCACTTGCCAAGCCTGTGAGGGCCACCGAGGAGGTACGCGTCGCAGGATCCTTCGTGGAGTAGGCATCGAGCTTGGTACCACCCGATAAGGCGTAGAAGGGGATGTCCTGCCCTAAGGATGGAAAGGTCGGAGTGGTGGGGTTACGTGTAGGGAAGTATTGCTCCAGAATATCCTCGCAGCTGCTGAGCAACGAAACCAATAGCACTACCGCACTCCATTTTGACAAGCGTAAGAAAATATTCATATCATCATTACATGAAAAAATATGATTATTATAATTTTGATACACTGAAAATACGAAGATCAACCCAAATAAGTGTCAGATCGAGTAATTAATAAACACTTTGTAAGATACTGATGAGCTGTGGTTTAAGTATTTGAATAGTGGGCTGAACCGTCGTTTATGGCGTGCCAGAAAAGGAATCGATACTACTATTAGTAATGGCCAATGACTACTCTCATCCAGACAATTGAGTAAAAGCAACGTGCAATACACAAAAAAGCCCCCAGACGTATCTGGGGGGCTTTTTGTCTGCTAAAGCTACAGGTTAAGCTTAGATTCCTCCGAGGGTTATGCCAAAGCTGAGGGTCTGGGCTTGGGGACCGCGGCCGTCTTTGAAGAGCTCGTTAAGATTGTATTTGACGAACAAATCCAAGCCACCGATTCCGACTAAGCCTTGCAGGCCGTAATTGAAATCTTCAAGGTTGAAGCTACCGCGGTCCTTGTCTTTGCGGTCGCGGTCGTCGTTGTCATACTTGATCTTGGTGCGGCTGCCCAAGCGGTAGCCCGCGAAGCCACCGGCACCCAACCGGAATCCATCGTCGTTGCCTTTCTTGTTTTTAGTGTTGAGCACTAGCATAAGCGGCAGATTGATAGTGGTGGTAGCTAGCTTGCTTTTATCTAGATCAAGGTTGGGCTCGTTCTGAATGACCGTACCGGTAGGCGTCGTGAACAGGCGGGCGTTGTTATCAAACATATAGTTGTTGAAGGACAACTCGGGGCCAGTGAGCAAGCGCACGGGGCTGCCCTGAGGACCTAGACGATACAAATAGTGCCAGTTGAGACTGATGTAGCGGGAACCGAAGGGGCGCAGATCGAAGTCTTCGGCCGTAGTTGCCGTACGATTTACCAAGGCATTCAGGCCGATATCGATGCCGAAGTCGCTGTGGCCGGGGCGGGCGGCACGCTCTCTCTGCTTGGCTTCGCGCTGGGCGTTGCGGGTGGAGTCGTCGATGGCAGAGGTCCCTACTTTGATAGAAACGTGGTCATCGTCGCCATTCTCCACCACCGATACCCCGAAGGCGCGACCCAGCACTACATCTACCCGTTCGGTGTCGCTCTTTTTGCCTTCGTCGGTGCGCACCGTCACCCGAATTTGCTCAGGCACTTGCTTGCCGGGCTGGTCTTTGGCGGGATAAAACTCCATTGTCACCGTCTCGGTCTTGGAGGTTTTGCCGGCGGCTTCGGCTTGGGAGATGTAGGTGTCCAGTAGGATCATCAGCGAGTCGAGCTTGTAGTTGCGAAGCTCGCGCAACTGGGCTTTGTTCTTGACAAACAACGTCATAGTGGCCTGATTGGGTAGTTTCACCACAATGGTGTCGTCGGGAGCAGGTGCGGCGGCGAGGGTGCGGCAAGGCGCGGCCAGGGCCAGCAGAAGCACTGCCAGCAGGGTGTAGAAGCGGTTCATGAGGTAGGGAAAATTAGAGTTGAATAACTAGGGCGTGATTAACGCCTGGAGGCCGAACTGTCACGGTTACGTCCTCAGGTAAGCGGGGTAAAGTCACTGGTTCGCCGCGCAGGGCATTGCTCACCTGGCGCATCACCTGCCCGCCTAAGCGGCCCTTACGCGGAGCTGTTTGGCTGGCCGCCAGGGCCGAAGTTGTCGACGACTGGCGCACTTCCACTTCTATCGGACCCGTGGGTACCGATGGGGTAGTAGAGGCAGTAGCAACGGTTGGAAGCTGCTGGGGGGCATTTGGCTGCGTTTCCTCCGTCACGGGGCGCTCCGGTTGCGCTTTGGTGGGAGTGAGAGTAGCTACCATGGTGTTCTGCGCGGGTGGGGTACTAAGCTTTTTAGGTGATGATGAACGGGGTATTCCTGTAGCGCGAGCCAGTTGGTGAGTAGTGGCTGGCTTGGAGCGAAGCGGCTGCATCGGTTGCGCTTCCGAGGGTTGCTGCTTCGTAGGAGCCGTTGCTACGGCGGCTTCTATTGGGGTAGATGGTTGTGTGGTAGGAAGGGTTGCCTGAGAAGATGAATTTTTCGAAGAAGCTGCTTCGGACTTTTGAGGCGCAAACTGCGTAGTTACTTGCGCTACCGTACCCACGGCGGGGGCCATATTTGCCCCCCGCCATAGCCAAGCAGCGCCGGCCAGCATGAGCAGCGTAATGACGGCTGCCGAGGCATAGAGCCACATAACGGGGCGCTTGCGGGCAGGCTGCAACTCGGCTTCGAGCTGAGCCCAGAGGTAGTCGGGTGGCGGGGGCGCGTGGCGCTCCAGCTTCTCCCGAAACAGCTTATCAATATCTTCCGGTTGCATAAAATTCTTTGGGTGAGGAGGTGGAGGCTGAAGCACTGCTAGCCCCGCCTAAGCGGCGCTGGAGCATGGCCCGGGCCTTACTCAGCTGCGATTTACTGGTGCCCTCCGTAATGCCCAGCAGCTCGGCAATTTCGGGGTGAGTGTAGCCCTCTACGGCGTAGAGGTTAAATACGGTACGATAACCGGCGGGCAATTGGGTAAGCATCTGCATCAAATCGGCCGCGTTCAGATCACTTTCCGCATCGGCCGCCGTGATGGCTACGTCTACGGGGTAATCGTCGATGGCCAGGTGGAGCGGTTCTTTGCGGCGGAGTTGACCCAGGGCCTCGTTCACCATAATCTTCCGAATCCAACCTTCAAAACTGCCCTCGTGGCGGTATTGATCCAAGGCTCTAAACACTTTTACAAATCCCATCAGCATCACTTCTTCGGCGTCTTCGCGGTGGCGTAGGTAGCGCGAGCATACCGACAGCATTAGGCCCGCGAACCGCTCGTAGAGCAGCTTCTGGGCGCGGCTGTTGCCTTGGCGGCAAGCAGCAATGAGGTCGGCGTCAGTCACGAGAAAGAAAGAGTAGAAAGGGACAATAGCAGAGCGTTTGGTGGGGTAGATGCAACCTTTGAAGAAGGGGTTGCCTCTGGGGGGCTTTTTTATTAAAAATAGTTGCCTCCTACTCCAGTACCGCCATTACAACAAATGTTTCAACATTGGAAGCCGCCGGTGATAGTTATAGCATTGTGAAATATATCTATATGTAAATCAAAGTCTTATATAACAAACCTGTGCTGCTGTTGAACAAAAAGCCGAAACGTGGTAGAATAAGCTTATTCTGAAATAATTCTTATTTACAAAGCCTTCTGACATGTATAAAAATCTTATTGGAACACCTTCCGAGATATTGCGGCAGCTTAGCAACTCCCGTTTCGCCGCCCTACTTCGTCTCAGCGGTAGCGCGCTAGCCTCTCCCAGTGCTGCCGTATCAGCCTTATCTGAGCAGCTACAGAGGCTCAGATTGTCCATGAGTGCTCAGATTACGCACGCACTGCTCCACGTTAGTGAGCCGACCGAAACAGGAAATCTGGCTACGGAAGTGCTCGTCGGCCTACAAGACTTGCTGATGGAGCACTGGCCCAACGCGGCAAGTCCCACCATTACCTGTTCCATTTCAGGAGATGAGGATACGGCCGTTTACGTGCTACTCACAAGCGAAAAGCAGTCATGCCCAGCCGTATATGTTTCGTCAGAAATCTCCGTACAGAACGAAATAGGAGCAAGTTTGAAGGATCTATGGCAACGCTATCAGGATACAGGATGGACGGATTTGGGGCTGGATTGGGTAAAGCATCCGCCGTTGTACCCAACCTCAGTGACTACGAATGGCATACTCGTTTTGGGTATAAATCCATCACTGAATGAAAAAGATTTGAATCTCACAAGCTATAAAGCTAAGCGGGAAGTAGGCCCGGATTATTTTGGTCGATTAACTAGATTCATGAACACCGTTGAAAAGCAGGAGCAACGCTTTCAGGCTGGTTTTGCGGCGGGAGCAACTGCCGAAGCTACCGTACCCTGGTCGCATTTAGATGTGCTTTACGTGCGCGAAACCAAACAAGCACGCTTTAGGGAAGAGATGGGCCGGGCAGAAGTTGCACAATTTATTTACGAGCAAGCCTTACTTACTAAGCAACTTATAGAACTGGTAAAACCTCAATTGATAATAGTCGCTAATGCTTTTGCGCGTGAGCTGATGGGCAAAGACGTGAATAAGGATAAAACGCAAGGTGTTTGGATGGGCCTGAAGTTTACAAAAGAGCCAGACCTACATACAGGCACGTATCATTGTACTTCCCTGCCTGGGTCGCCGCCGGTGTTTTTTACAAGTTCCTTTGCCGGCTCCAATCCCCGAAGCAAGAGTGACGATGAGCGGCTGGCGTGGCAAATCGCGCGGTGCTTACACCAACTTCAAACCCCGGGCAGTCTGATAGCATTAAATTAGTCTTGAGAGAGAACACGAAAAAGCCCCCCAAACGTATCTAGGGGGTTTTCTTAATATATATCTTGTGAAGTTGAGGCTAAATGCCAGGAAAGTAAGTGGTAGCTAAAGCGGCAACTGTCGCTTGAGAAGCCTGAGGAAGCGCCTCAAGAAGTGCCTCTCAGAGCAGTCAGCCACAAATTACTGGGGGGCAAAATCCTCACTTTGTTGTGCTACCAGCAAGTCATTGGCTTGCCCATAGTGCTGATAAGCGCCCCAAGTAGAACCCTGGTGCGCAATCAGGGTGCGGGCAGCAGCCAGGGCCCGGCCAAGCGTTTGGGGGCGGCCTTTACCCTGCTTACTGTCCTGCGAATATTGCTTCAGCTTGGTACTATCGAGGCCCAGTAGTGCTTGCGCGTAGAATTCCTGCGCAAACGTCACCGCCAGCACATCGTTGACGGGCCAGCCGGTACCAATATAGTTACGCACGCCCCGCTCAAAGAATGCCTCGGCTACACCCGCCAGGTTGCGGTTCATTTCCTCAGCCGTAAACGCTGAATGGCCCGATGAAACCGTGGCCGAAAAACAGGCATTCGCAAATACCAAACGCGGCACACGGCGGGCCTGAAAGATTTCGCGGGCCGACAACGTTCGGTTTTCACCAAACACCCAGCCCCCATACCCAGGCCGTTGTGTGTTGAATACACCGTGGCCAGCAAAATGCACTACGTCGAAGTTGCCATTTAGAATGAGGGCCAGAATCTCCAGTGGGTCGCATTCGGCATCGCCAATGCGCTCTACCACATCAATATCAAGGCCGGAGTACTGCTTGATGCGGCTCAGAGCCTGCACTACGGCGCGGCCTTCCCGGCGCGCGCCGGGTAATTGATATTTTGGTTCCGGAGCGGGATCGGCAACCACCAGCACCCTCAAATCATGATTGCGCGGTGGCGGCAAGCCAGGCTTGGGCGAAAGCATGGTGCGAAACTGCCGCGTGAGTTGTAGCTGGGGGCCAAAATACTGCGTATCCCGACGGCGGTCGTGCGAGAAACACGCCATTTCCCAGGGCATCCCAGCCGTGTCACGGTCTAGGATAAAAGTTAAGGGCTCAGCCAGCAGCTCCTGAAAATCGACGGGAAAGAGGGCTGTGGTTAGCAGATGCCCGTACGTTTCTTGCTCCTCGCGGGTGGCAGAGTCCATAAGCCGGTCGGAAATACTGTTGGGAAAGAAGTCCTGCACGTCTACTTCGCGCACCGGAATCACGGCCCCATTTACCAGTGCCGAAAAGCGAAATCGGGAGCCGTCCCGCTCAATGGTGATGCGGGGCCCCGCCTCTGAAGCGGGCAAGTCATCGGGGCGGTTGGGCGCCGATTCGTGGGTAGTAGACTCTGACACTTGCAAAGCAGCAGGGTCCGGAGGGGTTTGCTCAAAACGAATGTGCAGGCCATCCAATGGCTGGTCGTCCTTGATGCGCTCCAGCGTGAGCGCCATAGAGTTGAACTGCGCTTCGTCACGCGCCACAATGGTAATGCGCTCCAGCGGCACCCCACTACGCCGCCGACTGTCGCTGTTCAGTTTGGCAGTCGGTTGCAGCGCATCGCACACCCCTTGCAGAAAGCTAAGTACCGCTCGTTCTTCGCTCATGGTGCCAGCCTGGGTGCCCACGACCACCGCCGCAAATTCGGTGTATTCCAGCGACGTCAAGGCATACGTGACGTTGGTCATGAGGTAGCGCAGGTCGTGGTGCGTAAAGCGGCCTTCTTCGCCCATGCCGGCCACCAGCACAGCTTTAGCGGCGAGGTTGGGCTTATTGCGGCCCGGGATGAATGCTACCTGTCCTAGCTCGCTGCCCAGCATCGCATGGTCGCTGGCCTGGCTGATCCAGTAGTCCAGCGCTTCATCTACCTGGGCCAGGCGCTTGGTGAGCGGGGCCCCCTTGTAGCGGCCCAACACCAGAACTTTTGCCTTGACTGTAGTGATGGGCTGGCAAATTAAGGCCACCGTAATCGGGTAGCGTGAGGCCGCCGTGACGGGCATGGTACGAAGCTGATCGAGGCGGCGGGTGGGGCGCTCTTCGCCCGCCGCGGCGCGCATCAACGCATCCTCGGCAGCCAAGACTTCCGCGTTTTCTTCCGCCGTAAACTTGCTGCCCGCTGCTGCGCGCCGCGCTAGCTGTTCGAGCTTCGTACCCATCAGGTCTTCGCCAATGGGACGGTGCCAGTAGCCGTCGCGAGCGGTACCGCCCCGCGTGATAATGGGCTTCTGGGGCAGGGCCGACGTATGGCCGTAGTTAAGAAGCTCGGTTATGGCTTTCAACACCAGCTCGTTACGAGGTAAGCTGCCGTGGTCCTCATCTACGTAGTACGTAGGCACCTCGGGCAGCAGGCCCAACTCAAACGGAACACGCCCGTCGCCTTGCAGCGTTTCATGGTATCTAAACTCGCCGGGGCCCACCACATCCAGCCCCGCGAGGGTGCGGCGGTTGCAGCCGGCTATGTATATCATACGCTTGGGGTCGATGGTAGCGGCGGATTTGGCCAGCAGGGTATGCAGCGCGTGGGCGCTAGCCAGGTATTCTTCCGAAATGGGGTGGTCGCCCCAGGTGCCGCGCTGGTAGAGCACGCCGGTTTCGGTGCTGAGCTTAGCAGGGGCCGGCAGCAGCTGGTAAGTGGCTTCAAACGTATTCAGAATCTTTAGTACTTCCGGCAGGCTGTTGCGCAAATCCAGCTTCGCCAGCCAGCGGACCAGCTTTTCGGCCCCTGATAGCACCTGCACCATTGCATAGGAGCCGTAGTTGGGCGTACCCAACATAATCAGACGGCCTCCCTTGCTGTCGGAACCGCGCATGCTTTGCCACAAGTCGGGGTGGCGGGCAATAAATAAGCGCGCCACCAAGCCGCCCATAGAGTGAGCTACCAGATGCACCGGGCGCTGGGGTAACTTAGTCCGGATAAAGTCAGCGAGCCGGTCGGCGGCCTGCCCTAGGTCTTGGCGCCAATCGTAAGCCAGCGGATGCATTCGCCAGTGCTGTCCCAGGCTGAGCAGGGTGCGGGCGTAGATTCGCGTATCGGTTTCTCCCACGCCAATGCCGCCCTCTTGCCCAGGCACCAGCTTTAAGGCGCCAATTCCCTCCGTCGCGATGCGCAGCAGATTAACCCACAGAGGACGATTTTGCCCCCCAGGCTTGCCCGTAAGCAACCCCGACCCCATAATGCCCGGCAGCAACACTACATCTACCAAATCGACGTCCCGCGCGCCCATGGGCTGCCCGCTGCGGTAGGGGTGAGCCAGCAGCATTTGTTGTAGTACGCCAAATTCCTCGTCGCCGAAGTAGGTGCGCAGGCTGTCCTCCAGGGCGGGTTGGGCTGGAGTAGCTTGCAGTTTTTTCAGCAGCAAAGGCCAGCTTAGGTCGGCCAGCCCCTCAGACTCCCGGGCAGGTAAAGGCTTCCCCGGAGCAACCGTGTGGCGCTCCGGCGAAGCCTTTTTCGCGTTTAGCAAATCGGAGAGGGCGGGCCCGGCCGGCCGAGCCGCAGGTGCTTCTTTGCTGTCACTCGGGGAAGGGCGCCGGGTTTATTTTTGAGTGTAGCGCGAATGGGTTTAGGTCTCGAGGGGACTGGGGGCTTTTTCGCGCGCCCGCAACCTCCCGGTGCGGCTTGGGGGCGGTTCCATTACTTTTCGTCGACATACCCTTCCCTCTAAATTACATGACGAGAAGCCTGACGGCTAAACTCTTATTTCCCCGTTTGATGCTAAGCGACAGATTGGCGCGGGCCCACTATGGACGTTAGCTAACTGCTTTTTTCCGGGTAGCCTTGGCCTTCGTTTTTGCTTTTGCTACAACCTGGAGCGGCCGCAGCAGCGGCAATTGCAGAGCTTCATCGGTGCAGTCCAGCGTTGGGTGCTGGCGGGGTATTCCTTTTTTTCCAAAAGCCTGCACCACCTTCTCCAAGAACGTTGAGTGCGTGGTATCGGTAGTGGCTTTGGTCAGCAGCGGCAGGGCCCGTACCGTGAAGTCGCCGCTGCCATCCGACTCGTACGCCACTTCCCACGGCTGACAAGCCGTGAAGTTGACGACGCGCATTTCCTCCCGGCTGCCGGCCTTGGGAGCTGCTCCGTCCTGCGCCAGCTTCTTGCGGAAGCGGCTGTGGGCTTGCTTTATTGCTTCGGTGGCGCGCATAAAGCGGGGCCGCGAGTCATGGGCGGGGTTGGCGGGTGGAACCAGCGTCAGCAGGCGGGTATTGCTGCCCGAATGACAGCAATCCATAAAGCACGTAACATTTACTCCAACCGGTATGCGCTGGAATACGGCCCTTAAATCATCATCAACCACGAAAGCCCCGGTGGCATAGTCGTGGGGGCAGAGGGCCTCGTCGCGGCTGTCGTCTTCGTCGCGGTCCAGGTCGGGCAAGGTGGTGCCATGGCCCGAGTATTGAATCACGACCACGTCGCCGGGCTTGCTACTGGTTACCAGCTTGGTGATGGTGTCGAGAATAGCCGACCGAGTAGCGGCTTCGTTAAGGAGTAAGGCGGTTTCAAAACCCTTTTTTTTCAGGGCGTGGGCCCAGTTTTTGGCATCGGCCACGCAGCCCGCCAACGGCGCCGCCGGGTAGTCATCTATCCCAATGCACAGGGCCCGTTGATGGTGCCGCCCTTTCCCGTTGACGGTAGGCACGCTCGATACCCGACTGGGGCGCGCTGATTTGCGCGGGGGTGCCGAACTGGCGGCCGCTTGCGCCTGGGCTAGTAGCACCATTTCCTCGGGGAGCTCGACTGGCTCGTGCCAAGGGTCGGTGAGGTCGCGTGTCTTTGGAAAGGGAGTAATCTTATCCGTATTCAGAATTCGGCGCAGCACGCTTTCGATGGTTGCTGCGTCGTCGTCGAAGCCACCGTGGGAGGTGCTGGTACTGCAGCTGCGACCCGTTGCTTCGGTCGTCTTGGACCACACCACTTCGGCGTTCGATTGGGGCGCGCCTTTCAGTCCTAAAAGTGTACGTAGCTGCTCATCGGCCGACAAGCAGGAATCCAGCCCCAGAATGGGAGTTTCGCGGGCTGCTTCCAGCGCATAATACACCAGATACAGCAGCGACTTGCGGTAGATAAGCGAGCAGGTATCGGCCAGCTCCAGCTTGTCGCGCATAGTATAGAGCGTGAGGTGCTGCACGCCCGTGCCCACCAACCGCGCCAACCGATTCTTAAACTCATCTACCCGAATGGCTGGCGCCAGCAGGTGCAAGGTCCGAAATGCTGGCACCCCTAGTTGCTGCGTCAGGGGCAGGAAGTGGGCGTGAAATATAGAGCCGGCGCTGTGCCCGGCGGCGTGCAGCTGCAGCGCACCCGTGCGTACGTCGGCGGCGTGCTTATGGCAAAAACGCTGAAGTCGGCGGGCCACGTAGTAGGCACCGCCATCGGGGGCGGAGGCCACCTCGGCGCTATCCTTCATGTTTCGCCAGAGCAGCCCCCCAATTTTGCCCACCGATTTTTCTACCAGCCGATCAGTTAGGTCAGTGACGCCACGGGCAAGCTCGCGGGAGCCGGTTCCGCGAATAATGGCGCCCAGCGTACCACACAGGCCGGTTTCCCACACAAAATAAAGCGGGTAAACGTGGTTGGCGAGCCACCAGGGTACGTAGCGTGCGGCGCTGCTGAGCCCGCTTTTTTCCGACACGAGCCCCCCATGAGCGTACAGCAGCACGTGCAAGGGGCGTTTGGCGGTTTTAGCTGCTGCGAGTGCTTGTTCTAGGTGCTTGTCGAAAATGGCGTCTACATCAGCGGGACTAGTGCTACATATGCCGCCGGGGGAGAAATGGCCCTGGTCCAGATTCACGACGTGCGGCCGTAGGCTCCGTAGCTCCGCGGGGCTGAGTTCCTCGGCTCCTAGAAGGCCGCGTGCCGCACTGGGGTCGGCTTCGCCCACGTAGTGCATCTCCTGGCGACTCATGCCTTCCTCGGCGGGTTCGGCCAATGCTTCGGTGGCCAGGTTGCGGGTGCGGCTGGCAATGGGTACGTAGCGCAGGGCAGCCAAGGCTTCTGCTACCTGGTTTTCGTCGATGCTTTCGTTGGCAGTCGGCACGGAGCGCGAGCCCAGCCTAGCCATAAGTAGCTGCGCTTCCCGAACTGTTTGGGCATAGTTGATGCTGCTGCCGGGACAGGTTTTTACCGACATCTGGTTGTGAAAGTGCAGGGCCTCGGCCGGCAGCTTGAAGCGGTGCAGCACATGCGCCACCACCTGTAGGGTGGTGTGGCGCTGGGCTCCATCGAATGGGTCGCGGCCTTTGTCAAAATCCCCGATCATCTCAAACATGAACGGCCCGGCCTGGGAGTTCCCATTATGGCCGCCCGAGCTAGCGGGCGCCAAGTTCCAGTTGCGGCCGGTCCAGATGGTGCCATCCGGCGCGATGGTGATGTGCTGCGCAATATCTGACCAGCCGTTGTGCTGGGTATGGTACTTCCACATGGCCGTGATAGAGGCCATGCCCTGGTATTGAGCCCGATTGGGGCGCCAGGTATGGTGCATGTGCACCGCGTTGATGCGCCGCGTAAATGGAAACTTGTTCAGCACCTGGATGAACTCGGCCAGGGTTAGTTGTTTGAAACGATCTGCCATGGCAAGTAAAAAGCTAGGGGTTAACTAATTACACTTTCATCAAACGATGCTTACTTAAAATTATAAACATATTGTGATATAAAAAATATGTATTTTACAATGCTTTTGAAGAATGCTAGGATCATTGCTTGGATAAAAAAAGCCCCCAGAATCACTTCTGGGGGCTTTTTCGTGGATGATCTTCCCTCTAATAATTACCAATCGAGAGCAATACCAAGGTGCAGGCTTCCTCCGTCCGGATACCGCGCTCTTGCGCCATACGCTCTAGTTCGGGGTTTTCGGTGCCGGGGTTGAAGATGATGCGCTTGGGTTTCAAATCCAGGATATAATCGTACCAGATAGGCTGGTTTTGCGGTCCAACGTAGAGCGTCACCGTGTCAATTTCGGGCTCGGTAGGACGGTCGGTGTGGATGTCGATGCCAGCGATCTGGCCTTTGCGCAGACCTACCGGTACCACATCGTGGCCGTGGCGCTTCAGGGAGTGTACAGCTTTATAGGCGTAGCGAGCAGGGTTGTCGCTGGCACCGAGTACGAGGGTCTTTTTCATATAGCAGGGACCGTGCAGGGCGGCCGTTAAATGAGATAGGTAGAAGTAAACAGGGGAACTGTTCTTCTGATTTATACGGAAAAGGTCGGCTGGGGGGCATTTTTAAGCTAACACCGCGAGCACCGCCTCCGCGCATCGCTCCCCATCCATAGCCGCCGACACAATGCCACCCGCGAAGCCCGCGCCTTCTCCGCAGGGAAACAAGCCCGTAATCTCGGGGTGCTGCAACGTAGCCGGGTCGCGGGGGATGCGCACGGGGGCGGAAGTGCGGCTTTCCACGCCCACAATCTGGGCTGCGTTGGTGGCGTAGCCGGGAATCTTCTGTCCGAAAGCCTTGAAACCCTGCCGCAAACGATCAGTAAGACCAGCACCCAACACCTGGCTCATCGGCACCGATACCAAGCCAGGTTGGTAGGAAGTTTCGAGCAATTCAGGCGAAAGCTTGTCTTTCAGAAAGTCACCGAGTCGCTGAGCCGGGGCAGCCTGAGAATTGCCCCCCAATGCACAAGCGCGCTGCTCAATTTCCTGCTGCAAGCGCAAACCGGCTAGGGCTCCGTGTCGCTTCACGTCCATTTCCTCCAACTCCACGGCCACCACAATGCCCGAGTTGGCAAAGCGCGAGTCGCGGCGGCTCGGCGACATGCCATTCACCACCACCTCGCCGGGCGCCGTGGCGGCGGGCACAATAAAGCCCCCCGGACACATACAAAACGAAAAAACGCCCCGCTGTTGTCCGCGCCACTGGGTTTGGTGCACCAGCGAGTACGAAGCCGCCGGCAGAGGGCCCCGATCCTGACGGCGGTACTGGGCCTGGTCGATAAGAGCCTGCGGATGCTCCACGCGCACCCCAAGGGCGAAGGGCTTGGCTTCCACGCGCACGCCGCGGCGGTGTAGAAGCTCGTAAATGTCGCGGGCGGAATGGCCGGTGGCCAGAATAACCGCGTCGGCTTCCACTGCTTCGCCCGTGGCCGTAACGACGCCGCGCAGGTGGTTTTTTTCTAGAATTAAATCTTCTACCCGCGTTTCAAAGCGAACCTCACCGCCGGCCTGAATGACGGAGTCGCGCAGGGCGGCTACCACCTGGGGCAGCTTGTTGGTGCCGATATGCGGGTGGGCATCCACTAAAATATCAGGGGTGGCGCCGTGCTGCACCAGAAGCTTCAGAATGCGGCCCACGTCGCCGCGCTTGGTGGCGCGGGTGTAGAGCTTGCCATCGGAATACGTGCCCGCGCCGCCTTCGCCGAAGCAATAATTGGAATCGGGATTAACTACGTGGTCTTTGTTCAGAGCAGCTAAATCGCGGCGACGCGTACGGACATCTTTGCCGCGCTCCAGCACAATAGGCTTCACGCCCAACTCAATCGCTCGCAACGCCGCAAATAATCCGGCTGGCCCAGCCCCCACAATTATTACCGAGCGGCGGGCCTGGCTAACATCAGAATAGCTAAACCAGGGACCAAAAATATCGGCGGGCGGAGGCTGAAACCACACATCAGCGCGCAGTCGCACCAGGGGCTGGCGGCCCCGGGCATCAATGGAGCGTTTGCGCAAATGCACAAAATCGGCCTCGCCAGGCTGGGCCCCGACGGCAGCGAGCAGGGCGCGGTAGCGGGCAAATTCGTCGTAGGCTACTTCGGGCGGAAGCAGCACTTCTATTTCTTTTTTATCGAACATGGGGTGAAAGGGAGCTAACCTTTAAACCGTGAGAAAACGTTGCTAGGAGCAAAGGTACGTACCGAACATTACCCCATAGCGATTGGTGCACTGGCTAAAGAAAGGAATCTGGACTTTTGAACCGGAGCTTCTTACTAAATGGGGTAGCGTCTACTTACGCTTGGCCCGCTCGTACTGCACGGGCCAGGGCAAATCAACGTGGAGGTCCTTGGCCGCGTGCAGAGGAAAGTAGGGGTCGCGCAGAAACTCCCGCGCTAGCAGCACCAGATCCGCCTGACCACTGGCCAGTATTTCCTCCGCCTGCTGAGCCGTGGTAATAATGCCGACCGAACCTGTAGGCATTCCGGCTTCCTGACGAATACGCTCGGCAAACTCTACCTGATAGCCAGGGCCGGCCGGGATCTTAGCATCGGGGACATTGCCTCCTGTAGACGCATCTACCAAGTCTACTCCGTGGTTTTTTAGCTCAAGGGCCAGGGCCACCGAATCATCGATTGTCCAGCCGCCCTCGACCCAATCGGTAGCCGAAATGCGCACAAATAGGGGATATTCCGCCGGCCAGATTTCGCGTACGGCAGCGGTCACCTCAAGCAATAACCGGATGCGATTTTCGAACGAGCCGCCGTACTCGTCGGCGCGCTGGTTGCTGAGCGGTGAGAAGAACTCGTGCAGCAAGTAGCCGTGGGCGCCGTGAATTTCGATGACTTTAAAACCAGCGGTGAGGGCCCGCCGGGTAGCGTCCCGAAAGTCATCCCTTACCTTTTGCAAACCAGCCTCATCAAGCGCCATCGGCGAGGGGTCGGTGGGGCGGAAGGGGAGGGCGCTGGGTGCTACCGCCTGCCAGCCACCTTCGGCAACGGGCACCGGATGGCCGCCTTTCCAAGGGCTGCTCATGCTGGCTTTGCGGCCGGCGTGGGCCAGCTGTACGCCCGGAACGGAGCCCTGCGCGGTTATAAATGAAGTAATGCGCTGTAAATTGGCTATGTGCTCGTCTTTCCAAATCCCCAGATCGTCGGGCGTGATGCGGCCCTCAGGCGAGACGGCAGTGGCTTCAAATAGGATCAAGCCTGCTCCGCCCACGGCTCGGCTGCCCAGGTGCACTAAGTGCCAGTCGTTGGCAAATCCATCCTCCGACGAATACTGGCACATGGGCGACACCACAATGCGGTTCTTCAACTCAACTTCCCGCATGCGCAGCGGGCTAAATAAGGTAGCAGACATAGAAAAATGGTCAAGTGAATTTGTGAGAAAAACCCCCTAGAACGTTAGAGGCGCAGCCGAAGCATCTCGCGTGGAGTCGTTGCAATGCAAAATCCCCAACTGGCGGTCATGCTGAGCTTGCCGAAGCATCTCTGCCGCTTCGCTGCGGTAAGGGTGAGGTTAGTAATCAGTAGAGATGCTTCGACAGGCTCAGCATGACGTTCTGCCTAAGTAAGATTAACCTCTCCCAT
Organism: Hymenobacter radiodurans; assembly: GCF_004355185.1. Taxonomy (NCBI): domain Bacteria; kingdom Pseudomonadati; phylum Bacteroidota; class Cytophagia; order Cytophagales; family Hymenobacteraceae; genus Hymenobacter; species Hymenobacter radiodurans. Next base: position 2,232,874 of record NZ_CP037922.1, read on the forward strand.
CAGCACGCGAGATGCTTCGCTGCGCGCTGCATGACGGTCACATTTCATAAATGATTTTTGGGCTTTATGTACGTCTGGGGGCTTTTCTACCTCAGAATTTCCTCAATCGTGCTCAACTGCTCCGCGCTAAACTCGGGCTATGCAGGCATTGCAGCGAATCCTGGAGCTGCGCGGGGCGGCTGGCACCGATGAGCACCGACGTCACGCGCGGATCCTTCAGAATCCAGGCCAGGGCCATTTGGGCGAGGCTTTGGTTGCGCTCCTGCGCCAGCTGGTGCAAACGGCGGATCTGGTCGAGGCGCTCGCGCGTGAGTTGTTCTTCTGAAAGCGATGGGCCGCCGCGTCCCGCCCGCGAGTCGGCTGGAATGCCGTGTAGATATTTATCCGTCAGCAGGCCTTGGGCTAGGGGCGAAAAAGGGATGCAGCCCACGCCTTCGGTTTCAAGTAAGTCGAGGAGGCCATCTTCCACCCAGCGCTCAAACATGGAATATTTGGGCTGATGAATGAGGCAGGGCGTGCCCAAATCGCGCAGCATCTTGATGGCCTGCTCCGCTTCGGCTGGCCGGTAGTTGGAAATGCCCACATACAACGCTTTGCCCTGACTCACAATGAGATCAAGGGCGGCCATGGTTTCTTCCAGCGGCGTGTCGGGGTCGGGGCGGTGGTGGTAGAAAATGTCCACGTAGTCCAGCTTCATGCGCCGCAGACTTTGGTCGAGGCTGGAAACTAGATATTTCTTGGAGCCCCAGTCGCCGTAGGGGCCGTCCCACATCGTGTAGCCCGCTTTGGTAGAGATAATCAGCTCGTCGCGGTAGGCCCGGAAATCTTCTTTCAGAATGCGGCCAAAGTTGGTTTCGGCCGTGCCGGGCGGGGGACCGTAATTGTTGGCCAAATCGAAGTGCGTCACGCCGTGATCAAAGGCCAGACGCAAAGTCGCGCGGAAGTTTTCCAGCACATCTACATCGCCAAAGTTCTGCCATAGTCCCAGCGACACGGCCGGCAGCTTGAGCCCGCTGCGGCCGCAGCGTCGGTATTGCATGGTGGACGTGTAGCGGTCCGGATTGGCGACGTAGGTCATACAGGAAAGTTGAGTAGGAAGTGAAATGAGAGCTTTAGCGTGATAAGGTAACTGGTTTGCGGTTTTTGAGAGAGTACGCTCAAGCCCCTAAAAAAGCCCCCAGCTTCCGGCGATACGCTGGGTTTCGCTTTTAGGCTACAGGCCGCATGTTTCTGAGCAATAATTTAGTATCTTCTATTACAACCTGTTGGCGAATAATACGTCCTTCCGTGTACTCATTAAACCCCTAACAATCAGGGTTTCGTTTAAAACAAATCCTACCGACTTGGTTGTGTAGGCACACCATTCACCCTTTCTACCTAAACCCGTATGAAAACCTCCTCTCCCAAATTCCTGCTCCTTTTCGTCTGGGTCATGTTGCTGTTTGCGGGCAGCGCTGTTGCCCAGACTACGACTAAAGCGCCTGAAGACAAAAGCAAGCGCCCAAGCCCCCCGGCCACCGTTACGGGCCCCAACTTCACCATCGAGTACAGCCGACCTTCGATGAAAGGCCGCAAGATCTTCGGCGAACTGGAGCCTTACGGCAAGGTGTGGCGCACGGGCGCCAATGAGGCTACTACGTTTGAAGCCAAACAGGCCGTTACCATCAATGGGCAGGCGCTACCTGCTGGCAAATACGCCCTGTTTACTATTCCCAACGAGCAGGAATGGACCATTATCTTCAACAAAACCGCCAATCAGTGGGGCGCTTTTAAGTACGACGAAAAGCAGGATGCTCTGCGCGTCAAAGTGAAGCCCACCAAGACCGCACAACCCGTAGAGCAGTTCACCATCAAAGCCGATAAAGCTGGCACTGTCACGATGGCCTGGGAAAACTCGCAGGTTGCTTTCAAAGTTGCTGGTGCTGCTAAGGCGCAACTGTAGTATTTCTTAGTAACTACATCGGCCGCCGTTCTTGCTTGAAAGCAGGGGCGGCGGCCGATGTAGTTTTATACCTTAATATCTTAAATAGTCTGAGTCATTTAGTGTAATTAGGTATTTTCGTTTGTACTTGATTTTGTAGCCTAGTAATATATAAAAGTAAATAAATGGCAATAACATTGAAACTTAATGTAGCTGTATATTTTTCGTAATTTATGTTTAAAATCATTGATGATAATTCAAAGTTAAATTTAAACAGAACATCTTTAGTAAGGTCAATGCCTATAGTAAAACCAATTCCTGAGATATATTTAAAAGCGTAACCAGCCGCAGCAAAATGAATGATTTGTAAAGCTTGATTTAGTAAGGAAAGTTTGAGGCCTTTCGAATGATTTGATAGTAAAGTTTGGCCCGCATATATTGAAAATATATACAAACTAATCATTATTATTAACATAAATAAAACGATTCCAGAAATTGATTCTGTTGAGATTAAGGCCATTATCCATGCAAAGATTCCAATAACTCCTCCTGCAATCTGGTACCAAGCCAGTGTTTTATAATTAATAATAGTTGAAGACATTTTTTGAATATTATTTAAATTTAGCTACTTCGGCGCCTGCGCTTCTCCCAAAACTTCCTCTACCCAAGCCTTACCCCATTCCTCCAACTCCTGCTCCGTCCAGAGCAGCGGGTAAAAGATGCGGCGCTGGAACTTGGGGGGCAAATATTTCTTCCAGTTGGTGCCGCCCGTGGCAGCGATGGCGGTAGGGTCGCGCTCCAGGTAGCGCACCGCCGATTTGTAGTGCATCAGGGGCCAGTTCACGTTCACGTTGGCGTCGAGCTGGCGCAGGGCGCGCACTAGGCGGGGGTGGCGCTGATCTTCGGCGGGCAGACGCTCTAGCACCGTCCAGACGTTGCGGGTGCGGTAGTGAGCGGCGTGGTCGTGGAGGGTTTGGGTGTACTTTTCCTCAAACTGAATCAGCGTCAGGGCTTTCGCGCCCGATTCTTCGATAGTAGCGCCGGCTTTCCAGTAGATGCAACCCATTAGCTCGTCGTGGGCAGCGGCTTCGCCCAGCAGGCGGCGCTTCTCTTTATCTACCAGGTTGTCGAGCGAAGTAGAGGCTAACTCAATCATGCGGTACTGCACGCTCTGGAAGCCCGAGGCCGGCATCAGGGCCATGCGAAACTGCAAGAACTGCTGCTTGTCCATGCCGTCCACCATCACGTCGAACGAGTCGATCAGGTTCTCAAAGTAGCGGTTGATGCGGTTGATGCGCAGCACCAGCTCGCCCACGGTGGGCTGCTGCAACTCGCCCATCTGCTCGTACTCGCAGAGGCAGAGCTTGAAGTACAACTCCGTGATCTGGTGATACATAATGAAAATACGCTCATCCGGAATCTGGGTAAGCGGGCGCTGCAGACTCAGGAGCGTATCAAGCTCGATATAGTCCCAGTAGTTGACGTAATCGGCGTAGAAAAGGCCTTCGAGGTAGGAAGCAAGGTCTTGGCCGTCAGCGGCATATTTGGCTTGCAGGCGGCGGAGCTGTTCGAGCACCTGAGGCGTGAATTCGGATTGATTGGGGGGCATTTCCATAGGAGGGAGAGAAGCGGGTAAGCGCCGCAAAGAACGAAAATCCTATCAAAAGCGAGCGGGCAGGCAACTCTTCGGCTCTTACTGGTATCTATAGAAACAAGCCCCGAAAAGCCCCCCAGCCGCCTCCGCCATTGCAGGCCAAATCAATCGTTGTTTTCCCGCCCGAAACATCTACTTTTACCGCTATTATGGCCGAGAAAAGCAGCATTTTTGATATGATTGGGCCGGTGATGATTGGGCCCAGCAGCTCGCACACGGCCGGAGTAGTGCGCATTGCGGGTGCCGCGATTCGAATTCTGGGTTCGTTGCCCACTCACGCCACCATTACCTTTTACAACTCCTTCGCCCGCACCTACGAGGGCCACGGCTCCGACCGCGCCATTGTGGCCGGTTTGCTGGGCTACGCCACCGACGACAAGCGCATCCGCGACGCCTTCGACTACGCCAAGGAAGCCGGCCTGCAATACACGTTTCAGAGTGTAGGCAATGCGTCCACCATGCACCCGAACACGATAAAGCTGCAGTTGCGCGATGAGCGCACGGGCCATTCTACTGAGGTTATTGGCCAAAGCAGGGGCGGGGGCGTGATTCGGATAGTTGAGGTCGACGGTTTTCCGGCCGACTTTTCCGCCTCTCTACATACGCTCATCGTGGACGCCGACGACCGACAGGGCTCTATTGCCTTTATCGCGTCCGTCATTGCCCACGACGACTGCAACATCGCTACCATGTTCGTTTCGCGCAAAGGGCGCAACGATTTGGCCCGCCAGTTTATCGAAATGGACTCAGGCATCAAGCCGATTACGCTCGAATATCTGCGCCAGCTAAGCTGGGTTCATCAGGTTACCTACATTCCTACTGTCGAATAAGCTGAATCTGAGGCGAAAAATGCCCCCCAGATAGGTTCTAAAGGTGTTTTCATAGATAAAAATAGTGGTACTTTGTGTTGCATAGTACCTTTTATTATATTTGAGCACAGATTGTTTATGCAATCCATCTCAAGCGAAGTCTAAATCTCTAGTTGCCAGCACTCTTACGTCATCAAGACCAAACACACATGAAACAAACTCGTACTCCGATCTTCCATCGGGTGACTGCCCTGGGGGCAAGCGCCTGGTTGTTGCTGGCCGTACCAGGGTTGGCTCAAACGACTACGCCTGCTCAGCCGCCCGCCGGCACCATTGCTGCTCCGGCTCCGGTGCCTAGCGGCCCCTGGACCCTGCAGCGGGCCGTAGATTATGCTGTGCAGAACAACCTCAACGTACGCCAAAGCACACTTTCGGCGGAGCTCAGCGACGCAGATCTACGGCAAAGCCGGGCGGCAATGTTGCCTACGGCCAGCGCCAACGGCACGCAGGCTTGGAACTATGGTACCGGCCTCGACCCGCTGACCAACGACTTCGTAAGTCAGACAATTCGCTCTAATAACTTCTCGGCAAATACTCAGCTGAATATCTTCTCGGGATTTCAGCTGCGCAATACTGTGAAGCGCAATGTGTTGGACTACAAGGCTAGCCTAGCCGACATTGAGCAGGCTCGCAATGATTTGTCTTTGAATGTTGCCGCGGCGTTTCTGCAGTTAGTATTGAACCAGGAGTTGGTGCGCACCAATGAACTGCGGGTAAACACTACCCAACAGCAGCTCGAGCGGACCAAGAAACTGCTCGCGGCCGGCAGCGTGGCCGAAAGCAACCTGCTTGATACACAAGCGCAGCTAGCTTCCGACGAGCTTAACTTAGTAACGGCCCAAAACCAGCGCGACATTTCGCGCCTGCAATTAGCGCAGCTGCTCAATCTGGACCCGGCCGGTGCCGCCGCTTTCCAGATCGAAGTGCCGAACCTGCCGGACCCCGATGAGCAATCGACTGTCAATTTTAATCCTAACGATACTTACCAAACCGCGCAGGGCTTCTTGCCGCAGATTCAAGCGGCTGATTTGCGCGTGCAAAGTTCAATTCGGGGCGTTGAGGTAGCGCGGGGGCTTATTATCCCCGTTTATTCTTCGGGGCCGGTGTTTTCACAGGTTTCTCCTCCGCCCGGCTGGCGCGGGTGCTCACCGGCGACTCTACTGCTGGCACTCCGCTGCCCGTCTTTCAGATTGACCCAATAGTTGGCCCGCGTCCCACCAACTTTGCGGTGCTCACACCTCGTCAACCCAATTTTGAGCTGCTTCCTACTGAATTTGGCTCTCAAATAAAGGATAACATTGGCCGTTCCCTGCAATTCACGCTGCAAATCCCCATTCTGAATGGTCTGCAGACCCGTACCAATGTGCAGCGCTCCCAGATTGCGGTAAAGCAGGCCGAGCTACGGGCCGCCCAAACCCGTCTAGAACTACAGCAGACTATTCAGCAGGCCTACGCCGACGCGATTGCCGCCCAGCGTCGCTTTGCCTCCGCCAGCCGTCAGGTGCAAGCCCTTACTACGGCCTACCGCAACGCCGAAATCCGGTTCAACAACGGCTTGCTGAACGGCACGGAGTTTAACATTGCAAAAAATAACCTCAATGGAGCCGAATCGAGCATGATTCAGGCGAAGTATGAGTTTATTTTCCGTCGGAAGGTGTTAGAGTTTTACCAAGGCAACCCGCTGACCTTATAAGGAAGTAAGGGGCGACGCTCAGGCTGCTGAACACCGGGGCAAAAAAGCCCCCCAGTCGTTAGAAAGCTCGCAGCGAGGGTGAAATAGATGGAATAAAAGGCCGTGCGAAGCTCCAGCGTAAGCGGGCCATAGAAAACCAGCTGTAGCGTTGCCCTATCTTTAGTTTTAATTGATTTATTTGCCTTCTCTTTCCCTACGCTGGATTTCTTTTCAAACATGAAAAACAACCGCTTACTATACATTCTGCTGGGAGTACTGGTTCTGTTGATAGCCGGGTACATGGTGGCCAAAAAGCAGGGATGGATAGGTAAACCTGACGGAACCGAAGTTATCGTCGCCAAAGCCGGGCCAGCGACTATCGTGGAAAAGGTAAGCGCCTCGGGCAAAGTACAGCCGGAGACGGAAGTAAAAATCTCGCCCGACGTATCCGGTGAAATCACGGAGCTGTATGTAGCCGAGGGCGACTCCGTTAAAAAAGGGCAGCTGTTGCTCCGCATTCGCCCCGATAACTACCAGGCTATGGTAAACATGCAGTCGGCGAGCGTGAATACCCAGCGGGCCAACGTTGGCCAGACGCAGGCGCGCTTGCAGCAGTTGATGGCGAACGCCAAGCAGACTGAGCTGGCGTATCGTCGGAATGCCTCGCTGTATAAGCAAAAAGTAATTTCCCAGGCCGATTACGAGGCTAGCAAAGCCGCCTACGACGCCAGCCAGGAAGAAATAAACAGCGCCCGCCAAAGCATTCGCGGTGCCCAGTCTGGAGTAGCCAGCGCGCAGGCATCATTGGATGAGGCTCGCCGCAACCTGGAGAAAACGACCATTTACGCCCCCGTAAGCGGCACCGTCAGTAAGCTGAATGTGGAGCGAGGCGAGCGGGTAGTAGGTACTTCGCAAATGGCTGGTACCGAAATCATGCGCATTGCCGACCTCAACTCCATGGAGGTGCGGGTGAACGTGAACGAAAACCAGATCATCGACGTGAACCTGGGCGACTCGGTGAACGTGGATGTGGACTCCTACGCCAATAAGGACGAGAAATTCCGGGGCATCGTAACCAGCGTGGCCAATACCGCCAAAGACGCCCTGACTGCTGAAGCTGTTACCGAATTTGAGGTCCGAATCCGTCTGGTGCCCGAATCCTATCAGCACCTGGTGCGCAATGTGGGCGGCCGTACCATCGTCCCATTCCGTCCTGGCATGACAGCTTCTGTTGATATTATCACCGACCGTAAAAGCAATGTGCTGAGCGTGCCGCTCAACGCCGTAACCACCAAAACGGATAGCTCGGCCATCGCCGGCCCCAACAAAGGTGATGGTCCGAAGGTGCGCGTAGGCCGTGGCGGCGGTGGCAATTCGGAGGAGACTGCCCAAGCCGCGCCAACCGATGTGCAGGAAGTGGTATTCGTAATTCGTGATGGCAAGGCCGTAATGGTGCCAGTAAAAACTGGAATCAGCGACATCACAAATATTGAAATTCTCAGTGGCCTGAAAGCCGGCGACCAGGTAGCCAGCGGCCCGTATGCAACCGTGCATAAGAAGCTGAAAGACGGGGCAGTAGTGGTAGTGAAAGACGAAAAGTCTATCAACAAAGCGGCTCTAAAAGAAGAAGTAGCTGATGCTGATTAAGCAACTTTAACAGGGCTTGTTAGGTAGCAAATGAGAGGCTGGGGGGCTTTTTTACCCCGGCCTCTCATTTTTTTGTCTAAACTCGTCCTTGCGACAAAGTTGGTTGCCGTTGCGCTTGGGTTTGAGGGCAGGGGCGGTTCAGGTCGTTTAACCGGAGAAGGTGCTCGCGCGCTTTCCAATACGTTTATTTGGTGGAAAAAATAGCCATGATCGGCGGCGGCTCCTGGGCTACTGCTTTAACAAAAATATTATCCGAAAACGGGGCCCAGGTGGGCTGGTGGCTGCGCTCCAAAGACGATGTGCAGCACTTGCTGCGTACGCGCCACAACCCGCGCTACTTATCCTCGGTGGCCTTCGATCTGAGTCGCGTTTTTCCCTCCACCGACCTGAAGGAAGTGGTCGAAGATGCCGATTGGCTGGTGCTGGCCGTGCCCGCCGCCTTTGTGCAGGGCGCCCTCGACAAGCTCGACCGCGATTCTCTCCGCGACAAGCGCGTTATTTCCGCCATTAAGGGCATGATTCCGGGCAAAAATGTGCTCGTTACCGATTACGTAGCTGAGCGTTTTCGGCTTGATGTAGAGCAATTGGGCGTTGTGGCCGGCCCATGCCACGCCGAGGAAGTGGCCCTCGAAAAGCAGAGCTACCTCACCATCGGCGGCCCCGATCTGGAGTTGGCCGAGGATTTCTGCCAGCTCCTGCGCAACCGCTACGTGAAGGCACACCCCGCCGCCGACCTCGACGGCATTGAATACTGCGCCGTGATGAAAAACATCATTGCCTTAACCTGCGGCATTGCCCACGGCCTGGGCTACGGCGACAATTTTCAGGCGGTATTAGTCAGTAACGCGGTGCAGGAAATCCGGCGCTTCCTCTACGCGCTCAGCCCCAACCAGCGCGACCTGAGCGCCAGCGCCTACCTCGGCGACCTGCTCGTAACGGCTTACTCCCAGTTCTCCCGCAACCGCACGTTTGGCAACATGGTAGGTCGCGGCTACTCCGTAAAATCGGCGCAGATGGAGATGAACATGGTGGCCGAGGGCTACTACGCCGTCAAGAGTATTTATGAGCTGAATAAGAAGCTGAAGGTGAGCATGCCAATTACCAACGCAGCTTACCACATCCTCTATGAGAAGATTTCGCCGGCCGTGGAGCTGGAGATTCTGAAGGAGAAGTTCAAGTAATATGATGCTGGTAGCGGACTTGCGGCTGAGTGCCGTGGTAGCGGCGGCTGTGGCCTGCGTAATTATTGCGGTTGGACACATATGGTTTAACGCTTCCTTTTGGCTGTTTAATGAATCGGATGGTTGGACAATCTATCCTCCATTGTCTGCACTGCCGCAAGCTGTCTCATATCAGGACCCTGATCCTTTTGAATATCTCGTTTATTTAGGAGTAATAACAGGTGCTTTTGTCGCTGGGGGCTTTCGGTGTGTTGTTTACTGGCGTCGGCAGTAGTGCGCCATCGGCGGCGAGAAGCAACAACCCAACTTATAATGCCTCTTTGGCTACCACTGGTTTTATTGTTGCCGGTGGCAGCTCATCTTATAGGGCGAGGCTACTATGGCTATAAAGCAATGCAGGCCGAATCGTTCTTTCTTCAGAAAGAATCATTTTCCAGTCCCACTTCTCCGCAGCCACTTGTGCCCAGTGTAGCAGACTATCTGACAGAAGCCGATGACGATGCGATGGATAATGCGCTTGAAAAGCCGGAATAGCCGCAGCGCTGCGACAGGTTTATAGAAAGATGATTGAAATAACCATTCTGTCGCTTAGCTAGTAAAGCTTTCAGACACGATTAGTACTACACCTTATTTACTAGCATATGGGAACCTGGGGCTACTACAACTTCGACAACGACGCGGCAGCCGACTTCGCCGAAGACTTCCGTGATAATCACAATGAGGCAAAGCTGCTCGAAGCGTTAGTCGCGGTGGCTGAGGAGGAAGACCATATTGACGGTGATGCAGCCAGCGAAGCGCTGGCGGCGGCTGAAATAGTAGCTGCCATTCTGGGCAAACCGTCCCGCGATTTTCCCGCCGATCTGATACCCGTAATAGTGAAGCTGGATGCCAGCGAAAGCGAGGACCTGCGCGAGATGGCCCAGCAAGCCGTGCAGGCTGTAGTCAGCAAGTCGGAGCTACAGGAGATGTGGGCTAAAAACGAATCGGCCGAGGACTGGCAGCATACCCAGCAGGACCTATTACATCGCCTGACCTAGAGCCATTTGCATGAACTGGCTTTTGCTGGCTGTCATCACAGCCTTCTGCCTCGGGCTTTATAACTTCTTTATTAAGCTGGCATCGGGTAACATTCACCAAGTAGCTGGGGCAGTACTCCTTCAGCTCGTGGCGGCGGCGGTGGGGGGCTTTTTGCTACTTTATATCAAGGCTACACGGCAGCCAGTGAGCATCTCTCAAACGGGCGTGCTGTATTCCTGTCTGGCGGGTTTGAGCGTGGGCATCGCTGAGATTTTGACATTCTACGTGTTCACGAAAGGCGCCCCAGCCTCGGTGGGTACGCCCATTATCGTCGGTGGCTCGGTGGCGGTGGCCGCCGTGCTGGGTTGGTTGGTGCTGCGAGAGCAGATTACGCTGGGCCAGGTGCTGGGCGTAGGGCTGATAGTGGCTGGCGTGGTATTACTCGCCAGAGGTCATTAGCGGTTTCAGCGCCTAGCCAACGTTCGATTTCTAAACAGGTCACGGGTGAGTCAAAGTTAATAATACGCAAAGGCTCCGTTGCTTCATGAATAGCGTAGACGCTCCCCAAATGAGTTCATTCTGGGCGTACAATGTTTGAGGTAAACTACTCAGGATTGTGTGCCATTTTCGCGGCCTTTCATGCAACATCAAAAAAGCCCCCAGCGCGAAAAATCGACCCGCAATGCTAGCTTACTCTGGTGTGGGTTGCCACGGTGTGGGGCCCGCAAAAATCCGGGCCAACGTATAGCGCCGGGCTTCGCGAGCCCGCAGCTGCCGCGCCCACCGCACGCGCCCAGTGGCCTGGGCTCCCGGCCCGGTAGACTGGTATTCGGCGTAGAAAGCGGTCTGCTCGTTTTGTGGGTTTCGCCAGTTGTCCCAGCCGGCGGCGGTGATGTGGGCGCCCAATTCCGAGTGCAGAAATACGGTGCGCGCGTGGGGCCGCCAAGGCCGGCCCAGGTACACCTTCTGCGCTTCGGGCGCTGCCGTGAGACGACATTGGAGGAACACCAGCCCATAGGCCTGCCGGGGCGTAGTAGAGGCAGCCGTGATGTAGGAGTCGCGTTTGCTGTGGATGGTGCAACGGTCGAAGACGGCCGTGCTGGCGCCAAAGATGAAGTCGGTGGTGCCCTCAATATAACAATCCTGATAATACTGGCGGCTGTTTTCTATGGCCAGAAACAGCGTGTCCTGGTGACCCAGCATACGGCAGTGGCGAAACACGGCCCGGTCGCCTTCCACGTGCAGGGCCACAGCCTGCCCAACTGGCCCAGCCGCGTTTTCGAAGGTGATATTCTCGGCCCAGAAGTCGTTGCCCTGGACGCGCACCGTGTGGGAGGTGTAGGTAGTATGCCCGGCCGCGTCGCCTGAGTAGTCGCTGAAGGTGATGACAACGCCGTCGCGGCTTTCGCCTAGCAGGGTGATATTGGTTTTCTGAGCCGGAATAACCAGCTTTTCGCGGTAGGTGCCGTTTTTGATATAGATGGTAGCCCGCACCTGCATGAAGTCGCGCACGGCCATCACCGCCTCCTGAATGCTACGGTAGTCGCCCGAGCCGTCCGGCGCTACGGTCAGGCGCACGGGTTGCGAAAAGGAAGGTGCCGCGGCTTTGGCCGGAGTCGCCGGGGTATCTTGGGCTAGGGCGGCCGCTACACTCAACAGCAGGCAGCTTGTTAGTAGCAGAAACCGCAACGGCTGCAGGCGGTGTAGGGCAGGAGACGAAGGCTTCGGCACAGGCTATACAGTTTAGGATGACGCCGGCAGCGGGCTGCGGTCGTTGCGGTTTCTATATTTTGCCTCCAGTAGCTTCCTGGGGGGGCAAAATTATGGCCGCTTCGGGAAAACCTTAGCCAGGAACGCGACAGTATGCTCCAAGGTTAAGTCAAACCAAGGGTTGAACAGGGGAAACGTGTGCGGCGCCTTGGGAAAAACGTGCGTCTCGTGGTAGATACCGAAGGCATCCAGTTTTTTGATCATGTCGTCGCGGCCCGCGTGCATACGGTCGACGGAACTGTTTAAGAACAGGATGGGTGGCGTCTGGGCCGTGACGTGGTTCAGGGCGCCGGCTTGGTGCCACAGGGCGGGCTGGTCTGTTTTGGATGCGCCAAACCAGCGTGTAGCGGCGGAAAGCCCTCGGCTGTCATCGCCCTCCCCCGACTCAGGATGGATAAAGGCCAACGTACCATCCACATCAATGATGGCCTGCACGTGACTGGAACGGCTCGTCTGGCAGGCCGAACCCTCCAGCTGCGCGTCACCGTTAGTCGTGCCCAGTAAAGCGGACATTTGTCCTCCTGCCGAAAATCCCCAGACGGCAATTCGAGTAGTGTCGATGGGGTAGGTGCCCGCCTGAGTCCGCAGCCAGCGCACGGCGGCCTTTAGGTCGGTCACGGCGGCCGGGTACCGGGCTTCCGGCGACAAGCGGTACTCCACTGTGACCGTCACGTAGCCCTTGGCGGCGAGCTGCTGAGCCATCGGCGCGTGGTGAGAGCGGTCGCCGGAACTCCAACCGCCACCGTGGATAAGCAACACGGCCGGGTAACCTCGGGAGCGCTTTGCCTTCGGATAAAAGATATCGAGCTGCAATGGCCGCCCGCCCACGGTACAGTAGGTTAAGTTTCGCTGCGCTTGAATGGTGGAGGGAAACGCGGGTTGGGCCAGAGTAATGGTTGGATTGTCCTTGCGGGCTTTTCGCAGGGCGCTAGCCACCGTAAAAGAAGTATCGCGCGTAAGCGGCTGTTGGGCGGCTAGTGGCTGCACACCCATGACCAGCAGTACGATGGCTACGACTAACCGAGGAAGTAATCTGAAATGGCGAAATAAAGTCATCAGCGCACGGGTAGATGGCAGATCCAGGGCCAAGATAAGCTGCGAGGCAAAAAGATGGGCTCACCCTCATGGATCCAACACCCAAGCCCATGCTTGGTCAGAGTAGCACCAGAACCCGCTGCGTGCTACGTGCCGCGAATGGCCTTTAAAGTTGAATACGCCGCATAGTATGTACAGCAGTACACGTGTGAATACCTACCAGAACCGGTTTGTGCATACCACCTGCGCTTTTTTCTTCAGCCTCAACCCTACGATCACCTCGTGGCTGCCGCCGTGGTAGCCATTAAGCTCCGAGAGACCCGCATCGTAGGAATAGCCTACGGTGAGCTGCTCATAGCTGAGGCCCACCATCCCCACGAACGAGTCAAAGGCGCGCCACGATACGCCAGCCCACAGCAGATCTTGGTACTTAAGCTTGGCGTTGATGTCGAGCGAGAGCGGAGCGGGGTTGACGGCCTTAAGCATCAATGAAGGTACCAGTGACCAATCTTTGTTGAGCGGCACCCGTACGCCGCCAGTAGCGAAGTAGTGACGCTTCAAGGTGTTGCCGGGCGCTCCTTCGCCCAACTGGTTTGGTCCGTAGGAGAAGTCGAGCTTATTGCCCAGCAGCTGCGAACCCGCCACCCCAACGTAAAAATTGGAGCTGTACACCCACAATCCCACCGAACCATCCAGCACCCGCGAGGCAGCACTGGGCGTAGCGGTTGTGGGGTCAAAAAAGCGCAGCTTCTGCCCATCAACGGCAAATTGCTGCATGCCCACCGACGCACCCAATGCCGCCCGCAGGTCAGGTCTTAAAACTAGGTTATAAGCGTAGGAAGCGTAGGCACCCGTACGGCTTGTGGGCCCAGTCTCGTCCCTATACACAAAGCCCCCAGCGCGTGAAACGGCCGGCGCCGGTCGCGGATGGTGCGCTTGGTGGTAGTGCGCCATTTGCCCAGTGAGGAATTAATGCTGGCGTAGTAAGTCTTAGGCGCACCCTCCAGGCCCGTCCATTGGGTGCGGTAGCTGAACTTAACGTCGATGTAATCTTCCACACCAGTTGCGCCAGGGTTCAGAATGTAGTTATTATTCATGTATTGGCTGTACTGCGCCTGCTGCTGGGCCAAAGCCGGCAGGGTTGCCAGCAGCAGCAGCGGGGGCAGCAGTAGAGTTAGAGCTCTTTTCATAACAGGTATTGCCTTAGCGTCTATCTAGGAGAAAAGTAGTCCTGCGTCGGTAAGAGCCGCAGGACATTTTGGTTAGTACAGAATCGTAATTGATCCGCTGTAGGACTTGCCCAGCGGGCCTTTCGTGACGACGACGTAGTAGTAGGTGCCAACCGGAGCGGGCTGCCCATTGATGTCGCCCTTCCACTCATTGGCCCGGCTGTAGTTTTCGGCCGAGAAGATCCGGTTGCCCCAGCGGTTGAATATGCTCACCGTATTGTCTGGGAATTGCTCGATGAACTCAATCTGCCAGGTGTCGTCGCGGCCGTCGCCGTTCGGCGTAAAGGCATTGGGAATGCGGATGGGCGGGCGCACCGTCACCGTCACCTGGTCGCTGTCGGCGCAGCCGCCTTCCCCCGCCGAGATAGTGTAAGTAGTTGTAACAGTGGGCGAGGCGACGGGCCGTAACGGATCATTTTCTCTAAAAGTCAGCCCCGCCTGCGGCGTCCACGTCACGGGATAGGTACCATCGGCGCGGCCTTCCAATACTACGGAGGTGCCTGCCAGAATTTCCTTGTCGGGCCCGGCATCCACATCCACTGGGGGCTAAGTTGCACAGCTATGCCATTCGATATGGCCGTAACGGGCTGCCCGCATGCTGTGTTTGTGCGCAGGCGCAACGTCACGGTCTGGCCTGCACGCAGCGTCGTGCTGGTGAAGGTTGGACCCGTAGCCCCTGCTACGTCGCTGCCATTTACCTGCCACTGGTAGTCAGGGTTCGGGCCAGCCTCTGTCACACTCGCCAGATTGAAGGTAAGCGGTGCGCCTAGGCAAACCGGCCCGCCCGGCTGCACGGTAATGGCGAGCGTGGGCAGCGGCGTAGGCGTGCGCGTTACCGTGACTGTAGCCACAGCAGGAGCCGAACTGCACAGCCCCGCCGTGGGCGCCACTTCAACGCGTACTTGGTCGCCGGAAACCAACGTGCTACTGGTAAAGGTAGGTCCACTGGCCACGGCCACGTTGTTGACGAACCAAGCGAAAGTAGGTGCGGCCCCCGCATTAGTAACCACGGCCGTGAAGGTGAGGGGAATACCGGGGCACTGCACGGGTGGGGCGGCCAGACTTACGGTAGGAGTTACGACGGGCTGCACCTGTATCGTGACTACGTTGGAAGTCGCCGTAGAGCAGGTACCGGTGCCCGATGTAACTCGGCGGCGGAAGAAAGTGGTAGCCGTAAGTGCGCCAGGCGCGAAAGTTGGGTTGGTGGCGCCACCTATAGCTGTCCAGGTTGCGTTATCTGTCGACGATTCCCACTGGTAAGCAAACGTGCCTGTGCCACCACCAGCCGCGCTAGAACTGCTGAGCGGGGCCGGTGTAGCGCCTGCGCAAATAGTCTGGTCAGCAGCGATGCTGCCCGCGCTCAGCACTGGCAGCACCGTCAGGACAACGGAAGGCGAGTACGCTGATCCGCAAGTTCCTGACGTTACGCGCCGGCGGTAATAAGTGGTAGAAGCAAGCGGCCCAGGTGAATAGCCAGCACCAGTAGCCCCGACGATAAGCACCCAATCCGCGTTGTTCCCCGATGATTCCCATTGGTACTCGAACGTGCCCGTGCCACCACCAGGACCCGCCGTGCTGGTGAGAGAAGCGGGAGTAGCGCCCGGACAAAGCGTCTGATCAGTGCCAATCGTGCCGGCCGTTAGGGCGGGCAAAACGGTGATGGTAACTACATTCGAAAATACAGGAGCGCAGGCAGGGCTGGCATTAGCTTGGCGCCGGAAATAGGTCGTGGCGCTAAGTTGGCCCGGTGCATACGTGGGGCCAGTAGCTCCGCCCAAGGGTGTCCATGTCGAGTTATCCGTGGAGGTCTCCCACTGGTAGGCAATGTTCCCCGCCCCACCGGCCTCGCCGGTGCTGATAAGCGGAGCCGGGGTGGCGCCTGCGCAGAGGGTTTGGCTGGCGGCAATGCTGCCAGCCGTTAGGTTGGGCAGCACGATTATGGCTACAGAAGGCGAATACTGCGGGGCACAGGGCCCTGAGTTTACGCGCCGCCGGAAGTAGGTATCAGAAGCGAGTGGGCCCGGTGCATAGGCGGCACTGGTGGCCCCGACGATGGGCGCCCAATCGGCATTATTTCCTGAAGATTCCCACTGATACGCATACGTACCGTTACCGCCCGTAGGGGGCGCCGTACTGGTCAGCGGCGCTACGGGGCTGCCCGCACATACCCTTTGGTCGGCGCCAATAGTGCCGGCCGTCAGCGCTGGCGTCACGGTGATGGTAATGACATTGGACAAGGCAGGTGCACAAGCAGTACCGGAGCCCGCTTGGCGCCGGAAATAGGTCGTGGCACTAAGCTGACCAGGTGCATACGTGGGGCCAGTGGCTCCACCATTGGCCGCCCAGGTTATATTATCCGTTGATGATTCCCACTGATAAGCAATTTGGCCTGTGCCGCCCGTGCCTGGGGTTTCGCTGGTGAGAGGGGCTGGTGTAGAGCCCGCGCAGAGGGTTTGATCGGCCGCGATGCGACCGGCCGTGAGGGCCGGCACAACCGTCAGCGTTACCACGTTGGAAGGCGGCGTGGAGCAAGCGCCGGAGCGCACTTGGCGCCGATAATAGGTGGTGGCTGTGATGGCCCCCGGCGCAAAAGTTTCGGCTGTGGCGCCCGGAATTGCCCCCCAGGTGATGTTATCAGCTGATGATTCCCACTGATAGGTAAACGTACCTGTGCCACCCGTGGCCGGGGCGGTGCTCGTCAGGGGCGCTGCGCTGCTGCCGGCACACACTGCTTGGTCGGCGCCAATAGTGCCAGCCGTCACGGCTGGGGTTACGGTAATAGCTACAGATGCGGTAAAGGAAGGGGTACAGTAAGGGCCTGATCCGCTAGGCAACAGTAGTTGCGCACGCCGCCGGAAATAGGTAATGCCGGGCGTCAGCGAAACTGGCGGCTGGAAGGTAGCGCCAGTAGCTCCGTTGACAGCCGTGAAAGTGGTGTTATCCGTGGACGACTCCCATTGGTAAACCAGCGGCAGGCCGGCGTCGCCCGAAGCATTGACCGTGCTGGTCAGAGGAGCCGGTGCCGTTCCAGCGCATACCGTCTGGGTGGTGCCAATACTCCCAGGCTGGGGCAGGGCCGGCACCCGGATAATACCCCGAGTTTCGCGGCAAAAGCAGTCATTGGTAATGCGCAGTGTCACCGTGTAGTCGCCGGGCGTAGCGTAGGTGTGAACGGGATCTTTTAGAGTAGAAGTGGTGCCATCACCGAAGGTCCACGCATACACCAGATCGGGGGTTTGAACGGCGAAGCTGGCCTGAAAAGATATTTCGCGACAAGCCGTGATTTGCGCGCCAATGCCGACTCGCAGCAAAGAGCTTTGGTTGAAATTGGGCAGACCCAATCCACTACGCCGACCGCCCAGCGCCAGGCTGTCATCGGCGTAAGCTGCTTTCGCCCCCAGCGAGTCGGGGTAGGTGATAAACCCAACGGCGGGCCCATTTTCGCGGGCCACGTAAATCTTGTCGTCGGGGGCGGCCTGCATGGAGCCCAGATTGACAGCGGGCGATTGGTTGAGCGGAATGATCTGCTTGCTGGCTGGTATGTTAGTGGCACTCAAATCGAATTGCAGCAGCTGGGGTGGGCTTTGCACTGTGGCGTAGAGGTAGTTGCGACTGGGCGAAAACTCGACCCCGTAGTAACGGCCCGCGTTACTGTCAATAATTTGGGGGTTACTTACTACACCTGTTTCGGCATCGAAGTCAAACAGTTCAACGGTACCGCTGCTATCGGTGGCTTCGCTGAATCGCGCCACGGCCAGCTGCTCGCCGTCGGGCGACACTTTCATCTGGCCGCGGTAACCCTGGGCTGCTACACTCGGCGCATGCAAAGCTCCAACGGTCGAAATGATGGGGGGGAGTTGCACACCAGCCGGTGTCACGCGGTACGCCAGAAAAGAGTCACCGCGGTTCTCAGTGCCGTTGGTTGCCGCACCCCAGCCGTGCACGATTATCCAGACGTCACAGCCGTTCTTGTGCAGTACGCCCGTCATCTTTTCGGCCGTGCCGCGGGTGAGGAGCGTATTTTTAGTAGCTGCGACTACCTCGCCCTGCCCACCTACGGGAATCACGATTTCTGAGTAGCTCAGGCCCTTGGGGCCGCCTTGGGCATCTTGCGTAAATAGAAAGTAGCGCGTTGGGGCACCGGGAGGAACTATACCGGGTCGCTTGATAGCCAAGGGGCCGTCGGTGGTGAGGCGATTGCCTCCCATGCCCGTGCCGTTGAGCATGATGTTGTGGTCGCGGCTCCACACGGTGTCGCCGTTGGTATAGAAGAGCAGGCTACCATTTCTGTCCGACATCACACCGGAGCCGGCGGGCGCTACCATCCGCCCATCGGTCAGCACCGCGGGCGGAATAGTATCTCTGGCTTCGTTGAAGTCTAGCCCTGCCCGGTAGCCGAAATACCAGTTATTGATGAACTTCTCATCTTCGCTGCACTCGGGGGCGCCGTTTGTGCGAGGGCAGTGTTAGCTACACCACTCAACAACAGCAGCAAGGTTAGTAGCCAGCTTATTAAGTACCGGCTGTTGGATATAGCTGGCTGGACAGGCTTAGGAATATGCAAGCGGGAAATACGAGTAGTAGATAAAGCAGGATGCGATAGCTCTGCGGGCATAGTGGGGTAGGTAAGTGGGCGGACAGACAAGCGGGTTCTCCGAACGAAAAGCACCTCTTGCTGCCTTGAAGGGACGGAGCTTGATGGCCAGTTACTGCTAAAAAGCGTTGCCAGCCAGTTCCACTAAAGTTACGCACTGCCAGCCAAGATTCTGCAACGCGATGTCCGAATAGTGATGAATGCGACCCTTGTTTGCCTATTTTCGGACAGTTTAGTTACGCCAACCGCATGAATGCCTGCCTAAACTCGCTGTTTTGACTTGATACCACCTACTAATCGCTACACCTTGTGCCGGCTTTACTTCGTTCGCGCCGCCTAGGCGAGCCATTTTTTTGGGTGCTGCGCTAGTGGGAAACTTCAGCTGAAGTTAGCGTTGTGGAGCTAGGCAAAAATTTCAATTATACATTTTACCCAGAACAGACGCGCTTTATGAGAGCGTCAGTTCTGGGTATTCATTTTACAATCTTTACTTCCTCGACGTTATCATCAGTCTTTAGATCGATCAGCAGCAGGTATGGGTCGATGCCGGCCCGCGCAGGCTGGCTAGGCACCGTTACGGTAATCGTTTGCTCACCGGAACGGATGCGGTGCTTTTGCCGATAGATAGGTTGTCCATATTCCTCCTTACCACGTGGAGCAATAACTCCAATCTCTACCCAGTCATTCAGGGGCATCTCGTGCTCAGCGCCGACGCTATCAACCACCAGCTTGCGCGCCCGCACATCAAGCGTTACCTGCCAGGTGCCAGCAGCAGTCCGTTTGGCTGTGGCTTGCCGGGTTTCCAAGTCCCAATAGGTGTTAGTCTCGAACAGGTCGCGGAGCAGGTAGTGGAGCGAATCCGGTGTGGCCGCCCTGAGTTCACGATACAGATCGAGGGTGGTCGTTAGAGTAGAGGTGGCGGAGTCGGGTTTTGCAAGCACCCGGCGGAGCGCCCCGTTTACCTGCTCCTGACCGATGTACTGACTAAGCGCATACAGCGCAAGAGGGCCTTTGCGGTAGCCCAAAAATGCATTATTGGCCCGCAGCAAAGGTGCCATGGCGCGGGAGCGAGGCACTTCGTAGGACTGACGCAGGAAACTAAGGTAGCGGCGCAAATGCCCGTACCCGTATGCTTTTTCCAACACCTGCATACCGGAATATACCGCTAGGCCTTCGGCCAGCACCGGAGCGCCCTCAACGGAGGCATATCCGGCCCCAAACTGATGCGCCACCTCATGGGCCAGCACGTAGTAGGGCAAGTCGAAGCCCCGGGGCCCATCATCTGGCTTCATCAGGGCGAATTGCTCCCCGTAATCAATGGTGCTAGCTTCGGCATTCAGCTCCCCCTCATTGCCGGCTCGCTCCACCACCGTGAGGTGGCCGTAGGGATAGGTGCCAAACTGAGTGCTATAATGGTCCAGGGAGGCGAGTACGCTACGAACCATACGTTCTACATTGGCAGCGTGCGGCGGGTAGTAATAGAAACTGATTGACACTACTTTTCCGGAGTCAACCGAAGGGCTCTGCCAATGCGCTTTCCGCACCGCATAACCAGCGGAGAAGAAGGCAGCCTGGTTCTGGATAGGAGCATCCGTCTTGTAGTGGAAATAGCGTCGCCCGCCGGCCGTCCAGGTTCGGTGTAGTGCCCCCGGCGCTACAGCGGTTTGATTTAAAGCCGTGCCCACCACTGCCTCAAATGCCCCCCAGGCGCCGCGGTGTGATTTTTGGCGTGCCTTAGCGTCGTACAGCGACGGGATTTCGGGGCGTGAGGGGAGGTTGTATTTTTTGCGGATGCTGGCCTCCCTATGCTCGCGAAGGGGCTGATAGCCGATGCTGGGCAGCACGTCCTGACTCATGAAGTAGGTGCCATTGGCTTCCACCAAAGCATGCACGCCGTTATTGCGGAATCCCCTCGGCTGGACCTGTACCCGGAAGCTTAGCTGTAGCGAGTCGCCGGGGCGGAGGGGGGTGGCCAAGCGGTAGATCCGGTGGCCCAACTTCTCGTCTGCCAGTACTTGCGCCGCCGGGCGGCTGAAGGATACATCGGCTGTTTCTACGCCCAGGGCAGTTGCCAGGTGAATGGAGTCGATGGTCTTGGCGGTGTAGTTCATCAGCTGGTAACTGCCCCGAATCGAAACTGCCTGCCGTGCGGGATAAAGCTCCACATGCAGCTTGGTGCTGGTTGGCTGCGGCTGCGGGACGTGCACATACCGTCCGTAGCGCCGCTCGTACTCGGCTAGGCGCTCCGCTAGGTCAGGGGCGGTAGTGTACTCGTTGAGTCCGTTCGTGTTGTAGAAAATAAAACCACCCAGCGTGAGCACCAGCCCTACCGCCACCGCGGCCATCACGGCGGTAGGAAACGTAACGCGGCGACGCGCCCGCTGAAGTCGCTGCCTGAGGCTGCTTTCCCTGCCGCGCGTCCAAACCAGCCGGGCTACCACCGCCAGGAGCAGCGCCCAGGCAGTCCAGTAACCCTTAAACCAGAACCACGGGCCAAGGGACGCCCTAAAGCCGCGTATATCGGTGTACGCCCAGTCGGGAGCCGCACCAAAAACCAGCAGGTGATGGTGGATGCCCAACTTGGAGGCGAAGCCAATGAACCCCAAAGTGAGGAGCAGCGCCAAATGACCCACGTATTTCTGGTTTACCAGCACGTGCACCACCAAGGCCAGCAGGGCAAAGAGCAAATACTCGATTAGCTGCAGCCCAAAGAGGGTTTTAAGGTACAGCCCGACCTCGAAGTTCTGATATCCCAGAATTATTTGCAGCAGCATTCCTCCCAGCAGCAGGAGCGCCATCCAGGTGACGAGCAGCAGCCCAAGTCCCAAAAATTTGCCCCCCAGGAGAACCCATTCGGGCACCGGGGCCGTGTCGGTTATCTCACTCAAGCCCGCTTCCCGTTCGCGCCAGACTAACTCCCCAGCGAAGTACACAATCAGCAGCGGAATAATTATCCAGGGCGTTTTCACATCACCCACGGCATTGGTTAGGAAATAAACTACCTGCTGGGTGGTGGGGAATAGTGGAATAGTATTCTGCTGCATAAACTCGGACCCGAGCAGCGCCGAGCCCAGTGCTATGGCTGCCACGAGTGGGAGCCCACCCCAGCTACGCGCCATTTTTCCGTAGGATGACCACGCCACGGCGAGGGTTTGGTAGGCATAGGTGGCCCAGCCAAAGGGGCGGGCAACGGGCGGAACCATAATCGGGCGGCTTTCTCCGGTTGTCAGGGTGGGCGCGGTTGCCCGTCGCTTTGGCTGGCGGCGCCAGCTCCACCCGCGGCGGATGGCCGGGGAAGTTAACTGGAAGCGGTGGTAGACGAAGGCAAAAAAGCCCCCCGCAAAGCCCAGCCAGAGGAGGCGGTTCCAGAGAAATAAGCCTTGCAGGGCAATGAGGCGCGTGTTCTTTTCCGCTTCGGTCCAGGTTTCCAACTCGCTGCCCACTACTCCGCCGAAGCCTACCAAATCCAGCAGCTTGACCAGGTCCCACCACCCCACGAGCTTAGCTACTATCATCAGGATGAAATGGGAAGCAAAGAACAGGAGCACGCTGCCGACGTAACTGGCGATGGCCCGGCCGCGCAGCACCGCCAGCCCAAATTGAACGGTTGTGCCGACCAAAGCCACAGGCAAGGCCAGCAAGCCAAAGGCAGAAAGGTAGGCCTCCGGCCGAAACGGACCCAGCAATTGCGCCCTGCTACCCGGAGAATAGAAGCCTAGCAGCAGGCCGGCTGGTACGGCCAGCAGCAGCAATGTATTCAGTGTGAAAGCCGCCAGAAACCGGCCGCCTAAGTAGTTTGCCTTGCTCACAGGAACAGTGTACATGAGCGGGTGCATGCGTGTCTGCACATCGCGGGCCGCAGCGTCGCCGCTTATGGCCCCGCCATTATGAGCCAGAGCAGGTTGCTGAAAACGGTGAAAAAAGCGATAGAGGAAGGAGAATTGTGGTAGCTCCCATCGGCGGGGGTGCTGAGCTTAGTCAGCAGGAGCGGTAATACCAGCAACACCCCGAAAAACAGCCAGGTCGAGGCATGATTCCACTGATAGCGGAATTCATAGCGAAAGATGGGCCCTACTTTCATGGCTGGACGTGCTTCGCCTCAGCTGCCACTTCCTGACCATAGTGCCCGGCCATGGTGCTGAAATACACATCTTCCAGATCAGGCGCCACCGGGTCGAAGCCGGCGCTGGGCGTTTCCTCGCTGTAGATGTGCACGAGTGTGCGGCCGCTCAGGAGCTTGGTGGAGATGACGCGGTGTTCCTGCTCCAACTGGGGCAAGGCACTTTTCTCTACAATTCGGCGCCAAATTCGTCCCTGTAACTCATCCACGGCTCGCAGGGGCTCAGTCTCGAGCAAAATTTCGCCTTGGTTAATAATAGCCATGCGGGTACAAAGCTCCGCTACATCTTCCACGATGTGGGTGGACAGAATGACCACGCTGTTCTCACCCAACTCGCTGAGCAAATTCAGAAAGCGGACCCGCTCGGCCGGGTCGAGGCCGGCTGTGGGTTCATCTACAATCAGCAGCTTGGGTTTCCCTAACAAGGCTACGGCCACCCCGAAGCGCTGGCGCATACCCCCAGAAAAGCCCCCCAGCTTTTGCCGGCGCACCTCCCACAGGTTTGTTTGTCTGAGCAACGCTTCTACCACTTCCTGTCGCGCCCGGCGGTCGGTAATACCCTTTAGAATGGCGAAATAATCGAGCAGGTCTTCCGCCCGGGCTTTCGGATACACCCCAAATTCTTGGGGCAGATAGCCCAGGGTTTGGCGCACCTCGTCGGGCTGGTGGAGTACATCTAGGTTGCCGAGGTGAATAGTGCCGGCATCCGGCTCCTGTAGGGTAGCAATGGTGCGCATCAGCGTGGATTTGCCGGCGCCGTTCGGGCCGAGCAGGCCGTACATCCCCGCCGGAATGGTAAGGTTGATGTCCTTCAGCGCCTGTACGCCGTTAGCATAACTCTTGGAGACATGGCGAATCCGTAATTCCATAAAGGCTCAATAAGCAG
Source organism: Hymenobacter radiodurans (assembly GCF_004355185.1). Taxonomy (NCBI): domain Bacteria; kingdom Pseudomonadati; phylum Bacteroidota; class Cytophagia; order Cytophagales; family Hymenobacteraceae; genus Hymenobacter; species Hymenobacter radiodurans. The sequence continues at coordinate 2,256,469 of NZ_CP037922.1, forward strand.
GTAAGAGGGAGGGAAAGCTAGTGCGTGAGGGAAGCGGGCAAGCAACCGTGAATAGGGGAGAGCGTCAGAGATAAAGCACGAAATATATTCACGGAGTAAATGTATTTAAAAGAACTTTGTAATACAAAGTAAATGGCTGCGTTTCCATGTTGCCCCCAAAGCCTGGGTTACTCAATTTATTTTCTGCTGCTGCTGACGATACGCCGTTGGGCTCTGGCCAATAAGTCGGCGAAAGGTTTTGTTGAAATGCGACAGGTTATTGAAGCCGCTGGCAAAGCTCACTTCCGTAATAGGGCGGTCTTCGAGCAGAAGCAGGCAGGCTTGACTGATGCGGTAATCCTGCACAAACGCCGTGAGGGTTTGCCCCGTCATTTTCTTGAAGTAGCGACAAAAGGCGGGGACAGTCAAATGAGCCAATTCAGCCACTTCGCTTACTTCAATCGGCTCAGCATAGTGCTCCTGCACGTAGCGGTAGATAAAACTAAGCCGATCCTTCTCCTTGCCCTGCTGACCCAGGCCCCCGCGGTCGGCGTGCAACACTTCCACATCGGGAGCCTGAGTCAGGTGCTGGAAGAGTAGCAGCACGGAGAGTAATCGTGGGAAGGCGGGTTGGGCAAGCATTTGTTGCAATAAAGGAGCAACGCGGGCCCGGGTCTGTGCACCAAACGAGAGCCCCTGCTGGGCGCGGTGGAACAATTGTTTGATGGGCTCAAGCTCCGGCAGCTGACCAAAGGCCGTCGTCAGCCAGTCGGCGGGCAGCTGCAGCACAATCTGCTCGTACGGATTCTGGCGGCCGTAGCTAAAACTCAGGTGGGGCACATGGGGCCCGATAAAAACCAACTCGCCGTCTTCATACTGGGAGTGGTGCTGACCAATATGCCGCCGGCCCCGCCCGTAGGGAATATAGACCAGCTCGTACTCGGGGTGGTAATGCCAAAGCACGTGCTGGCTACCCTCCACATTAGTCGTGTGCAGCAGGGTGAAGGAACTGCCCGCCAGGGGCTGGATTGTCTCGAACTGCAGTTTCATGTACCCTAAATTAGCCGTTAGCGGGCATGAATAATAGGGTTATGGATAATACAGCACCGATAGTAGACAATGCAGGCGTAGTACCTGCCTTCACTACTTCCTAGCTTTGTTCTTCTAAACAAAGACCGATGAGGGGGTACAGCTACCCTTGCATCGCACTTTGACTTAACAACAACCTAAACAAGAATATAGGGCTAGCGGCTTCATTCCGATAGCGAACAAAGTATCGTGCTACCCAAACGTAGTAAGCCCGAACGAGGACGACAATTGCTTAGAGAGCATGCCGCCACGCGGGGATAGATTTCAAGCCGGAAATGGGTGGGAATTCATTCGGTTTTGATTCCGGAAAGAGGCGCTCTGGGTGGGGCGCCTTTTTTTATTGCCGTAAAAAAAGCCCCCCAAGCCACCTTCTTCCTAAAAGCAACGTACCACCACCCCAAGTAAGGATTCGGGGGCGATGAGCCGTATGGCGGGCAACCCCGCCGCAGCCTTTGCCGACCCGCATTACTCCCTCAAACAACTTCAAGATGAACTATCATACTCTAAGTCAAAAGCTAAACTCTGACCTGCACCTAAGCGAGGAGGAGGCGTTAGCAGAAATTCAACGGGCCATTCAGCAGCAGAATTTAACTGAACTGCATGAGTTGGCAGGCACCTCGGTATCAGTGGCCGCAGAACGCCAAGCAGACCTGGAAAAATGCCCCCCAAGCTAGGGCCTGAGACGAAACGTAGCCTACGAAACGCCAAAGAATTAATTCAACCCGCAATCTGCCCTCACTAGCTAAGCAAGAATAAGCGCCTACCGGAGTCTCAGCTGAATGACTTCCGAGCCAGCCAGCAGGAATGCGCCGGTGCCGTACACTTCCCAACTGTCGGCCGAAAAGTCGCGGCGCGGGTCGGCGCCAATGGGCTGCACCCAGCCCACGCGGCCGTCGGCCGAGACGCACTTATTGAGCGCAACCCACGCTTTTTGCACAGCCGGCAGGTACTGGGCCCGGTCGAGAATGCCCTGATTGATACCCCAAGCCAAGGCGTAGCAGTCGAAGCCGGAACCGGACGCCTCCCCGCCGGGATAGGCCTGCGGATCGAGCAGACTGGAGCGCCACAGCCCATCGGGCTGCTGGAGCTGCACCAAGCGGGCACTCATTTCCTTGAAAAGATTCAGGTAGAAGACTCGGTTGGGGTGGTTCGGGGGCAACTCCTGGAGCAGCTGCACCAGCCCGCCCATCACCCAGCCGTTGCCCCTCGACCAGAAAATGCGCTGGCCGTTGCTTTCCTTTTTGCCTTCTCCAGCTTCGCTCCAAAGGTAGCTGGCATCGCGGGCAAACAGGTGCTCCTGATGGTTGAACAGGCGGCGATAGGTTTGGTGGTAGAGCGTATCCGTCAGAGTCAGGTACTGGGGTTGGTTTTCAATCGCGGCCAGCTTTGCCAGCACCGGCGGCCCCATAAACAGGGCGTCGCACCACCACCAGGCAATGCCGTGGGCCTGCACCTCGGGGCCCGGCACCGTCCGCAGTTTCTCAACCACGTCAAGGGTGGGCTGAATCATGCGCCGGTCCTTCTTCAGGCGGTACAGATTCAGGTAAGTCTGGCAGATGACGATGTCGTCGGCGTGGTCGTAGCGCGGGCCGGGCCGCCATTGGTTGCGCTCGCCCATAGCCAGCAGAGAGTCTAGCAGCAGGGGCGACTTAGTTGTCTGATAGGCGGCAAACACGCCGGAGTAGAAGGCGCCGTTGGTCCAGTCGGTCAGCGTATGCTTGGGGTGCGCCAGCTGCCACTTCGACGCCCGTAGCAACTGCTTCCTGATGAATTTAGGCTTAAAAAACGCTTTATCAGAAGCGGAAACCGACTGTGCTTGGCCAGTATGCACCAGCGCCAGCAGCACGCAACAAGTAAGCAGATGAGCAAGGCGTAGTTTATGTATCATACAGCAGGGAAGAAGAATAGGCCCAAAAAAAGCCCCCCGCCCGAGCCAAGGAGGCTAGAACAAACCTAGCAAAATAGTCCCGCAATGCTGGGGGGCTTTTTTTAAGATATAATAAGGGCCGTACTCGTTGCGGGCACACCAGGTATTGCGGAATTGCGCGACATTGGCGACGGAAACGCTTTCTATCACAATCTCCGCGCAGTTGCTCTGGGTCGCCACGTTCGGGCTGCTCAATTCCTCTTTCCTTAATACGTCGACACTGGTCTGATTCGCTATAACACGCTTCGTTTCGGCTTCATAATCAGTCTTAAAACCTTGGAGTGAACTGGATTCTCCCATGCCGCTGTCCGAGCGATTAACTGCCAGCTATGCCCATTTCCCTTACTGCAGCACCCTTTCACCGCGCCACACTCCTCGCTCAGCTGGAGAGCCAGTCCAACTGGGATTTGATTGTCATTGGGGGCGGAGCTACGGGCTTGGGCGTGGCCCTGGACGGACTCAGCCGGGGCTACCGCACCTTGTTGCTTGAGCAAGTTGATTTTGCCAAGGGTACGAGCAGTCGCAGTACCAAGCTGGTGCATGGCGGCGTGCGCTACCTGGCCCAAGGCGATGTGGGGCTGGTACGCGAGGCGCTCATAGAGCGGGGCCTGCTGCTTCAAAATGCCCCCCACCTTGTAACTGACCAGGCTTTCCTCATTCCTGTTTACTCCTGGGCCGACACGGCCTTCTACACCATCGGCCTGAAGCTCTACGACCGGCTGGCTGGCCGTCGCAGCCTGGGTTCCTCCGTGTTTCTTGGCCGCGCCGAAACGCTGCGCAGGCTGAGCAACCTTCGTCCTGAGGGCCTGAAAGGCGGCGTAGTCTACCACGACGGGCAGTTTGATGACGCCCGCCTGGCCGTGAACCTAGCCCAAACGATTATCGAGCACGGTGGCACGGTGCTGAATCATTTTCCCGTGCGGGAGCTGCTGAAGAATGAGCAGGGTATTGTGTGCGGCGTGCGGGCCACCGATGAAGAAACCGGCCGCCACTACGAGCTGCGAGGCACCGTTGTGGTCAACGCCACCGGCATCTTCGTCGACGAGATTCGGAAGCTGGACACGCCCGGCGCCCGGCCGCTGGTACGCCCCAGCCAGGGCGTACACTTGGTGCTGGATAAGACATTTCTGCCCGGCGACGACGCGCTCCTGATTCCCCGCACCGACGACGGCCGCGTATTATTTGCCGTGCCCTGGCAGGGCCGAGTAGTGCTGGGCACCACCGATACTGCCATTCCCGAGCCGAGTCTGGAGCCCCAGGCGCTGGAGGAAGAGGTTGCGTTTATCCTCCGCACCGCCGGCCTCTACCTCCGTCGGGCACCCCAGCGCCACGATGTGCTCAGCATCTTCGCTGGCCTGCGCCCCCTAGCGGCCAAAGCGGCCGGCACTGGTCATACCAAGGAACTATCGCGCCGCCACAAGCTAGTGGTCTCCGACACGGGCCTGATAACCATCACGGGGGGCAAATGGACCACTTACCGTCGCATGGGCCAGGATACGGTAGACAAGGCCATTAAGCTGGGAAAACTCCCCAAGGCCCCAAGCCGGACTGCTCACCTTGCCATTCACGGAGCCCAGCCCACCCCCGACCGTCAGAGCCATTTCTACGTGTACGGCTCCGACCAGCCCGGCTTGCAGCAGCTAATGATGGAACGGCCGGAGTTGGGGGAAAAACTGGATGCCGCGCTTGAATTCCGAAAGGCGGAGGTAGTGTGGGCCGCTCGCTACGAGCTGGCCCGTACGGTAGAAGATGTACTGGCTCGCCGCGTGCGCATACTGTTCCTCGACGCTGCCGCGGCTGTGCGCTGCGCCCCCGTAGTGGCGGCGTTGCTAGCCGAAGAACTTGGGTACGATGCCCAGTGGCAGCAACGGCAGGTTACGGAATTTACTAGTCTAGCCCAGCACTACCAACTGCACCGCTCACTGGTTAATCAAACCGCCGAGTTGTAAGGGGGCTAGAGCTAATTAGGTATACTTTCGGCGATTGGCATCAAACCTATTGTCCCAACCGCGGCCCACAAGTTGCGAGGCTCCGCGCTATCTTGCTCATTGGTTACTTTATGGCTTGGGGCGGCCAGGAAGTGATTATGTAGCGTCTTTACCAAGCCATCATTTAGGCCAGACTTCCATGGATGTAATTTATGTGACGGATTTAATCGGGACCGGCGTTTTTGCCATATCGGGGACGTTGGCCGCGTTACACAAGAAGAAAGATCACGACGTGCTCACACTATTCATCTTCGCCTTTGTCACCGCGGTCGGGGGCGGAACGCTACGCGATGTCATCATCCAGGCGTACCCCGTGGTCTGGATCAGCGACGTCAACTATCTGTTCGTTATTACGGCCAGCGTCCTGATTGCCGTTGCCTGCCGCCGCTGGTGGCTGGGCATTTTGCAGCGCCCTTTACTGGTATTCGACACGCTGGGTATCGGTATTTTCACCATTCTGGGTCTGGAAAAAGCGCTGAATGTGGGCGTCAATCCATGGGCTGCGGTCTTGCTGGGCATCGTCTCTGCGCTATTTGGTGGCGTCATTCGCGATACACTGGCCAACGAGATGCCGCTGGTCTTTGAGCGGCAGCTGTACGCCACCCCGTGCCTGACCGGTGCTGTACTGTATATTCTGGCCTTGCGCTTGCATCTGGACCCAACCCTTACTTTTTTACTGTCGGTGGGGGTGATTACGGGCTTTCGACTACTAGCTATGAAGAAAGGCTGGTCGCTGCCGCCTATTCGGGTTTAAAATGCCCCCAAGGTGCTTATCGCCAGTAATTACGACCCGCTCGATGGCAAGTCCCTACTGCCCCAGCGTAGCTACTGTGCGGCCACCAAGGGCGCCAGAACGTGGGTAGCACCATGTTCGGGCCAAGTGCTTCGCGGCCTAGCCTACAGCGAAGTTGTAAGGTACGCCGACCTTGATTATAGACTGCCTGTGCGCCCGCCATCAACGGGTAGGCTGGTGCCCGTGATATAGCCTGCCGCCGGTGACGCAAGAAAGGTTACCACCGCGGCCAGCTCGCTGGCCTGGCCAAAACGGTGGGCTGGAATCTGCTGGAGCATGGCGGCCTCCACTTGTTCTTTTGTTTGGCCCGTATTGCTCATTCTCTGTGCAATGAGCGACTCGTGGCGTTGCGTCACAATTGCGCCAGGCAGGATATTGTTCACCGTAATGCCTTGCCCGGCTACCTCATTTGCCAAGGTTTTGGCCCAACTGGCCACGGCACCCCGAATAGTGTTGCTTACCCCTAGCCCCGCTAGGGGTATCTTAACCGACGTGCTGATAATATTGATGATTCGCCCGTAGCCGCCCGCCACCATGCCTGGCACCAGTGCCTGCGCCAGAAGCTGATTGCAGAGTACGTGCTGGGCAAAGGCTGCTTCAAATTCGGCGGGAGTGGCCGTCAGCAGTGGCCCGGCCGGTGGCCCACCAGTATTGTTAACCAAAATCTGGAAGCCATGCGGGTGCGTGGCTAGGTAGCCCGCCACGACTTCGGCTACTTTGGCTGGCTGGGCGAAGTCGGCCACCAAAAAATTGTGCTGCTGCTGGGCTGGAGTGGGCAGAGCAGCGGCTACTGTCCGCAGTCGGGCCTCGTCGCGGGCGAAGAGCGTAACGGTGGCACCAGCCTCGGCCAGTGCCTCAGCGGTGGCTCGGCCGATGCCCTGCGTGCTGCCGCCCACTAGGGCGTGGTATGGACGTAGAGTCATAGAAAGAGTACGAGTGGCATAAAATAGGTCCTTATCGGCCTGGTCAGATACTACGTAACCAGAACCGACAAGGGCCTATAAAGCGCCCACCAATAGGTAAATTCATTTAACCAGAGCGCCGCAAATACCAGTTATCAGGCGTGAACTGCCTGTTTGGCTTTGCGCAGCAAGGGGGCTACCCGGGTGCCAAGTAACTCAATGGATTGTAATACTTTATCGTGACTTTGAGCGGCAACATCCTGCTGGAAGGTGACCCGCGAAATGCCCCCCAGTGCCTCGCTGTGGCGAAGAATCTTGGCTGCTACTTCCTCGGGGCTACCCACCAGCAGCGCCCCCTGCGGGCCAGTTTGGGCATCAAATTGAGCCCTTGTCACCGGGGAGCCGCCACGCTCCCTGGCACGCGCTGTGAAGGTGCGGGCATAGCCGGGAAAAAATTCTTCGTGCGCCTGTTCAGTGGTTTCGGCCACGTAGCCGAGCGAGTGTAGACCCACTTTTAACGTTTCGGGCGAGTGCCCGGCTCGGCGACCGGCTTCCCGGTATAGGTCCACTAGGGGCCGGAAGCGGTGCGTATCGCCGCCAATGATGGCCACCATCAGCGGTAGCCCCAACTGACCGCCCCGCACGAATGAGGCCGGGGTGCCGCCCACGCCCAGCCAGATGGGCAGCTGGGGCTGCGCGGGCCGCGGGTAAATTCCCTGACCCGTGAGGGCCGGCCGGAACTTGCCTGACCACGTCACGCGCTGTTGGTCGCGCACCTGAAGCAGGAGATCCAGCTTTTCAGCAAACAATGCATCGTAATCGTCGAGGTCAAAGCCAAATAGGGGGAACGCTTCAATGGAGGAGCCGCGACCCACTACCAACTCCGCCCGGCCTTGGGAAATTAAATCTAGGGTGGCGTATTCCTGAAATACGCGCACTGGATCGGCCGCACTGAGTACCGTCACAGCGCTGGTCAGGCGGATGCGCTTGGTGCGAGCAGCCGCAGCGGCCAGAATAACGGCGGGGGCAGAGTCCAAATATTCGGAGCGATGGTGCTCGCCCATACCAAATACATCGAGGCCTACCTGATCGGCGTATGCAATACGGTCGAGCAATTGGCTCATGGCTTCCACCCCAGTCGGCGTTTTGCCGGTGCTGTTGCTGAGCAGTAGTGCCGCGAAACTATCAATGCCAATTTCCATAGGGGTTCTTTATTGGGGTATTTCCCCGTAGTATGAGTGCAAGTGAACAGAAGGAACACTAACGGCTCTCCCTGAATTGGGGAGAGCCGTTGGCCTAAGCGGGAGGTTTGAAGCCTTAACGGGTGGCTACACCTTTGGCTTTGGCGATTATGTTAAAGCTCAGCGTAAACGTATCATCAATAGCTTTGTCGGCCGCAGTGCCAAATAGGGTAGAGCCGAATTTGACATCGTACTTGGTGCGGTTTACCGTGGCTACGCCCGAAGCGGCTGCCACACCGTTTTTCACGCCTACTTTGGCTGGAAAGCTGATGAGGTTGGTTTTGCCTTTAATGGTCAAATTACCCGTAACAATGGCGTTGTTACCGTCGGCGTTACCCTTCAGCGGCTTGACACTGGTGATGACGAAGGTAGCCGTAGAGTATTTTTCCACACCAAAGAAGTCATCCGACTTGAGGTGACCAACTAGTTTGGCGTTGTAATCGGCATCAGTGAGGTCTGTGTTCTTTAGGGAGGTCATATCCACAACGAACGTACCGCCCACCAACTGGGTACCCTTCACTTGCACAGTGCCTTCTTTCAGATTTATGGTTCCGCTGTGCTGGCCACCAACTTTCTTGCCCGTCCAGCCGAGCGAACTCAACTGCGGCTGTACTTGGTAGATTTCCGCAACGGCTTTGGCAGTGGCCGGTTTGCTGGTGACTAAGCCGTTGGCTGCCTGTACGGGAGTCGATAGTATGGTAGCGGCAAATACGAGGGATGAGAGGAGCTTTTTCATGATTTTATGATGGAGTTAATGGGTTGCTGGCCTAGATTTCTGAGAGGAAGAATATTATGTATTTTTATATGTACATACATTTAATGTACGTACATAGTTCTTTGTAAGTGAAAATAATTTTAGGTACTTACCTATAGTATTTAGCAGGATTGAGAATTCGTTAAAGTGTGTGTCGCCTAAGGTTGCTTTGTCAGCCATTGGCGGGCTGCAACCAAACTGCTCATCGATATCTCGTGTCCACCCTCAAAGACTTCATAGTGCGGAAGGATGCCCAGCGTTCGTAAAAAGCTTAGAGCCTCGTCGGCGTGAAAAGCAGGTAGCTTGTCATCGTAGCGGCCGTGGCTAAGGAAAAACTGTACTTGCTGCACCTCCGATGCTGGGGCATGGTGCTTGCGCGACTCGTTGAGCAGGCGCCCGCTAAAGGCCAGCACGCCCCGTATCTTAGAAGGGTAAGCCAAGGCCAAATCAAAGGCCATAATTGCCCCTGACTAAAGCCCAGCAGGTACACTTGGCCGGCAGGGGTACCATAGCGGGCCGTGGCTTCACCCAGAAAGCGAAGCAGCAATTGCTGGCCAGCTAGCTGTTGGGCTTGGTTGAAGATAGGTTTGCCCGAGGAAAATTCGACTTGATAGAAACCGAACCCAGTGCCAAACTCCAGCGGGGCACGCACCAACAGCACCAGGGTCTGTGCGTCGGCCAACTGCTCGCCTACTGACAACAAGTTCAACTCATTGCCGCCTACTCCGTGCAGCAAAAGCAGTAGTCGCCGGGCGCCAGTAATCTGGGCTGGGTTCAGCAACCGGTAGGCCAAGGATAAATCGGTTAGCAGTGGTGACTGCGACGCGGTAGCGAAGGTCATGAAGTTGTTTGCGTAACACGCAGAGAAAAAGAAGGCAGTTCCAGTGATTGATTCTACTTATGGCCGAACCGGTTCCTCAGTGCGCAGCAGGACACGAATGCCCCACGGGTCTGTTGTTACCGGGCCTTCGGGAGTTGGCGCCAGGGAGTAGCCAGCCTGCTGCAAGCGCGTAGCCGCCGCCTTTCTGGAACTATCATCGGGGAGCCACAACTCCCACTTCAGGAGCCGTGCGTCCTCGTCGGTGGCGACCGGTGCGCCGGCAGCCCACTCATTCAGCGCTAGCTGGTGATGATACCCGCCGGTTGACAGAAACAAAGCGCCGGACAGGCTCCAGGTTACAATATCTAGTCCCAACGCCTGGTGGTAAAAGGCCGCGGCCTCTGGCAGATTACCCACGTAGAAGTGTAGGTGGCCCATGGTTGTGCCTTTCGGTAGACCCTGCCACGGCTCATCTTCGGCGGCCTGCAACACACCGGCCACATCGAGTGGATCGAGAGCGGACTGGATTTCGCCTTCCGCGCTCACGAGCCACTCGCTACGAGGGCGGTCGCGGTACACTTCCACCGTGAAGCCGTCCGGGTCTACTAGGTATGTGGCTTCGCTGTATATATGGTCGGAGGAGCCAATGGGCACGCCCTGCGTCCGGACGTACCGTAGAAATCGGCCCAGTTCGGCCCGGGAAGGCAGTAGGAGCGCGAAGTGGTAGATGCCTAACCGGCCGCGCCGCGGCACGGGGCGTGCGCCCACCTGCTCATGCAGTGCCACTAGAACTTGGCTGCTGCCCGCCACACCTAACTCGGCCATGGCAGACTGCCCCTCAGCGCCCGGCGTATGACGCAGTAGGTGAAACCCGAGCACACCTTGGTAAAAGTTCAAAGATCGATTCAGACTGGCCACGGTGAGGTGCACGGTGCCCAGGCTAATAGCGGTTGGTAGCTGCTGGGCGGGGTGGTGGCCGATGCGCTCAATAGGTAATGAGGAGTAGGCAAGCAGGGTGGAGGTCATAGCGGATTAGGTAGAAACCCCTTGCTGACAAGGCGTTTAATGGTGAGAACAAGACAAAGGTCCGTCCTTCACATACCTCCGCGCATTATCCTATGATAAGAAAACACTGCTGCTCCTACTTCGCCTGTGGGTCCTGCATTATAACCCATAGCCCGTGCAGGCACGATGAAGTTTCCTGCTGAACTGGTATGTGTGCCCATTGCAGCCTATAAAGCCGCCAATACGAAACACGCTGACCTTTCCCTAGCAACTCACCGAATCCTATTTTCCCAGTTGGGTTTGCCGCCGCACCCGGCTCAGTGATTCGGGGGTGATGCCCAGATACGAAGCAATAAAATGCTGGGGCACGCGCTGGGCAATGCTGGGGTACTTGCGGAGGAAGTGCTGGTACTTTTCGGCCGCCGTCTGGCTCAGCGACGCATTGACGCGCTCCTGCAGAGCTACGTAACGGCCTTGCATCAGCAGCCGGAAATACCGCTCAAATATGGGGCATTGTGCGTACACGGTTTCCAAATCTGCCTGCGAAAGCAGCATCATCTGCGAATCTTCCAGCGCGTCAATGTTCATCGTGCTGGGTTGCTGGGTCAGCAGGCTGTAAAGGTCTGACACCCACCAATCTTCGGGCGCAAACTGCAGTGTGTGTTCCTGCCCCTGTGCGTTGATGGAATAGCTGCGTAAACACCCCTGAGTTACAAAGGCCAAATGAGAGCACTTGTCGCCCGAAATCAGAAGGTGCTGCCGCTTGTCAAGGGATAAGGGATGCAGGTGGTTCGCGAAAATGGCGAACTCCGCGTTGGTTAGGGCTACGCGCGCCTGCAAATGAGTCCGAAGTAAGTCGTGGGCTGAGGAAGCATTCATCAGGCGAGGAGTGACAGATTTTGTTATACGTGCTTTGCCATCTCCGATACAAATGCAATGTCATCTGCACGACGGTGTAGCCGCCGAAGGGTCGGCTTCACTTATTCTGTATCATCTCTGAGAAGCTTCGCAGTGTGTCTCATAAATTGTCTGCTCAAACAATTTAAATACTTAAGCATGCCGAATGCGGCTTTTAGCGGTTATGTATCTAATTGTTTTTGGGATCATTTCATCACTGAGATTACACGCCAACCAGCATTACATGAAGCGCATTCAAGCCCAGGATATTGAAACGATGGAAAAGATTTTCCGTCTTAATCTGATTAATTCTATTACGGGCTACAAGCCCGCTAACCTCGTTGGGACGGCGGGCCTTGATGGGCGCACCAATTTGGCGATGTACAGTTCCGTAGTGCATTTGGGCTCCAATCCGCCCTACATCGGTATTTTTACCCGTCCTACCAGCGTGGCGCGCCACACCTACGACAATATCAAGGCCAGCGGCTGCTACACCATCAACCACGTACACGCCGACTTCACGGCGGCCGCCCACTACACGTCAGCTCCTTTCCCGGAGGACGAATCGGAGTTTGAGATATGTGGACTGGGAGCTGAATTTCTGGACAACTTTCCGGCGCCATACGTCCGCGAAAGCCAGATAAAAATGGGGCTGCGACTGGTCGAGGAAATACCCGTAAAGGCCACCGGAACTACCTTGCTCGTGGGCAAAATAGAAGAAATCTACCTGCCCGGCGACTTGCTGGCTGCTGATGGCTCGCTGAACCTGAATGGTGCTGGCAGCGCTTGCGTTTCCGGCCTCGATACCTATCATACAGCCCAAGAAATTGGCGCTTACGCCTATGCTCGGGTAGGCCAGGGGCCGCAGCCAAAGTAAGTCCGCGTGCTAGGAAAATTAAACGGATACTACCCCCAGTTTCGCTAGTTCTTCCCATACCCGATGTACGGGCAGGCCCATGACGTTGAAGTAGGAACCTTCCAGCCGCGTGACACCCACCATGCCTACCCAATCCTGAGCGCCGTAAGCCCCGGCTTTGTCTAGGGGACTAAAGTTGCGCACGTAAAACTCGATTTCGGCAGGGGAGAGAGCACGGAAATGAACGCGGGTCTGGTCGGAGAAAACAGTGCGCTGGCCGTCACCGGTGAGCAAACAGACGCCCGTAAATACATCGTGGGCGCGGCCCTGCAGGCGCGTGAGCATCTGTTTGGCTTCGGCCTCGTCCGCGGGCTTGTTCAGCACATCATCCTCCAGACAGACGATGGTGTCGGCGGTGAGTACCACCTCGTGGGGGGCTAAATCGGGGGCGTAGGTGGCGGCTTTGTGTGCAGCTAGATATTCGGCAACCTCGCCACGATGCAGATGCGAGGGGTAGGTTTCGTCTACTTCCCGCAGGCGAATTTCGTAGTTCAGCCCCAGATCGGTGAGCAGTTGACGACGGCGCGGCGAGTTAGACGCTAGGACTAGTTTGGTGACTACACTCATACCTGAAACGGGTGGTCTGATTCCTCGTCGTGAATAGAAGTGAACAGGAAACCACCGATGGTTTTGGGATAAAAGAAAGTGGACTTGGGAGGCATTACGGCCCCGCTATGGCACACGCGCTCTACCTCGGCCATGGTTACTTCGTTGGTTATGAAGGCAGCACGCGCCTCACCGCGGTCGACGCGGGTAAGGCACTCGGTGAAGTTGCGCACGTACGCAATTCCCGCCCACGAGCGCTGCGCATCGGGGCCCACAATGCCCAGCACGCGCTCCAGTACGAAGTAATGTAATACAGTGAGGTCCAGAGCTTTCACTTCGGGCGTGGTATCCCACGTAAGTTGCGAATGCACCTCGGGCCGCAGCCGAATTTTATAAGAATTGCCCCCCAGATACAGGCCAAAGGCCCACGGTTTGCCGGCAATGATTTCGGGCAAATCGTAAGCGTCATCCTTGGGTAGAATGGTGAAATAGGGTTCGAGGCGGGTCATGAATTCCTCGTCGCTCAGACCATTGGGCATCTCCAGCAGCAAGCGGTGGGTAGGCAGAATGCGCAGGTCGTTGGCCGCCGAGTTGGTCAGGTACATCAGATGATAATTCCACGGTTCTTTGCCCGTGGCCTGCGGGTCGGCTGCCAGGCGAGCCTGCCGGTAAGCCAGGCTGCCTTCGTAGCGGTGGTGGCCATCGGCCAGAATTACCTGCCGGGTTTCCAGTATTTCCTGAAATCGTCGAATAATAGCCGCATCCTGAATGACCGCCAGCACATCGCGGGCACCTTGATAGTCTTCTTCGGTCTGATATAGCGGGTCGCGCATGGCCTCGTCGAGGTAGTGCTCCAGCTCAAAATCTTCGTCGCGGTAGAGTCCGTGGGTGGCACTGGTCTGGAACTCGGTGCGGGCCAGCAGCTCGGCGCGGTCATTTACGGCCGCGGGCAAAGTGTTTTCGTGACGCAATACTACCTCATCGCTCCAATCATACGCCCGGATATGGCACATGAACCCTTTACGGCAATATTCCTGACTACTACCCGGCAACCGGAAATACTGATAATACGCATAAATACCCGGCAACTCATCCTGGCACAGCACGCCCTTTGCCTGCCATTCCGCCAGCCGCCGCTCCGCCTCGGCGGCGGCGTCCTCGCCTCGTGGCACCGATAAATGAATGCTGTTTAACGGGTTGCGGTACAGCGCCTCCCGCTGCTTCGCCGACACTACATCAAACAGCGGCGATACGTAATCATCAATATGCTGACTTAACTGCGGATTGTAGCGCCAGCCGCGCACGGGTTGAATTTCAGCCACTCGAAAAAGGTAGAAATGAGGCAGTAAAGGTAGTAGTCGCCGTTTGACTGTATGATTTTAGTTCAAGGAGCTAAGCGGCTACGCTTCCACTCATCGCCAACCTTCTCGTACACAATGCGGTCATGGAGGCGGCTGGGGCGACCCTGCCAGAACTCTACACGGTGCGGACGCAAAATAAAGCCCCCCAATGCGGTGGGCGCGGCAGCGGATTTTCATTCGCAAAGCGTTGCTCTATTGCCTGCTCTCGCTGCTCCAGCTCTTCCCGGCTCCCGATCACCTGACTTTGCGGCGAGGCCCAGGCGCCTACCTGGCTAGCGCGCGGGCGACTCTGGAAATACTGGTCCGATAACTCCTGGGGGGCTTTTTCTACGCTTCCTTCCACCCGTACTTGGCGCTCTAAGCCAGGCCAGAAGAAGTTCAGGGCAGCCTGTGGATGCGTGGTTAATTCGTGCCCTTTGCGACTATCGTAGTTGGTGTAAAATAGAAACCCAGCATCGTCGGGGAGGCCTTTGAGGAGCACCACGCGCGTGGTAGGCTGGCCATCGGCGCCGACGGTGGCCAGCGTCATGGCCGTAGGCTCATCGAGGTGGGCAGCGATAGCCTCATCTAGCCACGCCCGAAACTGACGCACGGCGTCGGGGAGCACATCGGCTTCGGTGAGGGTGCGTTGCGCGTAGGTTTTGCGCAGGTCGGCCAGTTGCTGGTCAGTCATGGAAGGAGGATTTAAAGAGCGTTAACGGCCCTTGGGATACCAAGCATAAAGCAACCAATTGCCCTGCCGGTGCAGTAATTGTAGATGTTGCTCGCGAATAAAGTCAGCACTACGCTCGAAGATGGCCAGCTTTTCGGGCTTGGTGGCCAGCGTCTCGCGGTAAAAGTTGTTCTGCCCATTGTAGTATGCGCTATCCAGAAATACGAGCACCGGGCGGCGGTCCATGAGCGCCAGCACCTCTGGGTCAGGACCGCCGGGACTCACTACCGAATACAGCTTTTGGGCTAGATGAGCGGGCAGGCGGGCAGTCTTGTTCGACATCAACGGCAGCCTTGTAACCATGGAAAGCTGGTAGGTGTTATTATTCTGGACCTCGTCGGGGTCGATGGTCAAGCGATATCCTTCCTCCTCCGAGCCGGAGTTGAAGTAAGGCAGAGGCAGGATGGCCTGATAATTTTTGAGGTCGAGCCACCCCGTGAGCTGCTGCATGGGCAGCGTGGGCGCATTGGCTGTGAGGATATTAGGCAACTGGGTATTGGTGCGGTAGAAGCGCATGGCATCGCGGGTGTCCAGCACCAGAAGCAGGGAGAGTGCCACCAGCACCCAACGCAGTGTGCGATGCTGCCACCATCGCGCTATATAATAGCTAAAGCCCAGCACGAAAGCCCACCAGAAAGGCCAAACAAAACGGCCCAAGGCTCGGAACTGAGTAACCCGATCGGTGAGCTTGTGCAGCCAGAAAAACGGATTTAAGTAGTTGTTGAATACGTAGGCGCCGTTATCCAAATCATAGGTTTCGCCCAGGGCAATAAAGGCCATTGGGATGCTAGCCAGTAAAAACAAGCGTAGGAAGCGGCCGTGGTCAGTGTCAATAAGCTGCACCGACGGGAGGCGCCGCAATGCAGCCAGCGCCAGCGTAACCAACAGCCCGTACAGTACAAAGCCGCCGAGATAAGCCACCGACTCATACGGAACATCGGCCGTGCGCTCCAGCGGAAACCGCAGCTGGTTGAAGGAATAGCCCCGGAAGAAAGCTCCAAACTGGAATTTCCATTCTAGCACACCATAGCCACTGCTAGACACGGGCCGCTCGTGGTAGCGGGGGTCCAGTAGCATAAGCGAGCCGGCTGTAATGAGTAGCGCGGCTCCCAGGGTCAGGCCGCCATATAGTGCCAGCCGAAACCAGGGCTTACCGGCCAAGGCATTCTCTACTATCCAAAACAAGAAGAAAAAGCCCCCCAGTACTCCCAGTATGCCTAGGTAATAAAAGTGAAAATACGAGGTCACAATAATGCCCCCAGCAATATGATAAACCATTTTCGCACCGGCCTATTCTGCACCCAAGCGTAGTAGAGCTGTTGCAACACCCAGATGGTGAACAGGATGGCCGGGGTGTAAGATAAGCTAGTGTGGCCCACGCGCAGGCGCATCGTTTGCGGCCCCAGCCAGGGCAATGCCACACTCAGCAGCACCAGCAACCAGACCGGTAGCCCAAGGGACGCATAATGCGGTACAGCAGCCACGTGCTGAGCGCCAAGCCCCCAGAATAAATAGATCATACAAATACAGGCCGTAGGGCTCCAACGCCGGAAAAGCCTGCACGAGTACATGCAGACTTTGAGTCAGCACGGGCGTACAATCTGTATAGTACATGTACTCGCCAAATGGGTAGTTGTGGCCCATCACCAGCATGCCATCGCTCAGCGGCTGCCGCAAAAAGGAAGCAATGGAAAAGTAGCTCTTGATGCCGTCGTAGTGCGTAACAATCAGGTATTCACCAGGATTAAAAATAAGCGAGCGAAAAACGATGAGCAGCAATAGTACCTGAAGCAGAACGCTGCCCACGAACCAGGGATCAAAGGAACGGTCGCGCGCAAGGGGTGAAGCGGGGAGAGGGGGCATTAGCAGATTAATACGCACTTGATACAGGGCGCAAATTATTCAGAAAATAGTTGGGGCACCTTCACCATTTATCGAGCTGCGCACCGTTCTACTGTTCACCGGCGGCATTATCTATTTTGCGCGGCCGTATTATTTCCGGGAACCTAAGCCTATTCTCCCGACGTACCATTACCATACTCTACATAGCTGGTGCAGCCTGCAGAATCGTAGCGTACGCTGGATTTTAGCGGTTTGCAAGGTTAGGCTGATTAAACTGAATGCATGCTACAATGAAGCTTGACCTATGAAAGCTGGAAGCCTATTAATTTCGCAGCCCTTCCTGGGCGATCCTAATTTCGAGCGCAGCGTGGTACTGCTGTGCCGCCATACCGACGAGGAAGGCTCGTTCGGTTTAGTACTCAACCGAGGCACCAACCTGCTGCTGGGCGATGTGCTGGAACTGCCCGGTGGCGATGTGCTGCCCGCTGCCCGCCTGCCCTTGGGCCTGGGCGGGCCCGTGCAGCCCGATACGCTCCACTATCTGCACCGCCGCGCCGATGTACCAAACGCGGTATCACTGGGGCATAATGTGTACTGGGGAGGCGACTTTGAGGTGCTGCTGGGCTTATTGCTGAGCGGCGAGATTGGCGAGGATGATGTGCGTCTATATGCTGGCTATTCGGGCTGGACGGCCGACCAGTTGGCGGAGGAAGTGCGCGAAAATGTTTGGATCGTGCACCCCAATGCTGCCGAGAAAGTCTTTACTTTGACTACTGATGCCTTTTGGCAGTCTATTCTGCGCGAAAAAGGCGGTCGGTACCGGATTTTATCTAATTATCCCACAGATCCACGCCTGAATTAGCCCCCACTGCCGCGTTAACGTTCTTTCAACGTCGGCCTTTTTCTTCGAACTATGCTACCTGATAATCCCAACACCGACCCCTGCACTCCGACGAATCTTCGGAGTCACCGATGAGCATCCTGGAGCGCCGTCTGGCCGAGATTCGTGCCAAAGAAGACCCTGCCGCGCAGCTTGTGCCACCCACGGATGTGCCTGCTCCAGCGGCGAACATCCCGGCCGAAACAACTGCCGCGGCTCCTTCCACGTCTACCGATGAAATTACGGAACGCCCAGCCTTAGGTACTCCACCCATCGAAAATGCCCCCAGGGAGCTGGTACCGCTGAAGCATCCGCCGCCGTGGTTGAAGCCGAGGCTCCGAGCCCGGCAACCCCGAGCGCTGCTTTAACTCAGGAGCCAATATCTGAGCCGCTGGCTCGGGCAGAGGCCCATTACGGACTTCAGAACCCGGGCGTAGAATCCGCTACGCAAGCTGCTGCGCCCATTACACCCGACCCGGAGGCCATGCCGGCTAGTGTAACAAGTGCAGCCGATGACTCAGCAAGTCAAAATGCCCCCAAGCCGATATCACGCCCGAGCCGGAAGCCTTAACCGGACAAGCTACAGACCCACAGGAGCCGGAGGTAGAAGCTGCCCCTACCATTGCCCTTCATTCCGCTGAAGATCTGGAAAATGCTCCTGATATGGTGGCTTCACTGCCTACTTCCGCTACGGCATCGGCAGCAGTAGCGCACGAGGCCGCAACGGCCCACGAAGGCGAAGACGAAGAGGAATTGGTTGTCGACACCCATGGCCCTGACTTTAGTCAGCTTGACTTGGCAGCGCAAGCAGCATTCCTGCTCAATATGGTGCATCGGCCTGATGCCCAGCGCAATCGCAAGCAGATCACTGATTTTTATCGCCAATACGAAACTGCGTTGGCCGCTGACCGTCAGCGGGTGGAAGCGGCTGCCGCACCCGATGCGGAAGCAACATATCATGGGCCGGCTGGCCACGCCGAATTGGTGAAGGCCATGCAGGAATTCCGCGAAAGCCGCGCTCGCGACGCCCGTGCCGAAGATGAACAGCGTGCCAAAAACCTGGCGCATAAGCAGGAGTTGCTGGCTCAGTTACGGTTGCTGGTAGAGTCGGCCGAAACCAAGGATAGCTCAGCCAAGATCAAGACCCTGCAAAACGACTGGAAGTCAACTGGTCCGGTGCCGCAGAAGGATGCCCAGGAACTGTGGAACAGCTACCACGCGCTGCTGGACATTTATTATAATAACCGCGGCCTCTTCTTTGAAATGAAGGAGCTGGACCGCCGCCGCAACTTGGAGGCGAAGGAAGCGCTTTTGCGCCGTGCCGAAGCCCTCAGCGAGCAGCCTAGTATTAATAAGGCCTTGCAGGAATTGCGGCAGCTGCACGAAGAATGGAAGCACATTGGCCCGGTGCCTAATGAGCAGCGCGACGCCATCTGGCAGCGTTTTCTGCAAGCTTCTGAGCAGGTACACGACCGCAAAAAAAGCTTCCTCGACACGCGCTCAACTCAGGAAAACGAGAATCTGACCCGTAAAACGGCCCTGTTAGAGCAAATCAAATCTTTCGGTGAGTTTCAGACGGAGCGGGTAAACGAGTGGCGCAGCAAAACCGATGAGCTACAGAAGCTGAAAGAAGAATGGGATGCTGCCGGCCTTGTGCCGCGCGAAAAAGCCGACCAACTCAACAAACAGTTTTGGGGGCTTATAAGGGCTTTTTCCAACGTAAAAATCAGTTTTTCAAAGCCCTCGACGAAGAGAAAGGCCAGAACCTTAAGCGTAAGCTGGAGCTCTGCGACCAAGCCGAGGCAGCGCTTGAAAACCCTAATTGGGAGGAAGGCCGTGAAATTGTTATCCGTCTGCAAAAGGAGTGGAAGCTAATTGGCCGCGTGCCTGAAAAGCAGTCCGATAAAGTATGGAACCGCTTCCGCACCGCTTGCGACGCCTTCTTTGACCGTAAAAATCAGGAAGCCAAGCAGCGTGAAGTTAAGGCTCAGCTTGTGTCGCAGGAGCAGGCTGCTCATCTCGACCGCTTTGCCGATACTGTAGCGGCTCTCACGCCCGATAACCCCGGAACCATTGAGGGCTTTCGGGAACTCGTAGCAGAATGGCGTGCTTCTGGTGCTTCGGGCGGGCCACGAGCAGAAGAGAAGTTCCAGACACTTATGGGCAAATACCTCGACACGGTGCCGGGCCTGCCCTATGCCGAGCGGGCTGATTTACTCTTTCAGCTTCAGGTGGAACGTCTCAAATCAGGTCCCGATGCTCAGCAGGCGCTTTATAAAAAAGAGCAAGGCTTGCGTCGTGACATCAACGAGCTTGAAAACGACATCGCCACGTTACAGACTAATCTTGAGTTCTTTGCGCGTTCCAAAAATGCCAATCAGCTCCGCGAAGAGTATCAAGGCCGCATCGACGAAGCCAAATTGCGCATCGATGCTTTGAAGAAACAATTAAAAATTATTCGCTCATAGTTTGCAAAATGGACGCAGAGCACTAGTTTTGCGCCACCATTTCGCCTCCTTAGCTCAGCTGGTAGAGCAACTGACTTGTAATCAGTAGGTCGCTGGTTCGATCCCGGCAGGAGGCTCAAATGTTGCTTAAGCCCCTTCTACAGCATGTAGAAGGGGCTTTTGTTTTAGCGTATTGTTCAGTTAAAATTGAAGATCTTGGCGTTTTACGGACTGTTGCACTCTTCGCATCCCAGATAATGTCACTCTGCTTATAGGTAAAACGCGGCTATTAAATTACCTGATTTGCAAAAAAAGCCACTTTTCCTCCACTTGAGTGAAAAGCAGGACTTAGTACATGCCACACGCTTTATTCACCAAAATTGGCAGCTACATCCAAGCCTGCGGCTCATAGGACAGGTGCCAGGTTCTTTGACGAAGATCATTTGGTACTAGTACAACGGGTCGCAGGACTCTCTGATGGGCCCGAGTAGCCCCAAGCATATACGCTCTAGCCTCATAGGTGGAAGTCGAAGCTTGGCGAATCATCCAACCAATTGATAAAAGCAGTGGGCAGATAACTAATGCGTAGGGTAAATACTCATGCATAAAGAAGGGCGTATTTTATAAATGACAAAGTAGATAAGTGCAAATTTGCTGCCATAAAATGGTGCTTAATCATCGATTCTACGACATTAACTTTATTTGAATGCCCTTAAGTGCAATACTTATTGAGGTAGACGTAGCCCTAGGGGACATTTAAAACTTGGTGAATCAAAACTATGATCAAGCTTGTACCTAGTTAGCTGCGGACAACAACCGCCTTTTGCTTAATACGTTTCCGTTTAGGCTTATTCATACATGACGCTACTTGCAACCATTCCGGTTCTCTGCGAATCTTACTCCTGTAATCTTATCGCAGCAAGCATGAAACGTATTTTATATGGCGCATTAGCCTGCCTGGTTCTTTTAAGTGGAGTAGGAGCATGCACATCCGAATCAGTGGAGCCACAACCCGAGTTCTATGTGAAGGCTACTAAGGATGGAAGCGCGTGGGTCGTGCCTGGTTCTGGTATTTACGCTAAAGCACAAGACGAGTTTTTTGTGTTTGGGGAGCAAAGAGACGGTACAGTTACGCAGGCATCTCTGCGGCTGGGCTTTGCGGTGCCCACAGAGCAACCCCTCCCAACGGTTACCAAGGCACCAACCCTACTACCAACCACTTGGACAGTACTAGTTGGGGGTGATGTGATAGTCGATGGCTACACGGCCGATTCTTTGTCAGAAACGCGGCTGCTGATCACACGGCTTGATACCGTTCAAAAGGTAATAGAGGGCACCTTTGACGCGACTCTGCGCCGTGATGAGCGCTGGTCAAAGCAAGAAGAAACAATCCGTTTTGAGCAGGGCTCTTTTCGGGTGCGTTACCAATAGCCCCAACAGGAAATAAATACTTCCAAGGTCACCCAGGATGACTAAAAAAGCCCCCCACTCGTATAGTGGGGGCTTTTTTAGTCATCCTGGGTGACCTTGGAAGATGTTCTGACAACTACTTATTCTTCAGAATATTGACTTCATCTTTAGCCCTGATTATAGAAAAGCAAGACTCGGAATGCTTGGGTTTATTCCCATCGCATTCATGTTCAAAGCAACGTCATCGGCTGCTTGCCGATGGCTCATTAAATTTAATGCTTCATCTTTGGGTTTGGGCGGCACTATTTGTAGCCTCTGGTTCAACTATTATGGACTTAGCCAGTAAAAAGAAATTCTGCTAAGTTCAGCAGTATAGTCTGGTTATCTGAGTCATACCACGTATTTGATAATTATGCAGCCTTCAGATGCGTAAGTAACCTGCGCAAATCTGCCTGCTTCTGCTAAATATTTGATTTCATGCAAGACAAAAAAACTGCTTCCGCTCCTAAATTACCCACCTTGCCCAAAGCCCCGACGGGCATTGAGGGGTTAGATGAAATTACGGAAGGTGGCTTTCCTAAAGGTCGCCCGACGCTGATTTGTGGCAGCGCCGGCTGTGGCAAAACCCTGATGGGTATTGAGTTCTTGGTGAGAGGAGCACTGGAGTACGGGGAGCCTGGCGTACTGATGGCTTTCGAGGAGACAGCCGAAGAACTCACTGCCAATGTTACTTCCCTCGGCTTCGACCTGCCGGCCCTCCAGAGCCAGAAGCTGCTGCGGGTTGACCACGTGCACGTAGACCGCTCGGAGATCGAGGAAACCGGCGAGTACGATCTGGAGGGCTTATTTATCCGGTTGGGATACGCCATCGACTCAATCGGGGCCAAGCGCGTCGTGCTGGATACCATTGAATCGTTGTTTGGTGGATTCCCAAATGAGGCTGTGTTGCGGTCCGAAATACGGCGGTTGTTTCGCTGGCTCAAGGATAAGGGCGTAACCACTGTCATTACGGCTGAGCGGGGCGATGGAACGCTCACCCGGCAGGGGTTGGAAGAGTACGTATCGGACTGCGTAATTCTACTGGATAACCGTGTTATTGACCAGATTACGACCCGGCGACTACGCGTAGTGAAATACCGTGGCAGTACCCACGGCACGAATGAGTATCCGTATCTGATTAGTGAAGAAGGCATTTCCGTGCTGCCCGTTACTTCCCTCAAACTGGAGCATGAAGTATCGGACCAGATTGTTTCCTCTGGTGTTCCGGCCCTCGATGAAATGTTTGGTCGGGGAGGCTTCTATCAAGGGAGCAGCATCCTGCTGACGGGCACTGCTGGCACGGCCAAAACAACGCTGGCGGCTGGTTTTGCCAACCAAATCGCCAGCAAGGGTAACCGCTGTCTTTACTTTGCCTTTGAGGAGTCGCCGCAGCAGTTGGTGCGCAATATGCGCTCTGTCGGCATTGATTTAACTCCTTGGATCGAGCAAGGCTTGCTGCACATCGAAGCGTCGCGGCCCACGCTGAATGGCTTGGAGCGGCATTTGGTTATAATTCATAAGCTAGTGAAGGACTTTAAGCCCGATGCAGTCGTAATTGACCCGATCAGTAATTTGATCAACGTCGGTAATTTGAATGAGGTACGCAGCATGCTCACGCGCCTCATCGATTTCTTGAAAGTCAATAACATCACGGCTTTGTTCACGGCGCTTATCAGCGGCCGAACCAACCAGATGGATATGACCGAAGAGGGTGTATCCTCGTTAGTGGATACGTGGATTAGTGTGCGGGACCTGGAAGGGGTAGGAGAGCGCAACCGCGGCCTCAGCATACTGAAATCACGAGGCATGTCGCATTCCAATCAGGTGCGCGAATTTGTGGTTACTGACCACGGTATTCAGTTGTTGGATGTAGTAATCGGGCCATCGGGCATTGTAACGGGGGCCAGCCGCCTTACCCAACAGCTGCAGATGCAGGCTCAGGAGCTGGCTATTCAGCAGGAGCTGGAGCGCAAAGACCGGGAACTGGAGCGTCGGCGCCGTGTGCTGGAGGCGACCATCGCGAATTTGCGCACGGAGTTTGAGTCGGTCGAAGAAGAGTTGCGGCAAATCAATAGTGAGGAGCTCAGCCGCCAGCAGACGTTTACGGAAGGCCGAGCAGCCGCCGTCAGTGAAATGTCGGGCCGGGGCTACTCTGCTCAGGACACCAAATCAAATCAACACTAAGCCCCTTATCCTGCTATGGAAACGAACCCGGATATAACGACAGAGGGGATGGACCAGGAATACTGGGAGTTACGGCTATACGTGGCCGGGCAAACCCCCAAGTCGGTAGCCGCCATAGCCAACCTGAAAAAATACTGTGAACAGCATTTGTTGGGGCGCTATAAGCTTGAAGTAATTGACCTGCTGCAACATCCTCAGCTTGCGGAGGGCGACCAGATACTGGCTATTCCTACTTTGGTACGGAAGGTGCCGGTGCCTATTCGCAAAATTATTGGTGACCTTTCTAACGAAGAGCGCGTGTTGGTAGGCCTTGACATCCGGCCTATTGAAAGCAACCTAACCCGATAGAATGGAGGCAGAAGGAAGTTTGGATCGTGAGCCGGAACAGGCTGAGTATGTACTTCATCTCTACATTACCGGAGCTACTCCTAATTCGACGCGGGCAGTACGGAATATCAAGGACATCTGTGAACTGTATCTGAAAGGCCGGTACGAATTGATTATCGTGGATATATACCAGCAGCCCGAGTTAGCTCAGCAAGAGCAGCTTATTGGCGTGCCCACTTTAGTTAAAAAACGCCCCGGCCTGATCCGCCGGCTGGTAGGTGACCTCTCGAATCGGGAACGAGTATTGGCCGCGCTAGGGCTGACCTCGCCGTTCGACAGCAACAGCATCGATGGCTGAACGCCTGCCGCCCACATCTACTGACCTAGCTCGTGAAAACGAGGAACTGCGTTATCAGCTACAGGAAGCTGAGGAACTCATCTCGGCTATCCGGTCGGGGTCGGTAGATGCGCTGGCGGTACAGGGAACCGATGGCCCCCGGATTTACACCCTGCAAGGCGCCGATCAGGTGTACCGCACCCTGATTGAGCAAATGAGTGAAGGGGCGCTGCTGCTTAGCCAAGACGCCATGATTCTCTATTGCAACGCCAGTCTGGCCCGTTTGCTCGACTGCGCACTGGAAGAGTTGATGGGGGGCTTTTTTAACGACTTTGTACCTGCTGACTTTCGTGCCTACTGGAATGACTTGCTGGTAGCGGGTTGGGCGGGTAAAAGCAAGGGTGAATTGCCCCTGCAAACCCAGGCTGGAGTGCTCGTACCTTTCTCATTGTCGATGAACGTACTGGAATTCAATGATGCGCCCGCGTTGGCCGTGATTGTAACCAACCTGTCGGCCCAACGAGAAATCAAGGCCATAAAGGCGCGGGTAGCCGAGCAAAACGAGGTAATTGACCGCAAAAACGAAGAGCTAAAACGGCAGGAAGCCGCTCGCCTGGTGATGGAGCAGGCTGCCGCCGAAGCAAACCGCATGCTGGAGGGCATTCCGCAAATTGCCTGGACGGCTAATGTTGAGGGCAAGAACACGTACCTCAACCGTCGCTGGTTTGATTTTATCAATCAACCTATCCGCCCGAGTTTTAATGAGGGGTTTGAAAGTCGCCTGCACCCGGATGATGTTAGCTTGGCCAAAACCCGCTGGCAGCACAGCTTGCGCACCGGCGAAGCGTTCGAGATTGAATACCGCTTTCGCGACGGTGCCGATAATTACCGCTGGATGCTAGGGCGGGCATTGCCTTCTTATAATGATCAGGGGGTAATTATGCAGTGGATTGGCACCTTCACTGATATTCACGAGCACAAGCTGGCACTGGAACGCATCGATCAGGCCCAGCGCCAACTGCACGAAAACAACGACCAGCTTACGCGTGCCAACGTGGATCTGGACAACTTCATTTACACGGCTTCCCACGACTTAAAAGCTCCTATCAGCAATATTGAAGGGCTGTTGCAGGCATTGTTGGTAGAAATGCCTTTCGACTCTGAAAGGCACCAGGATGACCAGGTGCAACCCATCATGGCCATGATGCAGGACTCAGTGGAGCGGTTTAAGCGCACCATTGAGCATCTGACCGAAGTAACCAAGCTGCAAAAAGAACAGATTCAGCCCACGGAACTAGTGCGGCTGGAGCCGGTTATCGAGGATGTACGCTTGGATTTGGAGGCGCTATTGCGCGAGGCGGGGGGCATTTTGGAGGTAAATGTGGCCGATTGTCCGGCGGTCTCATTTGCCGAGAAAAACTTGCGGAGTGTTATCTATAACCTGCTCAGCAATGCTATAAAATATCGTTCGCCCGAACGTCTGCTACTGGTGCGACTACAGTGCCGCGAAGCGGATGACTACGCGGTGCTGACCGTGCAGGACAATGGTTTGGGCATCAACCTGGCTAATAATGAAAAGCGGCTCTTCGGCATGTTTCAGCGCCTCCACGACCACGTGGATGGTAGCGGTATTGGCCTGTACATGGTCAAGAAGATGGTAGAGAATGTGGGGGGCAAAATTGAGGTGGAAAGCGAGGTGGGTGTGGGCTCTACCTTCACCGTGTACTTTAAACGATAGGCTGAGTCCATGAAGCTAAGAGTTAGTAGACAGAAATTTTAGCAAACAAAAAGGGCCTTCCCCATACGGAAAGGCCCTTTTTGTTTGCTGTACATCAGCGAATTAGGAACAATGCTTACTTCGGCAGCATTACTTTGTCGATGACGTGAATTACGCCATTGCTTTGCATCACGTCGTAGGTAGAGATGGTCGACGTATTGCCCGATTCATCCATCAGAACGACGTTTTTAGGACCATTCATGGTAGCTTTTAGAGTGCCGCCGCTTACCGTTTTGAGTGTAGCGGTGCCTTTGCCTGCCTTGATCGCTGCCATGATTTTGTCGGCGGTCATGCTGCCGGCTACCACATGATACGTCAATACTTTCGTCAGCTGCGCTTTGTTCTCGGGCTTCAGAAGCGTTTCAACCGTTCCGGCGGGCAGGTTTTCGAAAGCATCATTCACAGGAGCAAATACGGTGAAAGGGCCTTTACCCTGCAGCGTTTCAACCAAGCCGGCAGCTTTAACTGCGGCTACGAGCGTGGTGTGGTCGGCAGAATTAAGCGCATTGGCGACGATAGTTTTGCTGGGTAGCATAGCCTGGCCGCCGACCATTACGTTGGTCATAGCCATCTGGGCCTGCGCCTGAGTAGATTGTACAGTTGCGGCGCCCAACAGGCATACAAGAGCGATTGAAAGCGTTTTGCTTTTCATTATTTAGGATGAATTGAAGGTGGGTTGTTGAAGTTGAAAGCATTTACGCCCCAGCTATAGCAACCGGATTTACCCGAAGCAGAAATATTTTCCCTTGCCTATCTACTTTCTGCCAATTCAATCCTGACAAGGCTTTTTAGGGTTGTATAAACCTTGAACAACGTCGTCTCTAAAGCTTCATACATTGCCACCCGGCTACCTAAAAGGAGATAGCAATGGAGGAGGTAAGATTCGCGTACCCACTGACCAAGCGTTTGGAAGCGCGTGAAAAGGTTGGCTCGTCGGCGTGGAGCGTGCGGCCTTCCAACCGAACCAACACCTGAGGACTAGGCGCAAAATCCAGATTAAGCGAGCCTCCCGCTACCAAAGTTTTCACGGATATTTTGCCATCCGTTGAGTACTAAGCCGGTGAGCGTAAGCTGGGGGCAAATTCGTAGGTGATGCGCACGCCGGCTTCGTAATACGGCGAGTTCTTAGCCATGAGCGAGCGGCTGAGCGTCCAGTTATCCTTGCTCAGCGCCAATTCAAAGCCTAGGTGCGACGTGAAAATGCCAGTGTCAATCCAAGTGTGGGCAAAAGGCCGAAACCCGGCGTAGCTTCGTAGATATGCCTAAAGACAGGATCTTCGGCAGCATACGCATTATTGACTGCAAACTCATTCTGACGATCGTGGGAGTACAGAAAGGCGGCGCGGTCGGGGGTAGAAGGCTGGGGGAAACCATAGCCATAATAAGCGTTCAGAAAGACGTAGAAGGTGAGCGAATTAGGAATAACTTGAACTGAATCAGGAACAGACGTCACTGCTTGGGCCTCTGACGGCCCGGTAGACAGCAAACTTAACAAACCAAGGAGTAGAGGCCAGAATTTCATGGCGGAGCAAAGGCGTAGCATATGCCGTGCGTGACGGATGCAATTGAGATATAGCATAAAGAATATCTCTACGCAGGAATGGCTTTTTATGCTTGAGTTTGGGCAGTAAACACATTCGAATTATACTCATCCGAAACAATGTTGCCTGGAGGAGCTAAATTTGACACCTTCGTGCTATACCAAAATAGCCGCTCACCTCAATTTTTAACTCCTTGACTGCTCCGCTACACCTCATAGAAGTTACGTCGCCCGAGCACGCCCGCGAGTTTCGGGAGTTCCCGGTGCGCCTCTACCGCGCCGACCCCAACTACATTCGCCCTCTCGACAAGGATATTGATCAGGTATTTGATACCAAGAAAAACAAGTACTTCCGCGCTGGTGAACTCACACGCTGGCTGTTGCAGGATGCTCAGGGTCAGACAATAGGACGCGTAGCAGCTTTCATCAATAAGCGCACTGCCAAAACATTTGAACAGCCTACCGGTGGCATGGGCTTTTTTGAGTGCATCGATGATCAAACGGCCGCCAACACGCTCTTCGATGGCTGCCGCGCCTGGCTAGCTGAGCGCGGCATGGAAGCCATGGACGGTCCCATTAACTTCGGCGACCGTGACCAATGGTGGGGCCTGCTCATCGATAATTTTGGCGCGCCACTCTACGGGCAGAACTACAACCCGCCCTATTACCGCCGCCTGCTGGAAACGTACGGCTTTCAGGTGTATTTCGAGCAGTTTACCTATTTCCGGAAGGTAGGCGATCCGCTCACGCCGGAATATCAGGAGAAGGCCCAGCGGATGCTGTTGCACAACTCAAAGTATAGCTTTGAGCATCTGCGGTTAAAAGAGTTGGAGAAGTACGCCGAGGACTTTCGAATTGTGTACAACCAGGCGTGGGTGAAGCACGACGGAGTGAAGGAAATGCGGCCCGAGCAGTCGCGCAGTATTATGAAAAAGCTGCGCCCCGTTATTGACGAAAAAGGCTGTTGGTTTGCGTATTACGAAGGTGAGCCAGTGGGCTTTTTTATTGCGTTGCCTGAATTGAATGAGCTGTTTCGGCACGTAAACGGCAACTTAAACTGGTGGGGCAAGCTCAAATTTGCGTATCACCGCTGGCGTGGCTCGGTGCGCACGCTCACCGGCATCGCCTTTGGTATTGCCCCGCGCACCAGCGCCGCGGAGTAGAGGCTGCCATGGTGCTGGCCGTCGCTAAAGTAGTGCAGGACCGCAGCAAAGTGCAGTACGAAGACTTCGTGATGAACTGGATTGGTGACTTCAACCCGCGCATGATGGCCGTAGCCGAGCAAATCGGCGGCCGAATCTGGCGCACGCACGCCACGTTTCGGTACCTGTTTGATCGGGAAAAGGAGTTCAAGCGAGCCCCCATTATCAGATAAGCTGCAATAAAACTATCCCACCATAAAAAAGCCCCCAGATTAATCGGGGGGCTTTTTTATGGTGGGTTACCTTTTTTATCTAAAACACATACCCAACGCTAGCCGTGATATTGCGGGGCAGGATGGGGCGAACCAGATTGTAGCTGTTTTCGGCGCGGGTGCGGCCGTTGGCATCTACTGTGTCCAGAATTTCCTGTGATAGGTTCTCGCCGTTGCGGGCCGCCGCGTCGCCGAAGCCTAAGGTGTTAAACAAGTTAGAAGCCTGCACCCGCAACTGCACGCCTTGCAAGTTGCCGCCGAAGTTGTAGCCTACACCCGCAAATACGACTCCGTAGGAGGGTAGCTCAATGGTATTGCGCTTGTTAGCGTACCGCTCCCCAAACCAACGGTAATTGGCGAATACATCGAAACCTTTAAAGCTATACTCCGCGCCACCTTCCAGCAGCAGATCGGGCGTGTCTTCGAGGCGGTTACCTTCAAAATCGATTACCTCGTCGTCGCTGGCATTGGTGCTGGTGCCTTTATTATCCACAAAGTTAAAGTCGACGAAGCGGGGACGCTGCACCGTACCGATGCCGCGTAGAGTAAGCCCGGTTAGGGGCGAGTAGGTACCTTCTAACTCCACGCCCAAGTTGTCTACCTTGCCGCGCTCTTGAGTCAGGGTAAAGCTGCCGTTGGGGTTGGAAAGCTGGATGGTGAAGGGAATATTGTTGTTTTCGCTGTAGAAGGGTACCACGGATAAACTCACTTTGTCGGCAGCAACTTTCACGCCCGCCTCGGCCTGAATGACGCGCTGCACACCGCCGCGCAAGGTTCTGTTGCCGGTAGCATCGGTAGGGTCGTTGCCGTAGGCAAACTGGTCGTTGGAGGGCGCCACGCCGGAGTTGCTGTAGCGGGCAAACACGGCCAGCTTATCGGAGAACTTATAATTGCCCCCAGTGAGTAATTCAGGGTGCTAAAGCGGAAGCTCCACTCGCGCAACTCGTTGGTGTTCTGCAAAAAGCGGTTGTCGTAGAAGGTGCGGTACTGTCCGTCTAAGCCGCCGTTGGAACCTGCAAAACGATTAGCCGCCGACGGAGCGCCCAAGAATGGGGTAAAGCGTGCATCCGGATTGTTTAGAAGAGCCGTTTTGGGCGAGCTGCCCTCAGCGTGCGTCGTTTCCAAACGCAAGCCGCCATCCAGCCGTAGCTTGTCCGTGATTTTCCACTCGTCGCCGGCATAATAACTTAGTACCTGCGTGGTGTTCGTCGAGTTGAAAAGAATACCGTCGCCGAAGCTATAGTACAGGAAGCCGTTGTTGGTCACCTCAATTGGCTGACCGCCAAACAGCGGCCCAGCGGTTGGAAAACTTAAATTGATCAAGCGAGGACGGTCGGCTACTTCCTGCACTACTAGGTTGTAGCTCAGGCGCTCCTTGATGGTGTAGCGACTGGCGTAGAAACCGGCTGTGAGCTGGTGCTGGCCAGCAGTTTTCTGCAAGCGCAAATTATTAATGGCGTTAGTAGCCGGCTTGTCGTCGGGGAAGATACCGGCAATGTTCACCAGCCCGTTGCCATTGAGCGTAGCAATATCGATGGGCGTATTCGCGGGGTCGTCGGCGTAGGAGAAGCGAGGCGAATTTACCTGCACCCCAAATGGAGCCAGGGCGCGAAACTGGGCCGCGAATGATGTACCTAATACAGGCGGCTGAATGTCATACACGCCGTCGGTACTCAGGTTGGCGTCGAGCAGGCGGGCGTTATCAGTGAGGGTAAAGCCATTGCCCAGAGCAAAGAACACCTCGGAGCTAATGGCCTTGTAGCGGGTGTGCTGCCCATTGGCCAGGTCCCGATCTAGGCGTCCTTGGCCATTATTAAACGGGTTGGGAATGCTGGTGCGGCGCTGATACTCCGAGTACATCGTGCCTCGGCGCAGATCGGGCCCGCCGGGGATGCGCTGCGGGTCGTTGAGGTTCTGGTAAGGAATGCTGGTGTAGTAGGCTACTTTATCATTTAAATACTTGCCGTAGAGACGCACGTAGCCGTTTTTCAGGTTGTATGTTACGTTGGCTTTTACGCCCCCGCCCACGTTGGCCGGGAAGCCCGCGTACTTCACGCCCACATCATAACGGTAGAAGCCGCCGATGTTGAACTTGAACGGCGTACCGGCAATAGGGCCGCCCACGTTGGCATCAATGCGCTGCAAGCCGCCGAGCTGGGCCAGGCCTGAGCGGTCGGAATAGAATCCCTGGTCGCCGCCGGTGAGGCGCACGATGCCGCCAATTTTGTCGCCGCTACCGGTTTTGCTTAAAAAGTTGACGATGCCGCCGGGGGCGTTATTGGCAAAAATGCCCGCCGAGCCACCCCGCACCACTTCTAGCCGGTCAATCGTTTCATCGACGCGGAAGTGAATGTCGGTCTTAGCAAACGTCAGCGAGCCAGCTTCCAGAATGGGCAGGCCATCCTCCATCAGCTGCAAAAAGCCAAAGCCCGCCTCTGCATTGGAAGGTAGGCCCCGCGGCGATACGCTGTTGGCCGCCTCGCCACCATCGGAGTTTACCCGAAAGCCGGGCACGGCCATGAGCAGGTCGGCAGTGCCGCGTGAAACGCGGTTCTGAATCTGCCGATTAGATAGCGTGGTCACGGCCACTGAGCTTTCCAGCTTGGTCTGCGGGTTGAAAGTACCCGTCACGACCACGTCGTTGAGGTTGAGCGCATCGGCGGCCAGCGTGGCATTTACTACCACGGCCTGGGTACCATCCAGGGTAACAGTTTGGGTAGCGGCGCGGTAGCCCAGAAAGCGGGCCGTAAGCGTATACGTGCCTGCGGGCACGCCCGTCAGCTCAAACTGGCCTTGGGCATCGGTGGCTGTGTTTTTGCCCGACGGTTGAAGCACGACGGTAGCGCCGGGAAGCGGCTGGCCGCTGGCGTCGCGAATCTGGCCGCTCACGCGGCCAGCCGTGTCCTGCGCTAGGGTGGGCGCCACGGCTAGGCATACCAAAGCGGCACCCGGAAGCAAATGGTGGTAGAATGTAGAAGTTAGGTGCATAAAAGGGAATGGAGAAATGTGCTTGGAAAGCAACAGATGGGCGAAATACGCAGTGTGAACTTGAATGGATTGACTAGGGTAAACTGTGTGCCACAACCATAGACTTACGGCAGAGCTATATTGTTATTGGGCGCTACTGCTTTCTGTACAAACCAGCAGAGAAACAATGAAGGAGGAGTGTAGTTAGTGAGGACCTGCGTTTTGCTTAGCTCAGCCGTACTCTATTCGCTGTTCCCTTGAATTTGTCGATTACTTTGCCCCCCTCAACCCAACAGAGGGGTATTTCGCGTAGATCTTGTCCAACCTTGAATATGTCTTCTTTCTTTCCTCCTTCATGAGAATTCTCTTTCGCGCGGCCGTATTCGGCCTGCTTCTTTTTACCTCAGCCTGCCAGAGCGGCTGCGCCTATGTGCGCTATTTTACTCCGCTCAATCCTACTTCTAAAGACAGCCGCCCCGTGAGTCACGAGCCGTGGGACGCGTTGCTGAAGAAGCACGTAAATGAGCAGGGGATGGTTGACTATACTGGCTTTCAAGCTGATAGTGTCACACTTAATACTTATCTGACGGCGCTCAGTGACAATCTGCCCAATGACAACTGGAGTGAGTCGGAGCGCTTGGCGTACTGGCTGAATGCCTATAATGCCTTCACTATTCAGCGCGTCATTCGGGCCTATCCGCTCAAGAGCATTCGGGATTTAGGCGGCGACAAAACGCTAGTGAATACTGTGTGGGATCAGCCTTTTATTCGCCTCGGCGACGACAAGCACACGCTCAACGACATTGAGCAGCGCATCATCCGCAAGAAGTTCGATGAGCCGCGAATTCACTTTGCGCTGGTATGCGCCGCTATGTCGTGCCCCAAGCTGCGCAATGAACCTTACGTAGCTGCCCGCCTCAACGAGCAGCTTGAGGAGCAAGCTACTACCTTCATTAATGATCCGACAAAGAATAAGCTCACGCCCGCCGACAAGCCCGAACTATCGAGCATCTTCAACTTCTATCCCGGAGATTTCGCCAACGGCGACAATTCCATTCAAAAAACCATAAACCGTTACGCAACTCAGAAAATTAACCCTGATGCCACGCTCACTTATATGACCTATGATTGGTCGGTGAACGAGCAGAAGAAGTAAGCCGCGACTGTCGGTTGCGTTCTGCAAAAAGCCTCCCGGCAGTGCGCTGGGGGGCTTTTTTGTGTTTTATGCCTTGCTGCTTAAAACGCACAGTATGAGTAAGTAATCAAAATAGCAGCTTGCATTTTAATCTCTATACTACAGTGCACGAATCTTTCTGCCGTCTGCTGATGTTTATCTTCGCAACCTACTCTTACCTTATAGACAGCAACTGCTGCTTTTTCTTTGCTATTACCTTCCAATTTCGAACATAAAATAGGGTTTGCGCAGCTGCGCGAAATGTTGGAATCCTTGTGTTTGAGCGCCTTAGGCCGCCATTTTGTCGCCAAGATGCAGTTCCAAACCAAGCACGACCAACTGCAGAAGCTGCTGCTCCAAGCCGACGAGTTCCGCGTGCTGCTCCAGTCGGGCGCCGACTTCCCCAGCCAGCACTACCACGATGTGCACCCGCACTTGGTGCGGGCCAGCATTCCCGGCGCGTACCTGGAGGTGACGGCTTTTTTTGCCGTTAAAATGAGTCTGCGTACCATCCGGCAAGCTCTGACTTTTTTCACCCAGGCCGAAGAAACCCTTTATCCCACCTTGCGCCTGCTAGGCATTGGGGTTCAGGTAGACCGGAATCTGCTGCTGGCGATGGACAAAGTGGTGGACGACGAAGGCCAGGTGCGCGACAACGCCTCGCCGCTGCTCATGCAGCTAAAGCAGGAGCTGATTGCCCGCCAGGCCCAGTTACGCAAGCAAATTTCTGGCATCCTGCGCCACGCCAAAACCGAAGGCTGGATACCCGGCGACGCCGAGCCGACCATTCGTGGAGGGCGTTTGGTGCTGCCCGTTATTGCCGAGCACAAGCGCCGCGTTAAAGGTCTGATTCACGATGAGTCGGCTTCGGGCCAGACGGTATTCATTGAGCCAGAGGCGGTTTTTGAGTTAAATAACGACATCAAAGACCTCGAAAACGCTTACCAGCGCGAGCTTATCCGCATTCTGACCCAGCTCACTGACCAGCTGCGGCCTCACATTCCGGATTTGCGCAAAGCGTACCAGTACCTTGGCCTGCTGGATTTTATTCGGGCTAAAGCATTGCTGGCTAGTCGTTTGGAAGCGTCATTGCCAACCCTGCATCCACGTCCGCTGATCAAGTGGCAGAAGGTGCGACACCCGCTGCTGTATCTCACGTTTCGGGAGCAACCCAAGGAGACCCGCCGCGAGGTGGTGCCTTTGACCATCGATTTAAACCCCGACCAACGTATCCTGTTGATTTCGGGGCCGAACGCGGGGGGCAAATCCGTAGCCATGAAAACTGTGGGGCTGGTGCAATACATGCTGCAATGCGGCCTGCTCATTCCGGCCGGCGACGGCTCCGAAGCGGGCGTGTTCGAGGATATTTTTCTCGATATCGGCGACGAGCAAAGCTTGGAGAATGACTTGAGTACTTACTCGTCACACCTGCTGAATATGAAGCAGTTTCTGCTCTTCGCGGGCAAGAAAAGCCTAGTGCTCATCGACGAATTTGGCACCGGTACGGAGCCTGCTTTGGGCGGTGCCATTGCCGAAGCCGTGCTCGATCAGCTCAACCGCGCCCGCAGCTTCGGCGTGATCACGACCCACTACACTAACCTAAAAAACTACGCTGAACGCTCGCCCGGCATCGTGAACGGCGCCATGCGCTACGACCCCGAGCGTTTGCAGCCGCTGTATCGCCTGGAAATTGGTAAGCCGGGCTCGTCGTTTGCGATTGAAATTGCGCGTAAGATTGGCTTGCCGGCCCAACTCGTGGAGCGGGCTACCCAACTTGTGGGCAAGGACAAAATTCGCTACGACCGTCTGTTGGAAGGTCTGGAAAAGGAAAAAGCCGACCTCGAACAGCGCTCCGCCGAAGCGGAAAAGCAGGAGCGACGCCTCAAAAAAGCTGCCCAGGAATACCAGGACCTCAAGCGCCATCTGGAGGAGACCCGCCTCGATGTATTGCGCGACGCGAAGGCCAAAGCCAAGCTGCTGCTCAAGGATACAAACCAGCAAATCGAGGCCACCATCCAGGAAATCCGCACCGCCCAGGCCGATAAGGAACAAACCAAACAAGCTCGCCAGAAGCTGGATGATTACGTGAAAAAGGAGCTGCAAATCGAGCCGCCCAAAGCCCGTGCGACCCGCGAAACCGCCGATGCTGCCACCCTCAAACCTGGCGATAAAGTGGCTCTCATCGGGCAGGATGGCTACGGTGAAATCATGAGTCTGAAAGGCAAGACGGCAGAAGTGTCGTTTGGCGGCATGAAAACCATTGTCAAGATTGCGCAACTCGAAAAGCTGGGCCGCGCCGAAATAAAGGAGCGGGAGAAGAAATCCGAGCGAAATGCCCCCCAGGGTTCCGGTATGGACATAACCGGCCGCATGGCCAACTTCAGCCCCAACCTCGACCTGCGCGGCGAGCGGGCCGAGGACGCCCTGCAAAAAGTCATGGCCTTCGTCGACGATGCGGTGATGCTCGGCATCTCTGAAATTAAGTTCGTGCACGGCCGCGGCAACGGCGTACTGCGTCAAATAACGCGCGACTACTTACGCTCCGTTCGCTCCGTAGCCAGCGTCGCCGACGAGCACGCCGAACGTGGCGGAGATGGGGCAACGGTGGCCGTGCTGAAGTAGCCACCTCCTTCTGTAAGAACGACCAGCTCCCCTCCTCGTCTGAGGAGGGGATGCTTTGGCGAAGCCAAAGCGGGGGTGGTTGAGGACGTTGTTTAGTTGTTTAAAAGAACGATGCTCATGACCGCTTTTTGAAGGCTTGGTGTTTCGTTCACCTAAACAACATCAGCACCGAGCCAACCACCCCAGCCGGGCCTGCGGCCCAGCGTCCCCTCCTCATCTGAGGAGGGGAATTTTGTTCTTACATAATATTCACTTCCGGGTGTAGCTCCACACCGAACTTCTCTCGCACCGAAGCAATAATCTCGTGGGCCAGATCCCGGATATTTGCCCCCTGCGCGCCGCCGTGGTTCACTAGCACTAACGCTTGGTTTTCATGCACGCCGTGGGGGCCGAAGCGGCGACCTTTCCAGCCACACTGCTCAATAAGCCAGGCGGCAGGTACTTTTACGCCGCCAGGAACGGGGTAGCCCGGTAGGGCGGGATATTGGGCTTTCAACTCGTCGAAGCGGTGCTGAGAGATTTCCGGGTTTTTGAAAAAGCTGCCAGCATTGCCGATCTGAGCCGGGTCGGGGAGCTTGCTGCGACGGATGCGGATGACGGCCTCGCTTACATCCTGAGGCGTCGGGTCAGCTTCAATGCCCATATCGGCAAGGGTGGTACGCAGGGCACCGTAGCTGATATTGAGCCGGTGCTGACGCTGGAGCCGCAGAACCACGCTGGTCACAATAAACTGGTTTTTGAGTGGGCCTTTAAATACACTTTCGCGGTAGCCAAAACCACACTCCTCACGCGTAAACGTGCGCAAGCGGCCCGTACTAATTTCTAGCGCCTCGAGGTGGTCAAACGTGTCTTGTAGCTCCGCCCCGTAGGCGCCGATATTCTGCAAGGGCGCGGCGCCTACCGTACCTGGAATTAAGGACAAATTCTCAATGCCACTCAGGTTCTGCTGCAGTGCATACTGCACCATGCCGTGCCACGATTCGCCCGCCCCAGCGCGCACCAGCGCGGTGTCTGTGTCTTCCTCCTGATCAATTATCTCAAGGCCAGCTATCTCATTTTTGAGTACTACGCCGTTGAAATCCTGCGTGAAAAGCAGGTTGCTGCCGCCGCCAAGTACTAGCTTGTCCGCCTGCTGCACCTCGGGCAAAGCCAGCAAAGCGCGCAGCTCGTCTACATTGCGAAAGCGGGCAAACAGACGCGCCTTGACATCGATGCCGAAGGTGTTGTAGGGGCGGAGAGAAACGTCGTGTTCGAGAAGGGAGGCCGAAGACATAGAGAAAGCAAAAGGTAATGCTGCGGTAAAAGTAACGCCGCGGCTGCTAAAAAGCCCCCAGCAGCCAAGCGCTAACGCCGATTTGTTACCGCACCCGGTAGCCACTCACGGCGTAATACAGCAGATACGCATAGCAAAGCGCAGGCACAACGAAGGCCACACGCAGCCCACCGCCGTCGGTAGCCAGCCAGCCCATCAGGGGTGGAATGATGGCGCCCCCCACAATGGCCATAATGAGATAGGACGAGCCTTGCTTGGTGAATTGCCCCAAACCATTGATAGCCAATGGGAAAATGACCGGCCACATAATGGAGTTGCAAAGCCCGCACAGCACAATCAGCCACAACGCTGCTTCACCCGTGGTCAGAATGGAGGCCACTACCAGCGCCACGGCGGCGGCGCACACTCCAATCAGCATACCGCGGTTGTGGAAGCGCAGCAGCAGCGGAATGCCCACCAGCCGACCCACCAACGAGCCAAACCAATAAGACGATACCAGTACCGCGCCCACAGCTTTAGTAAAGCCCCCGAGGTGTCGATAGGAGCAGGCTCCTGGCCGAAGAACACTAAAGCGTAGTTAGTCGCAACATTCAGTCCTTGCACCAGATTCTGAGTGAAGTTGCTCAACTGCTGAATCCCCTGCGACTCGCCGTACCGGATGAGAAACGAACCTAGCCCAACCTCAACGCCCACGTACACGAAAATGGCCACGACGCCCAGCACCAGATGCGGAAAGCTCAGCGCACTAGTGCGAGTGGTGGCTTGCCCGTCAGCGCTTTGCGCTGACTCTTCAGCGGGCAAACTCTCAATTTCAGGGAGTTTCAACAGAAAGAAAACCCCAGCTAATACGACCAGAAAAGCAGCCAAGCCCAAGTATGGGCCTTTTACCAGTTGAGCCTCTTGGTCAAGGCGTTGGGCCACTGGCAAGGCTGCTAACTGAGCCTTTAGGGCCACCGAGCCACCAAATAAGATCAGGCCTCCGACTAGGGGTGATAAAGCGCCACCAAAGTTGTTGGCGACACCCACGATACTCACTCGCGCTGCCGCATTGCGCGCCGGGCCCAATACCGAAACGTACGGATTAGCCGCCACTTGCAGCAGCGTAATACCGGCTCCTAGCAATCCCAAAGCGGTGAGGAACAGCGCAAATGTGCGCGAGTTAGCTGCGGGTACAAACAGCAGCGCCCCGCAGGCCATTACTAGCAAGCCCAGCACAATACCATTCTTATAACCGAGGCGCTTCAGCACAAAGCCAGCCGGCAGCGACATCAGAAAATAAGCCCCAAAAAAAGCCGACTGCACCAACGACGACTGCAAGTCGGTGAGCTGACACACGTCCTTGAGGTAAGGCATGAGCACGTCGTTGAAGTTGGTGACGGCCCCGAAGAGGAAAAATAGGGCCGTCATAGCCATCATGGGCACGACGAAGCTGCGGGTAGTGGCGGGCGCGCCGGTGGCAGCGGGAGAGGAGGTAGACGTTGGGACAGCCATTGCGGGCAGGAAGGGGAAAGTTGTGGGCCTTAAAGATAGAAATAGTGCGCGAAGCACGATGCAACGCCAAGAGTTGTCGTTCTGACGGTGCTTTTCTCGACCTTTGCCCCCCACACCCTAAAAAACTCCGACTATGGCCGACAACCGCCGCGACGAACCCTTTTTCATGACGGCTACCACGCAGTTTGGCCTCGAAGATGTGCTGACCCAAGAGTTGGAGCAACTGGGGGCCAAAATTGAGCAGGTGCACAGCCGCGCCATCGAATTTATGGGCAACAAGCAGCTGCTCTACGAGGCGAACTTGTGGTGCCGCACGGCCATGCGCATCCTCAAGCCCTTCGCCGCCTTCTACGCTCCCGACGAAAAAGCCCTCTACCGCGAAGTCGGCCGCGTTGATTGGAGTCGCTACATCCGCCCCGACCAAACCTTCGCCATCACGGCCGTAGTGAACAAATCCACGTTTGAGCACTCCCTTTTCGTGGCCCAGTTAACGAAGGATGCCATTGTGGATCAGTTTCGCGACCGTACCGGCTCGCGGCCTAGCGTGGACGTAAACAAGCCCGATATCCGGCTGCATTTGCACATGCTGGACAACGAAGTAACCTTGTCGCTCGATGCTTCGGGCGAGTCGTTGCACCGGCGCGGGTACCGGCAGCAGACGAACGCGGCCCCGCTGAACGAGGTGCTAGCTGCTGGTCTGTTGCTGCTCACTGGCTGGGATGGCAAAAAGACGCTCATTGACCCCATGTGCGGCTCGGGCACCATCTTGACTGAAGCGGCGCTCATTGCCCAGCGCATCGCGCCCGGCCTGTATCACCAGGGCAAGTTCGGCTTCGAAAACTGGCCTGACTTTGACCGCGCCCTCTGGGAGTCGGTGCAGCTCGACGCCCGCAATGCTCAGATTGAAGAACCACAAGCCTATATCGGCGGCTCGGATATCTCCCCTGAGTTCTTAGAGCTGGCTCGTCAGAACGTGGAAGCTGCTGGTTTGGAAGACTATATCCGGCTAGCTGTACGCGATGTTCGCGAGGCGAAAGCGCCGAAAGGGGATCCGGGTCTTGTAATCATGAACCCGCCATACGGTGAGCGTATTGGCGAAGAAGAGCAAATGGCCGAACTCTATAAAATGATCGGCGACACGCTTAAAACGAACTTCCAAGGCTACGACGCCTATATTTTCACTGGCAACTTAGATGCAGCTAAGCGCGTGGGCTTAAAAGCCTCCCGCCGCATCCCTCTCTTCAACGGCCCCATTGACTGCCGTTTGCTGAAGTACGAACTCTATCAAGGCTCGCGCCGCGTAGCTCGCCCCGAGTAGTAAACCAACTCATAAAATTTTTTACCAAAGCGTCATGCAGAACGCAGTGAAGCATCTCGCGTGCTTGTGTAGGAATACTAATCCTGATTAGCATGCGAGATGCTTCACTGCGTTCTGCATGACGTTCTGATGTTTTCTTACA
Organism: Hymenobacter radiodurans; assembly: GCF_004355185.1. NCBI lineage: Bacteria > Pseudomonadati > Bacteroidota > Cytophagia > Cytophagales > Hymenobacteraceae > Hymenobacter > Hymenobacter radiodurans. Next base: position 2,296,583 of record NZ_CP037922.1, read on the forward strand.
TTGACTGTTAGTAGACGTCACCCCATGCTGCCAATTACTTTTCTGCCTAAAATCCCACCGTCCAACATGAAAAAACTCTATTCAAACCTGCTCTTGCTGGTGCTGCTGGTTCCCCTATGGGCGGCTGCCCAAACGCCGTCCATTCAACGAGTGAACCCAACCAATTGGTGGGTGGGCATGAAGGAGCCGAAACTCCAGCTGCTGGTGCACGGTCCTAATGCCGGTACGCTTACCTACAGCATTGCCTACCCAGGCGTGAAGCTGGTGAAAACGAACACCGTTGAGAACCCGAATTATGCATTTCTGGACCTGACTATTGCGAGTTCAGCCAAGCCTGGTAGGGTGCAAATCGTGGGCAAAAAAGGCTCCCAGACAATAACCCAAGCCTGGGAACTAAAAGCCCGCGATAACTCGCCGAAAGGGCAGGGGGTCACGCAGGCGGACTTTATCTACTTGGCGATGCCCGACCGCTTCGCCAACGGCGACCCAAGCAACGACAAGTTTGCCGATATGCGCGACCCCAACCATGACCGGAGCAATGGTTTCCTGCGCCACGGCGGCGACTTGGCGGGCGCCACACAGCGCCTCTCGTATCTTAAAGATCTGGGTATCACGGCCGTGTGGTTTACGCCCGTCATTGAAAATAACCAGCCCCTAACCAATGAGGGCGGCACAATGCGCGCCTCGTATCATGGCTACGGCTTTACAGATCATTACAACGTGGACCGCCGTCTGGGGGGCAATTCTGCCTACAAAGCTTTCGTCGAAAAAGCTCACGCGGCTGGTATGAAAGTGGTGCAAGATGCTGTGTATAACCACATTGGTAACACGCATTGGTTTATCCAGGATCTACCGATGAAAAGCTGGCTCCACCAGTGGCCTTCTTACACCAACACGTCCTACCGGCAGCAGCCCATCACCGACCCGTACTCTTCTCAGATAGACAAGAAGATTACCCTCGATGGCTGGTTTGTGCCCTTCCTGCCCGATCTGAATCAGGAGAATCCTTACGTGGCCAATTTCCTAATTCAGCACGCTATCTGGTCAGTGGAGAACTTTGGGGTAGATGCGTGGCGCATTGATACCTACATGTATAATGACCAGCCGTTTATGAACCGCTGCAACCAAGCGCTGCTCACCGAATATCCGCGCATTCACATCTTCGGAGAGTCATCGGTGAATAATGTGGTCGATCAGGCGTACTACGTGCGCAACAACATCGATTTCAAGTTTAAGTCGAACCAGCCGGGCGGGCTAGACTTCGTGTTGGAAGGCGCCATGGTGGACGGCCTGAAGCACGATGGTAGCCCCCAGCGTATGTACGAAGCGTTGGCCCAAGATGCAGTGTATCAGGATCCAACCAAGTTTGTGACCTTCCTCGACAACCACGACCACGACCGGTTTCTATCGGTAGTAGGTGAAGACTACAACAAGTATAAATTGGGGCTGACCTGGCTGCTTACCACCCGCGGCATTCCATCGATGTACTATGGCACCGAGATTCTGATGAAGAATCTTAAAAACCCCACCGACGCTGAGGTGCGCAAAGATTTTCCTGGGGGCTGGCCCGGCGACAAGGAGGATAAGTTTACTGCCGCGGGCCGCACCCAGAAAGAAAACGAAGCTTTCCAGTTCGTGCGCACCCTGGCCACCTACCGCCGCGACCATCCCGTGCTGCACTCCGGTAAACTCATGCAGTATCTGCCTCAAGATGGCCTTTACGTTTACTTTCGCTACGACGACAAGGGCACTGTAATGGTCGCCACCAATGCCACCGATAAGCCTATCGCAATGCCTACGGCCCGCTTCTCCGAGCGTATGAATGGCTTTACTAAAGCCCGCAATGTTCTCACCAATGAGTCGCTGAATAGTGTCACGACTATTCAGGTGCCAGCCAAAACCGCGATGGTGTTGGAGCTGATGCGCTAAATACAAACCCATCTGTCATCCTGACGAAGGAAGGACCTTCTCACTTTTGAACAAGTTGTTGCTATGACAACCGTTCTTAGGTGAGAAGGTCCTTGCTGCGTCCGGATGACAATACTATAAAATTACTGTTGATAGCTCCGGCAGGCTTCCACGCAAGCGCGGCAAGCCTCAGCGCACTGCTGGCAATGGTCGTGGCTGTGGCGGCCGCACTCCTCAGCACACTTCTGGCAAATCTCGATGCACTCGCGTAGGACATGCTGAGCATGGTCGGAGCCGCGGGCGATGAAAGCGGCAGTAAGACGGCATATATCGGCGCAGTCGCGGTCGAGACGGATACAGGGAACCATCATTTGGGTGTCCTCTTCGCTTAAACAGGCGTCGGCGCACATTTCACAGGCAGCAACGCAGCGACTGAGGGCGTCGAGCACGGCTTGAGCTTCTTGGTTCTGGGTGGCGTAGGTACGGGACTGGCTCATTGTCAATTGTTTTAGGTACGGGATGAGATGACCCTTTCTACGCAGATTATGGATCAAGCGGTAATACAGGATTGAGTTTGCGGCGAATACAATTTGGGCTTACGCTTCTTAAAAAAGCCCCCCACTAGCCCGAAGCGAATCTTGTGTTGCTCATCGGAACTGCGCTTACGAGCGTGGTCGTTACATGACTCGCGCAGCAATAGCCATTCACAAACCAATGCTGAATGGCGCGGCGCTTTAGTCTGTTTATCCGATCCGGCGCCTTTCAACTCCCGCCTAGCTGGCGTATTTTTACCACATGTTATTTGCCCCCCAAACCTATTCGCCGACCTTAGAATCTGCTCGGCAAGTCCTAAAGAAATACTACGGATACGATACGTTTCGCCCTATGCAAGAGGAGATTATATCTTCTATCTTGGGCGGACGCGATACGGTAGTGCTTATGCCTACGGGGGGCGGTAAGTCGGTTTGCTTTCAAGTGCCAGCCGTGGTGAGCGAGGGCGTGTGCGTGGTGGTGTCGCCGCTGATTGCCTTGATGAAAGATCAGGTAGAGGCACTCAAGGCCAACGGTATTGCGGCGGCGGGCATCAACAGCAGCATCGGACAGAGCGAGCAAAACAACATTGGGGCAGCCTGCATGAGTGGCCATCTGAAGCTACTATATGTGAGCCCCGAAAAGCTGCTCTCGCCCGGCTTCTTACAATTCTTGCAACGCCTCAAGATCAGCATGTTTGCGATTGATGAGGCCCACTGCATTTCATCCTGGGGCCACGATTTCCGGCCGGAGTACACCCAGCTACGATTACTGCGTGAACAGTTTCCGCAGGTGCCCATTATTGCCCTCACCGCTACCGCCGACCGCCTTACCCAGCGCGATATACAGCAGCAGCTGCGCCTGCAGGATCCGCAGGTATTCGTGGCCAGCTTCGACCGGCCCAACCTCAACCTTATCGTGCGGCCTGGCCAAGACCGCGTGGGGGGCATTTTGGAGTTTCTAGACCGTCACCCCGACCAGCCCGGCATTATCTATTGCCTTTCGCGCAAACAGTGCGAAACCCTTTCGCAAAAGCTCATTGCTAAGGGCTACCGCGCCGGTCACTACCACGCCGGCATGACGCCCAACCAGCGCTCAGCGGTGCAAGAAGGCTTTTTGAAGGATGATTTGCAGGTGATTATTGCCACCATCGCCTTCGGGATGGGCATTGATAAGAGCAATGTGCGCTGGGTAATCCACTACAACCTGCCCAAAAATATCGAGGGCTATTACCAGGAAATTGGTCGGGCCGGCCGAGACGGGACGGATGCTACGGCGCTGCTTTTCTATAGCTTCAGCGACGTGATGAGCTTGCGGGAAATGCTCACTAAAGACAACCCCAACCTTACCCAGCTAAACCTGACCAAGCTGGAGCGCATGCAGCAATTTGCCGAAGCCGCCAGTTGCCGCCGCAAAATTCTGCTGAATTACTTTGGCGAAATTCTGCCCACCGACTGCGGTAACTGCGACATTTGTCGCAATCCACCTACCACCTTCGACGGCACGCTTATCGCCCAGAAAGCACTGTCGGCGGTAGTTCGGATGCGGGAACGGGCCAGCATCGGTCTGCTCATCGACGTGCTGCGCGGTATGCGCAATCAAGCCGTGCTCAGCGGCGGCTACGACCAGATAAAAACCTACGGCGCCGGATCTGATTTGCCTTATCTGGATTGGTACAGCTACGTGCATCAAATGCTGAATGACGGCCTGCTCTACATTGCCTACGAAGAGGGCTATGCGCTTAAAATCACAGAGTTAGGCAAGGAGGTGCTGCAAGGCCAGCGTCAGCTGCCGCTTAAGCAGTTTAAACCCGCCGAAAAGGCCGAAAAACCCACTCGTGCCAGTCGCAAAGCAGCGCAAGCCGCCACGAAGCCTGCCGATGCGACAGCCAAGCTGTATGAGCGTTTGCGGCAGCTGCGCAAGCGCATTGCCGACGAGCAAAACGTGCCGCCTTATGTGGTGTTTTCGGATGCCACGCTGGAGGAAATGGCTGCTGAGAAACCCGTGTCGCGGGTGGCTATGCTAGCTATTTCGGGCGTGGGTATGAAAAAGTTTGAAACCTACGGCGAGGCGTTCATCAAGGAAATATTGGAGCATAGGGGTGGCGGCGCACCGGACTCCAGCACCACCACGTACGCCGACATTGCCGACAACTTGGAAGAAATGCCCCCCACGCCCGCTCCGCGCAAGCGTGAGGTCGGCGATACGCACGAAACCACGTTTCAGCTGCACCGGGTGGGGTTGAGTGTGGAGGCCATTGCCGAGCAGCGAAGTCTGAGTACCGGCACGGTGCGCGCCCATATCGAAACGCTGTATGCCAAAGGCTACCAGATTCGACTGGAGGAGTTTCTGACGATGGATGAGTTTGCCGAAATCCAAACTGCCCGCGACCAGCTCGGCGGCGAGCCACTGCTGCGCGATTTATTTGATCATCTGCGCGAAAAACACGATTACTTTAAATTAAGGCTGGCCGTGCATTACCAGAAGCGACTGCGTGGAGACGGCTAAATAAGGCCGTTTTCAAGAAAATGAATCGTCAAGCTTGCCCCGCCTGTAACTGGCTTATTCCAGCTTGCTACGTTACCGCCGCACTACTTCTACCCGCCTGTTTCGCGGACGCTGATTGGGGTCTTGGTTATCGGCAACGGGACGGGTACCGCCGTAGCCCTGGGTAGTGAGGCGAAGTGAATCAATCCCGCGCTGCACAAGGTAGGCCCGCACGACGCGCGCACGCTGCACTGAGAGTCGGCGGTTAAGGATGGAGTCACCCACATTGTCGGTATGGCCTCGGATTTCCAGATTCAGCTCGGGCTGCGCCTGAAGCGCCCGAACCAAACGAGTCAGCTCGGGTCGGGAAGAGGGCAGTAAGTTGGCGGTGCCGCGGGTGAAGTATAATTGGTGCAAGGGCACGATGGTGCCAACCGGCAACGCAGCCAGCGTAAGCAGCGAATCGGTAGGCAGAGTAGGCGCAGGCACAGAAACTAATGGTGGGGCAGGAGTAGGTCGCGGCAAGACTGGTATCGGCTTCACAACACGCCGCACAGGCCGCTGGGGTGGTGGCTTTGGCGTGGCTACAACGGCTTTGGATACAGTTACTTTCGTCTTCTCAACCTTCTCAGCGTCTGGTAATTTAGATTTTGCAGGCTTCGCCACAAGCGGGCGTACCACAGAAGGCACGGGAGTAAATAAGAAACGCCGTTGTACTGGCACTAGCGTTGCGACAGGCTTGCCAAAAAAACCGGTTCGGCTGCGGCCTTCTCTCGTAAGATCATCGGGCGAGAAAGCGGGTTCCTGGACCGGCAAATCCCAACCCAAGAAAGCCCGTGTTTCTATTCCCTCTTGGTAATAATCTACCCGTATAGAGTAAAATTTGCCCCCCGTAAGGCGCACACGCGCTGTTGCTACCAATGCTTGTTGGGGTCGCCATTCCTCCATCAGCTGCCGCCCTCCAACCCACACCCGCATCCCATCATCGGCAATAATACGGAAGGTATACACGCCTGTGGCTGGCGCGTAAATCCTGCCCGTCCAGCGAACCGAGAAATGATCTGCCGGGACACCAGGCGCGGGTGATTCCTCCTTCCAATCGAAATCAATAACGGGGTCTATGCGCGTATGAATTGGTTCTTCAAAGTTTTCACCACGATAGTAAACCGCCTTCAGCCCATTACCCACCGGAACAGATTGCGCTTGTGATGCGCTTATTTGTACGATCCCTACCAATCCTGCCCAGCACAATAACCACTTAAACCGCATATATAGAATAAGTTGGAGAGGTATAAACTAAAAGCTGAAAACTCGATCCGATAATATTTTGGTATATCTATTTAAAGAAAAATTATCGTTTGCGACAGATACTCTTGGCGCAAGGGGCGCTCCCACTTGCTATACTTGTCTATGCACAATATGATCATGGTCAACGGCCTAGCTTACTGTCTTTTTCAAAAAAATAATAGCTAATTGAATTAGTAAAGCTGCTTGCTTGTTACTAATTTCACGAGCCGGTAATGTTTTGATGTCGAAGCCTTTCCCGCCTCTCTTTAGCGATGATCAACACGAACTTAAAATTCTGGCGCCGTGAGCTGGGCCTCACCCAGGCGCAAATGGCCGAGAAGCTAACTATAAAACGCTCTTTGGTGGGCGCCTACGAGGAAGGTCGCGCAGAGCCTAAGCTCACGACCCTCGTGAACATGGCTCGCTTGTTTGGCATTACGCTGGACGCGCTCGTAACCACTGACTTTAGCAAAAAGAGCGTCGCGAAAGCGGCGATGCGTCACCTCGATCCTGCGCTGCAAGTGCCCGAGCCGCCCCGTCCCGCTGACCGCCTGCGCGTACTGGCCCTGACCGTTGATAAAGACCAGAATGAGAATATCGAGCTGGTGCCGTTGAAGGCCAGCGCCGGTTATCTCAACGGCTACGCCGACGCTGAATTCATTGAAGAGCTGCCCAAGTTTCGCTTGCCGATGCTGGGCTCAGGTGGTACGTACCGCGCCTTCGAAATTGAGGGCGACTCAATGCTGCCAATTGCTTCGGGTACCGTTATCGTGGGGCGCTATGTCGACGACTGGTTGACTATCAAGGACGGCACGCCCTGCGTGGTGGTAAGCGGCAAGGAAGGCATCGTGTTTAAGCGCATCTTCAATCGTCTTAAGCAGGGTGCAATGCTGTCACTGCACTCCGATAACCCGGTGTACTCGCCCTATGAGATTGATGTAGAGGATGTACTCGAAATCTGGGAAGCCAAAGCTTACATCAGCAGCACGTTCCCTATTGCCGACCTCTCACTCAACCGTTTGGCCAGCATCGTGCTGGACTTGCAGCAACAGATGACAACGTTGAAGAAAGCATAAGCGCTCCTTCACCCGTAATTGGTATATGAAAGGCACGAACCAATCTTGGTTCGTGCCTTTTTATTTCATCATAAGTGGTTATTACTCAGTTAGCCCATACGTGAAGTGCTTTCGGCAGAAGCAGGAGTGGGGCGCCAGCGGAATGACAGCGGATCGAGGGCGCGCATGGTGCAGAGGATACCGTCGAGGTGGTCGCACTCATGCTGGAGCAGCTCAGAGATACCATCGTGCACGGTCCAGGTTTGCGGCTGCCAGTGTTCGTCGCGATAGCGTACGGTTACCTGCTGGTGGCGTTGGACGCGCACCAGCAGATTAGGAAAGCTCATACAATCGTCCCACAGCTCGAACATGGTAGGGCTTAGCTCTACCAGCTCCGGATTCAGCAGCACGCGAGGCTGCCCATCGAGGTGCAGGTACACCAGGCGCTTCATCACGCCAATTTGCGGCGCGGCAATGCCACGCCCAAAATGGTAAGTAGCCCGAATATCTTCCATCACCGCGTGTAGGTCGGCCACCCAGCCGGCCACCAGTGGTAATTCTTCTTCCACTACGGGAGCGCACTGCTCATAAAGGCGCGGGTCACCCAGTAAGACGATGTCAGCTATGGTTTTCATACCTCTAAGAAAGGAATAATTGCCTTCTTGTGATGAATGCTCTATTACAGCAGATGGAGGCTTTTATGCCTAAAAAAGCCCCCAGTGCTTCTCGAAGCCCTGAAGTTAACTTACCAACGCTGGCTCGCGTATGCGCAAGCATCGCCATCAACCCAACGTTGCCCCTATGCTTAAGTATATCCCCGCCACCGAGCGCCACCACGCCGCACCCGTACAATGGCTCAGCAGTTACTTCCTGCTTTCCTTCGCTGATTATCACGACAAGGATAACATGCATTTTGGTCCTCTGCGCGTGTTCAACGACGATACTATCGCACCTAATTCCGGCTTTCCGCAGCACCCGCACTCCGATATGGAAATTGTGACTCTGGTGCTTAGCGGCGAGGTAACGCACGAGGATACCATGGGTAATCGGGCCGTGATTAAGAAGGGTGAAGTACAGCGGATGACGGCCGGTACGGGCCTGGCGCACGGGGAGCGCAACGAAACGGACGAGGAGCTACGCATTTATCAGCTCTGGTTTATCCCAAATCAGAAAGGGCTGAGCCCGAGCTACGAGCAAAAAGACCTCGACTTTCTGGATAGCAAGAATGAGCTAGTGCCGCTGGTATCGGGGCAGAAAGTACTGGAAGATGTGGTGTACATGAACTCCAACTCGACGGTATATTGGGCGAACCTGAACGCCGAAAAAACGATTACTTTCAAGACCTTTCCCATCCGTAATACTTTTATCTACGTGCGCCAGGGTACTATTTACGTCAACGGCTCCGAAATCGGCCCCAGCGACCAAGCCCGCCTAACCGATGAGCACGTAATAGAAATTCGGGCTGAGAAGGACGCCCAGTTTATTTTGATCGACTTGCCCGCCAAAGAGGCGAATTATTAGATGAAGTAAGCATCAAAAAAAGCCTGAGCGTTTAGCTCAGGCTTTTTTTGATGCTTTTAGCGAGGCAAGCGGGAGGTAAAATCTCTGGGAATACCAAAAAAAGCCCCCCAATAGAATTGCAAAAGCATTTTAGGGCTGATTTAGGTAGCGTTACATCGTGTATTTACGCCCCTTGTTCTGCTCTTTCAAATACGCCATCAAAGGCTGGAAATAATCGACCATAGCACGGGCGGATAAGTCTTCGCCGGTTTTGTCTTTCAGCACCGTACGCCAGTCTTTGCTGGCACCAGGCGCCATAATATCGCGCAGAAAAGTGCCCACTTCCTTGCTACCGTAGTAGTTGGTAGCGTGCGGGTCCTGCTTCAGAATTTTCTTGGCAATGTGATCATGAAGCTGAAACAGAATGACGTAGGAGAGGGCATAATCGTAGTACTGCGCGGGATCGTCGTTGATGTGGGTTTTGGTGGCTGGGTCGAGGAAGTTTTCGCCGCGAGCAGTAGGCGGCGTAATGCCCTGATACTTCTTCACCAGCTCCCACCACTTCGCGTTAAGCTGGTCGGGGGGCAAATTCTCGGCATAGAAGCTGTTTTCCCATTCGCTCATCACCCCCGAAGCAAACGGCAGAAACGTCACGTAATTCAACGCTTCTTTTAGCAAGGTCTGCGTCTGATCGGTTTTGGCCGAAGCAGGTACCAAGTCCAGGCCAACCAGGAAAGGCTTTTGCGTTGCCGCCAGGCCCATCAGGCTGCCCATTGCCTCGTGGTAGGCGCGGTTGGCCCCACTACGCAGCAGCACCGGTACTTCGGGGTTCGTGTAGCTCATGGAGTAGTAGATGTGGCCCAACTCGTGGTGGGTCGTTTCATACCACTCCGTGTTTGGCTCCACACTCATCAAACTGCGTACATCGTTCTCCAGGTCCATGTGCCAGGCCGAAGCGTGGTTATTCTTTTTGTAGTTGGCCCCGGCGGGCAAGGGGTACAGGCTGCTCTTTTCGTAGAAGCTGGGGGGCAAAGCGGCGAACCCCAAGCTCTGGTAGAAGCGCTCAGCTTGCTTGACTTGCCACTCAGCGCCCTTTTTTGCCAATACAGCATCCAGATTCAAGCCTTTCACATCGACCATCGAACTCCAGTCCTGACCCCAGCGGTTGGGTACCCAGTGAGCAGGCAGATAATCGGGCACCTGCTTCTGGCCGTATTTTTTGGCCAGTTCGTAGCGGGCGTAGGTGTGCAGCTCGCGGTAAAGGGGTCGTAGCTCCTCATTGATCTGACGCACCAATTGCATCATTTCCTCGCGCGTAAGGTCGTAGTCCGAAGCCTGATAAGTGAAATAATCGGGGTAGCCGAGGGCCTTTACCGTTTCGTTGCGCAGGCCGCGCAGGTTCAGCAAGCCTTCTTTTAGTGTAGGCCCGATGGCTTTGCTGGCTTCCCAAGCAGCTTGGCGCTTGACCGGGTTTTTCTCCTTGCGCAGTACCTCATCAATGTCATTGGTGGTCACCGACTTACCCTGATACTTGTAATCGAAGCCATATAGCTTTTCCACCTGCGCCGTCTCAGCTTTGATGCGGCGCGTGACTACGTCCGCAATGGTTTGGGGCGAGTTGGCGGCGTTATACAGGGCCGCTTTCAACTGCTTGACCTGCAACTCACTCAGGTCCGCTTGGTGCTCGAGCAGTTCCCGCAAACGGGTGATATTCTCGGTACTGCCGGTGAAGGCGGCCATTGCTTGATTGGCGCGGGCTGTAGCGGCTGCGTTCGTCGTGTCGCCGGGTACAATGTGGGTATTGGAGCGCCACTCCGCTTCGGATGACTGCGTGTAAAGACGCTGGTATTGAGTGGAATACTGCTGTAAAAAAGCATCAGCCTGAGCACGCCAGTCGGGCGCAGTTGGCTGCGCTACTGCGGGTGTTTCAGTGGCAGTGCTGGCTGTGGGGGGCGTTTTGGCCGTAGGTGCACACGACCATAGGGCACCGCCGAGGGCAACGCCGGCCATTCCGGTGAAGAGCGTTTTTTTCATAAATGCTGGAATAGGGACAGAGGTGGGTGGAGTAATGCCCCTAAAGTAATGACTAGCCGACAAGTACCTGCAGCAGCTTAACGTGAAATCCAACCTATTGCCAGATAAAGGCTTATGCGGCTGTTGCCTGTTCCTGCAGCAGATGACAATCCTTGTACTTCTTGCCACTACCGCACGGGCACGGAGAGTTACGACCAAACTTGCGCCGACTGCGCAGCGTTTTCAGCCATTCGCGCGGGTCGATGGCGGACCGCAGAAAACGCTTCTTGGGGTTTTGGCGCAACGCTCGGCTAAGCAGCTGATACAACTCCGGGTGATTTTCCTGAAGCTTCTCGGGCTTCTCGAAAAAGTATTCCGTCACAACCGCAAAAAACTCTGCTTCGTTGGTGCCCGCGTACGAGTTGATGTCGGACTTCCCATCCCGGATTGCCTCAATTTCACGCTGCATAACTTCGGCCCAGGGCTGGAGCAGTTCGGGGGCAAAGCCATCGAAGGCACGCCATCAATCACGCCATCGGCCTGGTCAAGGAGGTGAGCAAACTCGTGGATACCAACGTTTTGTTTGTCCAATGAATCTTTAAAGCCTTGCTCTAAGGAAGACTTGGAAAGGTGCATGTAATGAGACGTTTGGAAATTGCGTACGCTACCCAGTAACTGACCTTGCAATGGTGTCATTTCCTTGTTTGGGTCGCGGGCTTCGCGCCAGGCATCCGGCACAATTAGCACCTCACTTAGATTGCCGTATTCCCAATCGGGAAACCCAAAAACTGGAATAATAGCCGAAGCGGCCACCAGCACCCGAGTGGTGTCATCTACCTCGGTTTGAACGCCGGTGATGAGCGTTTGGGCCAGAAAAACCTGCACCGATCTCTCAAACCGTAGCTTCTCATTTTTGGTGAGCGACAGATAAAAGGCCACGCGCTCCATCAGTATGCGTCGCCACTCCACGGGGAATTCTTCGGCCAATGCCTCCGTCCGTACGCGTGAGTTGCGGGTGATGTAGCGGTAAAATAGAAAGAGAAGGCCGCCGATAATGGCCAAAAAAATAGCGTAGCTCATGAGGGTTCAGGTAAATAAACAGGCCTCGTGTACGCACGTGTGGCGTTTGTAGCTGAACTGGGGGGCTTTTTTATTCTAGGCTATATAAAAAGACCAACTCGACAGCATTCTCACTGCTCACTCCATCCCCACTTGTTAGTCGCAGAGGGTAGGCAGATTGGGGTTTTGGGCAAAGTCCAGCATCTGTTCCAGCTGAGACAGGGTGACCCGGTTGGTCGACAAGGGAAGGTGGCGCAATTCCGTGCGATGTACCCACCGCCCACCCGACGTTTCGGGTGTTTCGGCTAGGAGGTTGCCGCCCACTATCTCACACAGCACGAACACTTTGTATACGTACCAGGGCTGCGGTGGGTGCGGATGCTGCTTCTTATCGAATAGAGCCAGTAAGCGTACCGCCTGGGTATTGAGGCCCGTTTCCTCCCAAGCTTCCTTTACGGCTACCTCAAATGGTGTGTAGCCCACATCGGCCCAGCCGCCGGGCAGCGACCACCGGTTTTCGTCAATCTTTTCCTGTACGAGCAGGATTTCGTCGGTGCCGCGAAACAGCACCGCCCGCACGTCAACTTTGGGAGTAGGGTAGCCTGCTTCGTTGGCAAACAGCGCATGAAGCTTCGCTACTGGTTCGTCGGCCAAGCTGGCCATCAGTTGGAGGCTCAACGCGTGTACTTCCTGGTAACGCTCGGTGTCGAAGGCATTGGGCGCATAAGCTAAGCCTGCCTGGGCAAGCGCCTGCAAGCGTTGCGCAACGGTCAGCCAGTCGGTAGGAGTCATTTGATGGGTTTTTCTAGTTCTAACGTAACCAAGGTTTGCCTTCAAAGAATGCCCATTAAAGATCCGCCAAGAAAGGCTGGAGCCGCTCCCGCAGCAACTGCTGAAGCGCTGGATCCTGAAATTGATAATCATCAGGAATGCGCAGGCAGATGACGGGCTTGCCGGCCAGTTGGGGGGCAAATTTGGCGCGCAGCCGGTCAGTATGACGACGCTCCATCACAAAAATGATGTCGGCCCAACCCAAATGCCCGGCCGTGACACGCACCCGCGCGCCCGGTTCCGTACCTGCGGAGCGCGCCTCGTAATGAGGATGATCGTCGAAGAAACGCTCGGCCGTGAGGCTACGCCAGCGGTTTTGGCTACAGATGAAAAGGAGCTTTGGAGTAGAAGCGAGCAAGATTATAGATAAATAGCCGCCAGTTTATTCTTTACTATTGGTTTAGTAGCATGTTATTTCTGCTTTCTAAATGCTTCTATTATGACATACGCACATCTTGCTGGAATACAGGCGTAGCTCGTATCCTGCTCGCGCACATGTGCAAATACAGCTAATTTAGAATTAGCTCTGGTGCAAACGAAAACTTGAGCAAGGTCTTCAGGACATGCTACCATAGAGAGGGCACTCCCTTTCTGATTGTTGTTCACTCTTTCGTAGGAATCGCAATCAGCATAGGCTGCAACCTGTCCTTGATAGACAAAGAGAATCCGATTCCGAGTTTTGTCTAATGGTGGGCTATCCCAGTCAAAGCCAAGATATCGATTGACATCCCGTTGGCTTAAATCATAGCTTCCTCGGAAGAAGTAAAGTGTGTCCCAAGGAAAATCGGTCAACTTGGCTAAATCAACAACTCGGTAGTCAGCTTCTTTAAGTGAAGGTCCTGTCCGTATGGCTGTTTGTAAGCGGTCTAACAAAGCATCATCACTGCGGGAGCAACCACCCGCACCTATTAGAACGAAGAAAAGAAACAGCCATCTCAAGGAGTATCTAGCTTAAACTACAGCACCACGGAGACCCGAATTTTGCGTCCTTTTACTTTGGCGCCGGTTACGCGCTGCGCTACATCTTGGGCAAACTGGCGAGGTACAGCCACGTAACTGTAGTGATCGAATACTTCGATGTGGCCGACTGCGTCGCGCTCCAAGCCGCCGTGCGCCACAAAGGTGCCTACCAAATCGTGGGCGCTCACCTTGTCTTTGCGGCCCGCTGATACGTGAAGCGTAACATTTTCGGGGCGCGGCGCTTTCGGCGCAGCGGGGGGCAAAGCTGGCGCGTGCATCGTTTTCCACTTGATGCTTTCAGCCACGGGCCACTTTTGCACGTGATTTTGCTCGTGGGGAGTAGCCAAAATATGAGCCGTACCCACGGCGCCCGCGCGAGCCGTACGACCGGCGCGGTGCTGGAAAGAATCGGCCTTGTCGGGGGCGTCGTACTGAATAACGGTGTCGAGGGCGGTCACGTCGAGGCCGCGAGCGGCTACATCAGTGGCTACCAAGGCCTGCGCCGAGCCATTGCGTAGCTTCATAAGCGCTTTGTCGCGCTCGGGCTGGGGCATTTTACCGTGTAATACTTCAGCGGCCACGCCCCGGCCCACCAAGAAGCGGGACAGCTCGACGCACCGGTCGCGGGTGTTGCAGAAAATGAGGGCGCGGCCAGTTTCGGGCTGATGCAGTAAGTGCAGCAATGCGGCCGGCTTTTTCTCAATAGGACCAACTTGGCCCAGCAACGTCAGGTTTTCGGGCAGCTCATCGGTATCCTCGCCGGCATTTACCACGCGCGGCCGGGTCAGGTTAGCCCGAATCAGATTCAGTACTTTATCCGACATCGTGGCCGAAAACAGCATCGTCTGCCGACGGCGAGGCAGACGTTTGATTATTTCGACCAACTCATCTTGAAAACCTAGTTCGAGGAGCTTATCGGCTTCGTCCAGAATCAAGGTTTTAAGTTGATTAGGAATAATAGTGCGGCGCTCTAAGTGGTCGAGCAAGCGGCCGGGCGTGGCTACTACCACATGGGGCGTTTGCTTCAACGACTGCGTTTCTTCGCGCATAGCATGACCGCCATAAAAGGCCGTAACGCGCAGATTTGGAATGTATTTGCCTAGCTTCTTGAGCGCGTCGCGCACCTGCAAGGCCAGCTCGCGGGCGGGCACCAGCACCAGAATCTGCATGGTATCCTGGGTGACATCGATGTGCTGGAGCACGGAAAGGCCATAGGCGGCCGTTTTGCCCGAGCCGGTGGGCGCTTGGCCCGCTACATCCTGGCCGGCCAGGGCCATTGGAATTACCTCCGTCTGCACGGGCGTAGGAGCGGTAAAATTCAGCTCTTCGAGGGCTTGGAGCAGCGAGGGCGCGAGGCCGAGGTCGGAAAAAGAAGTCATAGAAAGCACAAAAGGATACTACAAAGGTAGGCAGCCCAACGGCAGCAGCCGCAACCCTTTATGCGCTACCCCGTACCTGCGCTCCGTACCTTTGCACTGGTAGAAACAAAAGCTGCCAACAAAAGAGCCCCCAGCCGCTTTAAAGGTCTGTTGAACAGACGCAGTGAGCCTGGATTTACCCGCGTAGCGTGAAGAATGAAGTTGTGATTACTCAAAATAGAACCCAACACCCCACCCCCGTATTACCCCCAACTCAGGCTCCGCTCACAAGCGGACTCGTGTGGCTGATGGCCATTACCTGCGGCTTGGTGGTAGCCAATATTTACTACAACCAACCGCTGCTGGTCGAGATTGGCCGCACCTTTCAGGTATCGGATAGCCGGGTGAGCTGGGTTGCTACCATCACGCAGGTGGGCTACACGCTAGGGCTGCTGTTTGCCGTGCCCCTCGGTGATAAAGTAGAGCGCAAAGGGCTAATTCTGCTGCTGCTGCTGTGCGCAGCGGCTTGTTTGGCTGGCGCCGCCTTGGCTCCTTCATTCGTGGTGCTGGTGGCTGCTAGCCTCCTGATTGGCATTTTTTCGGCTGTGCCTCAGCTACTGGTGCCCATGGCTGCCTCACTGGCCACCGACGCCGAGCGGGGCAAGGTAGTAGGCAAAGTGATGAGCGGTTTGTTGATTGGTATTCTGCTTTCGCGCACTTTGAGTGGTTACGTAGGAGCACATTTTGGCTGGCGCACTATGTTTGGCGGCGGCGCCTTGATGATGCTGATGCTGGTGGCTATTCTGGCACTGCGGCTGCCTCGCAACCAACCATCGTTCACAGGGACCTACAGCAGCCTCATGAAGTCTTTGCTGACGCTGACCCGCGATTTGCCTACGCTGCGACGCTCCTCCTTAGTTGGCGCTTGTATGTTTGGCGGCCTCACGGTTTTCTGGACGACGCTGGTGTTTTTCTTGGAGGGTGAACCCTATTTTTATAAGAGTGATGTAGTCGGGTTTTTCGGGGTAATTGGCGCTTGTGGCGCCTTGGCGGCACCTTTAGCAGGCAAGCTGGCTGATAAGCGCGGCTCCGATTATGCCCTGAGTATGGGGATTCTGCTGGCGCTGGGTGCCTACCTGCTGCTGGGCCTGACTGGTGTGTATTTAACAGGACTAATCTTGGGAGTGATAATCCTGGATGTGGGCCAGCAGGTGACGCACATCTCCAATCAGTCCCGGATTTTCTCCCTGATACCCGAGGCCCGTAGCCGCCTGAATACAGTGTACATGACCAGCTCCTTTATTGGCGGGTCGTTGGGGTCGTTGGCGGGTGGCTTTGCGTGGGCGCATTGGCAGTGGCCGGGCGTGTGTGCTACGGGCCTGCTTTTCGTGGTAGCGGCCTTTCTGATTAACCGATTTTATGGTCGCACAGAAAGCTAGGGGACTTTTTTAGCCTTTAATCCGCCGCACGCCGTCGTCGCTGATATCAACTAAACGGTAGCGCACTGCCGATTTCTTAGGCCGAATATCCATACCCACATAATGGGCATACACCTTTGTGAAGCAAGCGCCGAAATAGAAGATCATCGCCGAATAAAACACAAACAGCAGCACAAGCACAATGCTGGAGGCGGGCCCATAGATGGGACCTAAGTTGCGCGGTACCAGTAGATAGCCAAGGATTAGCTCACCAATATCAATACAAACAGCCGTCAGAATTGCCCCCCGCAGCACGGCCCGCCAGGGAACATACGCACTGCTCAGGTTGCGGAACGTGACAGCAAACCAAGTGGACAGGATCAGCAATGAAGTCAGCAGGCTCAAGCCCTGAAATAAGTAGTAGCCGAATGTAGCGTCGAAGTCGCGGGTGTAGTCGGCTAGGAAGGCCAGCACGGCATCGGTCAGAAAGGCTAGCAGCGTAAGCAACGCCGTGGCCAGCAGCACGCCCAACGAGCGGACTCGCTCGTGCAGCACTTTGTGAAACTGACCCTCCGTACGCTGGGGGCGAACCTTCCAAAGCTGGTTGAGAGAGTGCTGAATAACGACGAAAAGGGTGGTGGCGATAAAAACTAAAAACGCTGACCCTAACCACGTCATCAGGCGGCTGCGCTCAATGTTGCTCACGTTTTGCAGAATCTGCTCTACCAAACCGGCCGCTGGATAGCCCAGCAAATTCGATATCTTTTGTAGCAGCAGCCCGCGCACCGTAGAGGCCGAATAAATGCCCCCAGCACCTGAATAAGAATAATGAGGATTGGCGGGAGGGCAAACGTGGTGAAAAAAGCCGTAGCCGCGCCCAAACGCAACGGGTCGTTGGCGCCCAACTCGCGGGCAGCACGCCGGAGCAGGACAAAAAAATCAGTCCAAACTTTGCGCCGGGGCTGACCCGGCTCGCGTACTTTTGCCAAGTGCCTCATCTCATCCTTGTGCGGCCACGCTATGTAGGCTCTCTACGGCGCTCATTGAGAATGCTAGCGATTTAGATAATAAACGAATTCACCTAGGCTACTTCCGGCTTTGAAAATGAAGTAAGCGGAAACAAAGCATAAAGCAACTTTCACGGGCTTCTTTTCTAGTAAATAAGCGTAGCTACCCAAGTCTTTCATCGTTAGTTGTAGTGCTGTATGAGTGAGCAAATAATTCCGCAGGCATCACCACCTACCACCGCTGCGCCGCCCCGAATGAGTTGGCTGCGCCGCAGGGTGCTGATGCCGTTGCTAGGCTTATTGCAGCAAGGACTTTCCCCTACGCAACTTGCCCTCACCGTTGCCTTAGGAGTTGTATTTGGACTTATACCGGTTTTGGGAGTAACCACGCTGTTCAGCACATTTGCGGCGGTAAGGCTGCGCCTGAATGTAGCGGCCTTGCTGCTCATCAGCCACCTGATGAGCCCTTTGCAACTGCTATTGCTCATTCCCTTGCTCCAACTCGGAGCCCGCGTGATTGGCGACGGAACGGATACGGAGCTAACCCTGACCCAGTTGCAGCACCTACTTACTACAGACTGGATGGAAGCGGCCCGTTTGCTCTGGCGCGCGACGCTGGGGGGCTTTTTACTGTGGCTGCTAGGCTCGGTGGTGTTAGTGCCAAGTCTGTTCTATGGGTTGCGGCCCGTGTTCGACCGGATAGCGCGCCAGAAGGCGAAGTAGCCCTTTCGGGCTACTCACTACGCTTATAGATGGGCTCATTCTGGTAGAAATAATGGCTCAGCGGCTCTTCCGACTCGGGGCTAATGATCACAATATCAACGAACTGATGGCCGGCGTCGAGGTGGTGCTGAATGACGGCGCCTATCTCTTGCAGAAACGAAGTATCATCGCCTTCCACTTCAAAGCCCAGCAGCAAACGAGCCGGCTCTGGGCTGTCAGGAAGCTGCATTTGGGCCAGATATATAGCGCGAATAAGCGGCTGATCGGCGGCATACGTGCTCAACGATTCTATCAGGGCCGTGGGCATATCGGCAGGCTGCCCCAGGAGAACCTGCGTATCGGGTGGAATTTGGTGGGCGGGGGCCTCAAACAAATGGCCAGCCAATAAATCCTCTAGCTCGTTGGCCATCAACAGCTTGCCTAAGCTGGAAAATGGGTTTAGGGCACAATCGGCCCCTTTTACCATTTGAAACAAATCGAAGCCCGACAACCGCAGGTAAGGTACTTCCTCCTTTACAACGCTGCTATCGAAAATGCGTCCTGGTGACGTAAAAACCGGAATTTTGCCATCGTGCAATACCTGCAACTGCACTTCCATATTCTCCGTTACGGGAATTTCGCCCCCGGCTCGCCTTCCTTGGGCTGGGTGAGCACCAGTACATCTTCCTGCAACAAAGCCTGGTAGAAACCGGGGCGCGCATCGGGGTCGGCGGCAGCGTGCAAAAGCATCTCTTCCAGGCGATTGACGGGCTCGAAGGAAGGCATAGGGGGCGGTGGGGGCGGCAGTACCGGAGCCGGCGGTGGGGGCGCTACGGGCGAGGTAAAATTCGAGCCTTTATAGCGGGGGCCAGCGGCCGGCGTAGTGCTGGCAGGAGTAGCATCGGCCGGCGCCTGGGGTTGGATAGGTTGTTTTTTGGATTTCAGAAAGTCGAACAGACCCATAGCACTAAAGAAATTTGAGATGGCAAGCTAAGGAGGAAAGCTGAGGATAATCGTGAAAAATAGGGGTAATCATCGGCTCGAAGAATACAGTATTGGGTATCAAACTTATAGATCAATTCAACGGAGCGGTTTTGCCCCAGCACTACTCCACTTATTGAATGCAGACGGCAGCTACTGCCCGTCGCTGCCGGCGCAGGCCTGAAGCTGGTTTGATACTTCCCGAATGGTGAATGGCTTCCCTTTATTACCCCAGGACGACTGCACAAAGTTCAGTAGGTTGGTAATTTCGGAATCCGTGAGGTCTTGATGGCCGGGCATCACTTGGTTGAAGGCAATACCATTGACCACCATGGGGCCATTAACTCCACGGCGCACCAAGCAGGCTAGAAAGTTGCGGTTTTCAGCCACGTAGTCGGCGCCGGCTACGGGGGGAATAAGGCGTTTCAGCCCTTGGCCTTCATCGCCGTGGCAGTGAGAGCAGTGCGTAGCGTAGAGGCGGGCACCGGCATTCTGACGATCAGTGAAGCAGCCCGCAGCCATTGTCCCGGCCGCCAAAAAGCCCCCCAGTCGCAACAAATCTGCCGCGCGCCACCTCATAGAGCAGCTTGGGAAGCATTTTCAGCTTCTTCTTTCAAGAGTACGGGCAAGTCTTCCATGAGGCGCGCGACTTCAGCGGGATTCATGCCATCATAGAGGCCCCGCACGCGGCGCTTGGAGTCAACGAGGGTAAATGCTCCACTGTGTGCGAAACCCCCAGCTACCTTATCGTCTTTTTCGGCCGGCACATAATAGGCCCGGGCGAGGCTGAAAATGGTATCGTGAGAGGCGGTAGCGAAGTGCCAGCGGCTAGCATCCTTAATACCCAGGCGTTGGGCATAATCGCGTAGCACGGCTACTGAATCGTGGGCCGGATCGATGGTGTGAGACAGGAAAAGCACCCGCGGATCATCCTTGAACTTCTCGTACACGCGTAGCATTTCGCTCTGCATTTTGGGGCAGATGCTCGGGCAGGTAGCGAAGAAGAAATCGGCCACATACACCTTATTTTTGAAGGTGTCGTTGGTGATGGTGGCGCTGTCTTGGTTGGTAAGCGTAAAGCTGGGAATGGTAGCGTAGAGCGTGTCAGCCGGGCCGCCATTGGTGCTGGGTACTACCTCACGCTCACCTAGATACGGCAGACGGTCAACAGCAGCAGTATCAGGTTGGCTTTGGCAGGCTGCGAGCAGGAGCAGGGCGCTGCTGCCCACTAATATAGTGGCCCGACGTGCGCAGGCTATGAGAGAAGATATCATTTGGTGGATGAATTAGACGAGTTACCAGCCTTTGTACCAAGCACCAGGCGAGCCGAATCGATACTGTTGCGCATAAGGCGACCCACAGAATCGATTTTGTGCTCCTGAGCGGCAAAATAAGCCATTACCTGCTCGTGCGCCACCGTGTCGGCGGGCCGGCGGTACTGGTGCATCCAGCCCATCATAGCAGCATCGGCACGGAGTAGAGCGCGGCGCCGCCGACCAGCTTCGGTGGTATCGGGCAGCGTGGCTCGCTGAAGCTGCTGGCGTAGCGTATAGAGCTGATCCATTTGGGCCATAAACTCATCGTGCTTGGCCATGACGGCTTTTTCAGCGGCTTCAGCCTGCTGCTCCTCGCTTTGCAGCGACAAGCAGGACGAAAGCAGCAAAGCGCCCAGCAGGGAGCCAAAAGAGGTTGATTGGAGGAATTTCACAAGGCAAAAGTACGGCACGAATGCTTGCGCTGTGCCTATTTACCTTACTAACAAGTCAACCACCAAAAACTCTCCCAACTACCACCAGTTTTGCCCCCCATACGTCCACAGCCAGTCTACCCCCACCCACAGGCCCCACGCCATCAGGCCAAAAATGATGAGCATACCCACCAGCACCACCGCCAGCAGCCCCTTGCCACTGCCTTGGTATTTGCCCTCGGCATAATGGCGGCGCAGCAGGCGTACGTTGCGGTCGTTGGCCTTATAGGCGAAGTCAAAAATGTTGCCCAGCACCGGAATGGCCCCAATAATGGTATCGAGCAGGATATTGAGTACCATGCGAATAACTAGGCTACCGCTGGCCCCGTGGCGCATCATGGTCAGCACCAGTGCCCCCGATACGGCCATACTCGTTAGGTTGCCAACCACGGGCAGCAGACTCAAAATGGGGTCGAGGCCGAAGCGAAAGCGCGTGCCAGGCAGTGTAAACTGGCTGTCCATGAGATGAGCAATGCTCTGCACCCAGCGCAGGCGCTCGTCCGTTTCAAAAGGTTGATCTACTGATCTGGGGGGCATTTTGGGTTGCATAGGGAGAGAGATTTAATCGTTAAACGAAAGAACGGCGCGAGTGGGTGCTTTCAGGAAATGAGTGCAGGTGAGCAGGCTCGCTGACGATGAGAAAGCCAAATTTTATCCTCGCCAAATTTAGCCTCGGCGGCCTTTATCTGCGTTAGGCTTTTCATCTACTCACACCACTTCTTACCTAACAAAAAACGCTATGCAAACGCGCACATTAGGCCGCTCCGGTCTGGCAGTTTCAGCCCTGGGTTTGGGCTGCATGGGTATGTCCGATTTTTACGGAAAGCGCGATGATGAGCAGAGTATGCGCACTATTCATCGTGCTCTGGAACTGGGAGTTACCTTCTTTGATACGGCCGATATGTATGGGCCGTACACCAATGAAGAATTGGTAGGTCGCGCTCTGCGCGCCCGGCGCGCCCAGGCTGTCATTGCTACCAAATTCGGTATCCAGCGCGACCCGAACGACCCGACCAAACGAGGCATAAATGGCAGCCCCGAATACGTGCGTCAAGCTTGTGAAGGCAGCTTACGCCGCCTTGGTACCGAATACATTGACCTTTATTATCAGCACCGTGTCGACCCGAATACGCCCATTGAAGAGACGGTCGGGGCGATGAGCCGGTTGGTGGAAGAAGGCAAGGTGCGCTACCTGGGGCTTTCCGAAGCCGCCGCTGATACGGTGCGCCGGGCTAATACTGTGCATCCCATTGCGGCTCTGCAAAGCGAATACTCACTCTGGAGTCGTGACCCCGAAGATGGGGTGTTGGCTGCTTGTCGCGAATTAGGCGTCAGTCTGGTAGCATACAGCCCGTTGGGCCGGGGTTTTCTGACGGGCCAGATTCAGCGCTTTGAGGATTTGGACGCAGATGATTACCGCCGAAACACGCCTCGTTTTCAGGGCGAAAACTTCCAGCGCAACCTCGATGTAGTTGCGCGCATTAAGGAAATGGCGGCGCAGAAAAATTACACCCCAGGTCAACTGGCACTCGCGTGGGTTCTGGCTCAGGGCGACGACATCGTACCGATTCCCGGCACCAAGCGCATCGAATATTTGGAGGAAAACCTGGGTGCGCTGGAGGTCCGGCTATCCGCGTCCGAACTAGCCCAGATAAACGAAATTGCCCCCCAGAGCGCTATCGCCGGATTGCGTTATCCGGAAGCGATGATGGGTAGTGTAAATGGCTGATTAACACCTAGCAGAATATTAGCGTATGAAGCTAGACTTGAGATTAGTTTATGCGTGACTTGTCTTCCCGTAAGTACTTCCTCAAAGCGCGAATGACTAAGTAAAGTACATAGACTCCTAAGAAGAACATGCCTAGCATAAAGAGTTGCCAGATCCTCATGAACTGCATTACATCAAAAAGGAGAAGAGTAAATTTTTGCATAAGAATTAGTCTGAATCATGTTTCGATTCGCCTTGCTACGGAGCTTGGCGGAAGGTACCTTTTATTTGGTTCAGGTTGCTGAACAATGATCAATAGGATAAAATCAGAAGGGCGAAATGATAATTTCATTTCGCCCTTCTGATTTTATTAGCTCACTGGCGGCAGCAGATCAATCAGGCCGTCTTCGCTGACTACTACAGCCAGCACAGGGTACTGGCTGCTTTCCACGTAACGTAAGGCAGAGTTGTAGCGGGAGCCGCGAGAGGAGTCGCCTTTGGCGGTGGCTAGGCCGTCGAGGATGGCGCCGATGGCATGGCAGATTCCGTTTTGATCTACGAGTACGGCCCCATCAATATTCGTGACCAAGCGGAGAATGGCGGGCGTCATTAGGCGAGGTGCAACCCGAAAACACTGGCGGGTGAGGCGTTGGGCTTCCTGCGCCGCACCCGCAGAAATCACCAGAATGGTGCCGGTCGACTGGGTGCTGGCTTCCTGGGTGAGCCGCCACAGATACGCAATACCGGCATCAAGCAGTTCGGGCCACTGCAAGCGCACGGCATGCGCAAAATTATCGGCATCGACGCGGCCTTGGGGCAGGCGGGGGGAGTTCGACACCACCTTCATCATAATATGATCGGCGTGCGTCAGCTCCCAGCTATAGTGCTTGGTAAAGTGCACCATAAACAATGGCTCGTAGCTCGGGTGCGTTTCCTCTACCAGATAACCTAAGCCAAAGACATGCGTGGCATCCGTAATCAGCGCCGTGTTGTCTTCGCTCAGCTCCAACAGCTTCCGAATGGAGCGGTGGTCACGCAAGGTAATAGGCGTTTCGAGGGTCAACACGGGCACGATGGCGGGGTGATGGCGGCGCGCCACAATCATCAGCCCAATACCATCGTCGCCTTCGTGCCGAAGCGCGGCCACGCCGTTGCAGGCATCATACAGGCCGTGGGTGCCGGCCGCCGCCCGCAGCATAAAGCGCCGACCAGCAGCGCGTAGCATCTCGTTATAGTCACGGTCGAGGACGGGGTGGGCGTCGTCGGAATCGGACTCGCGCAGGGCCCGGGCACAATCCTGCAAAAACTCTTGCACTGCCGCGGCCAGCAAGGAGTTAGCGCGGGCCACAATCTTGTCGGGCAGGGCATAATAGCCGTGGTAAGCTTCGGAGGAAAGCTGCAAGACCACGAGCACCAGATAACCATTAAAGCTGACCGGCAGTGAGCAGAAGGAAATCCGCGGCATCGGCTCGGGGGGCATTTCATTCAGTGTCAGCTCCGTAGCTTGGCGGAGCAACTCGTACCAACGCTGCTTCTCAAAGCGGTCTTGGTCAGTGGGGTGCAGGTGATAGACGACTTCACGCGGCCCTTCGGCCGATTCTAGCGCCGCCGCGCGCACCTTCACTTCCGTGAATTCTGAGCTGGGGTAGCGGTGGTTGGCGGGCTCAATTACGACGGCTTGTGGCTCGTCGGGTTCTTTCGCCGAGGCCAGACCGAGTAAAAAAACTTCGGGCTTTAAATTTCTATCCAGCAGATTAAAGACGCCTTCGGCAAACAGCTGGGCCGAGACGCGAAACAGACTTTGGTGCTCCCACATAGGGTAATTTGGGCGGTCAGGAGAAGGGAAGGGGCGGAAAACATTACGGAGTACGCGAAAAAGCCCCCCAGGGTGGTGTAAACAGGCGGCAACATTCCGGCCAGATTAAGGCAACATCCCACCGCCAACCTATGTTATAGTCATTATACTGAGGATGGTTCAGCATTGGGAAACTCTCGCCAATCCAGTATCTTCACAATACCGCTCATCCCATAGCTGCCACTGCCATGTTTGTTGATTTACTGCTGGGCTTTTTGTGCGCTATGTCGTTCCTGCCCCTCACCACCGGGTACTGCGCCCACAGTTATGGCCGTTCGTTCTGGCTGTGGTTTGCGTTGGGCTGGGTGTTGCCGATTGTCTCGTTCTTCCTGCTTTTCGCCCTGATCTGCCGCAAGCAGCTAAATCCCGGCGAGTGCCTCCTAGACGAAGCCAAAGCCATTCTGGCCGAAGCTGAGCAAAAGGCCATTAATAAGTAACGCAGGTTTCCTCGCTATGCCAGCTGCTTTGCAATGGCATTGGCTGCCCAAGCGCCCGTGCTAAAGCAGCCTTGCAGCAAATAGCCGCCCGTGGGCGCTTCCCAATCTAGCATCTCGCCAGCCACAAAGGTGCCGGGCCGCCGATGCAGCATCAGGTTTTCATCTAGCTCTTCCCACGCAACGCCGCCCGCGGTGCTAATGGCCTCATCCAACGGCCGCAGACCACTCACGGGCAAGGGTAACTCCTGAAGCAACTGGGCCAGACTTTCGGGTGAACTGGTAAGGGTTCCGGGTGATGCTACTTCGCGCAAAAGAGTTGGAATGGGTGGCCCTAAGCTTAAGGTCTGCTGCAAAAAAGCCCCCCATGATTTGCTGCCGCGCGGTTTGCTGAGTTTTTGTAGGAGCTGGTCATGCGTCAGGTCTGGCTTGAGGTTAAGCCACAGCATTGCCGGCTGTTCGCGGCTGAGCGCCGCGCGTAAGGCCGGCGTGAGGGCGTACACTGGCGTGCCTTCTACGCCGTACTCGGTTAGCATTAGCTCGCCGCGCATGGTTTGGCCTTCGCAGGTCAGGGCAATGTTTTTGAGCGGAGTGCGGCTCACCTTTTCCTTAAAAAAAGCCCCCCAGGCTATTTCTGCGCCGCAGTTGGAGGGAGCGAATGGAGTGCAGCGCACTCCTATTTCTGAAAAGGCCGCCGTCCAGCCGCCGTCGGAGCCGGTTTTGGCCCAGCTTGCTCCACCTAGTGCCAGCACCACCGCTGGGGGGCAAATTTCGAATACTTCGTTGGTCTGCTCATTGCGCAGGAGCAGGCCGTTGGGTGAGTCTGGCACGAAGCCCAGCCAGCGGTGCCGCGTTTTGATAACTACGCCTAATGCTGCCAGCCGCGTCAGCCAGGCACGGAGTAGTTGGGCGGGTTTGTAGTCAGCCGTGGGAAATATGCGGCCGCTGCTGCCCACAAAGGTTGCTACGCCCAAATCGCCAGCCCAGGCGCGCAGCTGTTTGGGGCCAAAGTGGGTGAGAAAGGTAGCAAATAGCTCGTAGTGAGCGCCATACCGCTTGCCAAAGGTGGGCAGCGGCTCGCTGTGCGTCAGGTTGAAGCCGCCGTGTCCGGCTACCAAAAACTTGCGCCCCACGGTAGCTTGCGCGTCATACACCGTTACGCGGTGGCCATCCTCTGCCAAATGCTGAGCGGCCAGCAAGCCCGCCGGGCCGCCCCCGATGATGGCGATGCTGGGATGATCAGACATAAAAGCAAAGTAGAAAGTAGCAGCCGGCAAGATACGACCTTGTGCCACGCCATTCGTGCCTTCGCTCCGCCCATTTGCTGTCCAATCTGGCTCTGTGTCTCTTGCAAGAGACACTTAACTCGCTATCTTACCCGCTTTCGGACTCATTCAAATCCCAACATCAACGTATAGGAGAGAGTCCTGTTCACTCATTTCCACCGCATGGGTCCATATACTATCCTCATTGGCTTAAGTTTGGCCGTCGTCTTATCTTACCTCTTCGACCTAGCGGCAAGGGCCACCAAAGTGCCGTCGGTGCTGATGCTGCTGTTTACTGGTATTGCGCTGAAGCAGGCTGCCGACTATGGCGATGTTGGTGTTCTAATTCCGAAAGTTGTACTAGAGATCTTCGGTATTATTGGGTTAATACTCATTGTGTTGGAAGGCGCCCTCGATTTAAAGATTAATCGCGAAAAGGCCCCCCTAATTCGACGTTCCTTCGCTGCGGCCGCGCTTATCCTTGTAGTACAAGCCCTTATTATTGCCGAGTTGCTTCAGCTTTATTTGGGTGTCTCATTCCAGACCTGTTTAATAAATGCGGTGCCGCTGGCCGTGATCAGCTCAGCCATCGCTATCCCGAGCGTATCTAGTTTAGGCGGAGAGAAACAAGAGTTTATTGTCTACGAAAGCACTTTTTCAGATATTCTGGGCATCATGCTCTTCAATTTTGCCTTGCAGGATAACTTCGCGCAGGGTATATCCATTGTCACGTTTCTGCGGGATGTCATAGCCGTTTCGATAGTGGCTGTAATTAGCACGGCCATACTGGCATTTATGCTTGACCGCATCCGCCTGCACATTAAGTTCTTCCTGATTTTCGCCTTTCTGGTCCTGATCTATAGCCTTGCCAAAAAGCTGCATCTGTCGTCCCTGCTGCTGGTACTCGCCTTCGGGCTAGCAGTAAATAACGCCGAACTCTTTCTCAAAGGCCCTCTCAAGCGCCTGCTGCACCCTGAGCGCCTTACCGAAGAGCTGCATCAATTCAAAAGCATTACGGCCGAGTCGGCTTTCCTGATTCGTACTTTCTTTTTCCTACTGTTTGGCTACTCGATTAGCCTCACTAATCTTATCAGCGTCACGCTGTTGTGGCAGGGGCTGCTGATAGTAGGGGTGCTCACACTGATCCGCTTTTTCTACCTACGCTACATCGCCAAATCAGACCTGATACCCGAGCTGTTCATTGCTCCCAAAGGCTTGATTTCCATTCTGTTATTCTACAGCATTCCCGAGGCTCATCTTATTGGACAAGTCAGCGAAAACATGCTGTTTGTTGTGATTCTCCTGACAGGGTTGCTCATGATGGTTGGCTTGCTGCTGGCGCGTAAAGAGCCGGAACTAGGCGAGTACTGATACACTAGTTGCGACTCAACTGGTTGCAATCATTAGAGTTGAGTGCGCTCTATGCTCTTAAAAACTCAGGTTGGTTAGTCCTTGTCCAGCCGCCAAAGGTCGGCTAAGCGGTCCCGTACTTGGCTGCGCTCGTACTCCGTTTGCAGCGTGCGTGTGGCTGCCTCCCCAATCAACGCACCTTGCTGGCGCAATACTTTGTTTCGCTCAGGAGCCTGAGTACGTTGCTTGATGGTAGCCAATGCAGTGAGCAGGTGCAAGTATATGGCCACATTACCGTCGGCACAGACCCTTATCTGGTCAAATGCGGTGGTTACAAACTGCTCGAAGGAGGAACGTATAGCTATTACGCGCACACGGTCCATGTCTGTTCGAAGCGAGCTGGCTAAACTTCGGTCGGCCAGTTGAGCCAGCAAGGCACCAAGGTAGTCGACACTAATGATGGCAGTAGTTGTGTCATTAATACCCGGCGAGAGAGCTTTTAGAGCAATATCCACTATTTGCCGCAGCCCAAAGCCAACATCTTGTTTGATGGTTCGCTGGCTACCTATTCCAAAAGCAGCATTAACCCGAGCAGATAGCTTTGCGTTGAGGGTCAGCGTCTTTTTCTGAGAGCTCGCAACTGATACCAAGGCCGATCCACGGGCTACGAAGCCACCGATGCCGTGCTCCATTCGTACCACGCCATCTAGGTCACAGGCTACCTCCATGAGAGTGTTTTCATCCACACTCTGCACGTAGCCATTGGTGCGCGAAGGCACTCCCAACCATATCATTTGACCGGCTTGCCGAAGTAAATCGTGTTTCTCATCGGGGCCTGCCTCTTGCCCCAACTGGTCAGCAAATAGACGCTTGATGGCGGCTTCGGTTTCCTCAGTAGCGTTGCGCACAATGTTGGATGCCTGAATAGAGGAAGCTATGTGATGAATAAAGAAGATTAATACACCAATACTAACCAAGGCTAGTACCAATCCCATCAGTACCGCCAGGGAAGGAATAAAGCTGCCTTCGTCGCCACCCCGGATAGTGCGCAGCACAATGAGGCAGTACACGAAAATGCTGACAAAGAAGCCCAGTACCATCTGATTGGCCCGGTCGCTCATGAAGTTGCGCAGTACCCGCGGGGTGTATTGGCTGGATACCTGCGCCAGTGTGCTCAGCGTAAGCGAGAAAATCAGACCAGCCACCGTAATCATGGAGCCGGCAATGGCCGTGAGCACACCGCGCGCGCCGTCGGAGCCCGCCCCAAACAGCAACGGGTATTCCTCCAGCCAGTCGTGCTCAATGCGTAAATCGATGAACACCAAAGCAAAAGCCAGCAAAATGGCCCCCGCGACCATCAGGGTTGGAATAAACCATAAGCTGGCATCCAGATTCAGCCAAAGCGCGCGGAGTCGGTTCATACCATGGTAGGTACTGCCGAGTATAGGCTAGGGTTGTTGCTTACTACTAAGTTGAAGGCTGTTACTCGATTTCCTTGAGCAGTTGCCGCCGATAGTTGGCCAGAATGGTAGACTTAAGCAGAAAGCCTAAGTATAGGCCATTGCGAACCACGGGCAGTGCCCAGGCATCATGATGCTCCATTTCGCTGAGCGTATCAAGCAAGCTATCCTCGGGTTGAACCACGGCCACGGGAGGCGTCATCAGGTCGCTGACGTAGGTGGTGGTGTAGTGCTCGTCGTCGAAGAGGGCGTCACGCACGGTGTCGAGGGAGACGATGCCCACGAGTTTGTTGTCTGCATCGACTACCGGAAACAGGTTGCGGGTGGCATGACGGAAAATATCAACCAACTCGCCCAAGGTAGTTTCAGGATGCACGGGCACGAAGTCGTTCTGAACTAAGGAAAGTGGCTCCAGCTGCGCGAGCAGGCCTCGGTCGCGGTCGGCGTGCATATGCACACCACGCTGCACCAGCTTGCGGGTGTACACTGAGTAAGGCTCGAAGTATTTGGTAATCAAATACGAGCTGGACGTAACCACCATCAGCGGCACAAACAAGGCGTAACCGCCGGTAATCTCGGCAATCAAGAAGATGGCCGTGAGCGGAGCGTGTACCACGCCGGCCAACGTGCCCGCCATGCCCAGCACCACAAAATGCACCTCCGACACGGGATACCAGCCGCTCATATTAATCAGGCGGGCCAGTAAAAAGCCCCCCAGCGCCCCCGTAAACAAGGACGAGCCGAACATGCCGCCATTCCCTCCCGAGCCGATGGTGACGCAGGTAGCAAATACCTTCAGCAACATGCTGCTGGCTACTACCAACAGCAATAGCCACACGTTCTCGTCGCGGTAGACGGCGAAAATGGAGCCTTCTACTAACCCTTCGGGTCGGCCATTAAGTAGCATTTCCACAATGTTGTAGCCTTCGCCGTAAAGCGGCGGAAACAAAAACACCATAATGCCCAGCGTAAAGCCGCCAAAAACGACCTTACGAAAGGTGCCCGGAAACCGCTCAAAATACTTGTCAGATGCGAAATAGATGCGAATCATGTACACCGACAGCAGCGCAGTGAACAAGCCGAGCATCAGGTAGGAGGGCACGGCTTCTACGGGCCAAGTGGTGGTAATCAGCACGAAGGGCTGGCCGGCGTAGAGCGCCTTTGAAACTACGGTGGCTGTAGCGGAGGAAATAAGCAGGGGAATAAAAAACGGAGCCGACAGCTCCGAGAGAATTACCTCTACTGCAAACAGCACGCCCGCAATGGGGCTGTTGAAGATGGCTGCCACGCCCGCCGCCGCACCGCAGCCCACCAGCAGGCGCCGCTCGCGGCGGCCCACTCGCAGAATGCGCCCAATATTAGAACCCAACGCCGAACCCGTAACCGAAATAGGCGCCTCCAGACCCGCCGAGCCGCCAAACGTGACCGTCAGGAAAGAGCTAATGGCTTGTGAATACAGCTTGCTGCGCGGCACCACGCTGCCCTGGCGGGCAATGTTATACAGAATGGGCCCGATGCCCCGGCTCAGCGTGCCGCCCAGCGCGTAGCGCGTAAACAGCACCGTGAGCCCAATGCCAAGCATGGGATACAGGAAGAGGGCAAAAACCCTGTTTTCCTCCGGTACCCAAGAATAAAGTAGATTCTGGGCCCAATGAACAGATCCTTTGAGTGCTACCGCCGCCAACCCCGCCCCCAGTCCGACCAGCACGCTCACCAGAATCAGGTAAACCCGGTCGTTGACGTGGCGTAGTCGCCACAGCAACAAAGGGCCTAATAAACGGTGAAAAACACTTTTCGGCATGATAAACGACAACTACAAGCAGCGCTCAACCCGCAAGAAACCGGCCACTAATACAAGGTACACGCAATATCAGGAATAAGCAGCCTCAAGCGGACTACAGGTTAATTAGCACCCGAAACGGCGTATCCATCAGCTACCAGCATGGCTTTGCTGCCCTTTAGCAGCGCGCTTTTCAGCTCCAGCGTGCCGCGGCGGTACTCCTCGGAATAAGCCCAGAGAAATACACGCAGGTCGGCGGAGGTACTGGTCATTTTCTCCACAATGATGTAGGGAGAGTGAGGGTCCTTCGTTTCAACACCTTTGTGGCTGCTCACGTACTGAAGCAGTTTCTCTTCAATCTGATCAGAGGACGTTTCGGTGCCCATATCGACGCTGATCAGGAAGTCTTGCCGAATGAAGCCGTCGCGGGTGTAGTTGGTAAGGGGCTCGCGTAGCACAAGGGCATTGGGCAGAAAGATGTGCTTGCCATCGAAGGTCTTAATGAGAGTAGTGCGCAGATTCAGCGCTTCTACCTCGCCCATCAGGTCCTTTACCTGCACCGTATCGTGAATACGAAACGGACGGTTGAAGGCCAGTACTACGCCGGCCAGAAAGTTCTCGGCAATGTCTTTCAGGGCAAAACCCACGATGAAAGCCGACAGCCCGGCCCCAGCCAGCAGCCCACTGGCCACCCCCGACAGCCCCAGTACGTGCATGGCCAGCAGAACCCCCGTTAGCAGGAGAGCCCAGCGAGTGAAGTTGGTCAGAAAATCGGCCAGGAGCGCGTCGTGGGAGCGTTTTCGGAGTCTGGTTCCAAGTAGTTGGCTTACGTGGTTGGCAATGGCCACCCCAATGGCTAGCACGATCAGGGCAATAAGGAACTTAGGAAGTAGGTGCAAAAATTGGTGCCAATAGTCGCGCAGCACCCCATTCAATTCGTCGAGCATAGGGGAGAGTAAAAAACAAAATTTGCCCCCCAACTGGCGCTGGGGGGCATTTTTAGAAGACCGAACAACTCTCTGTACGGGAAGCGCTGGCCAGAAGGTTAGGATTTGCCCCCCGCCAGCTTATCTCACCCGCTGCAATGACGGCCCAAAACTGCGCAGCCTTGCTGATTTAGGAAGCAGGAGTGGTGGCTGCTTTTTTAGGCTTGAGGTATTTCGTCGCCTTTGTTTTTAGATAGGTGGAGGCGGGCACCACATGATAATTCGGGTTGACCGCAAACAGCTCCTGCTGCACACCCACGTGGTTTTGGCCTAAAATCACCATTACGCGCTTGGCCTGCGTTTTCTGCTGGGCCCGCAGAATATTGGAGTAGATTTTCAGGTTACGGTTGTAGAACAAGCTGATGTAGTGGGCGCCGATGTAGGCCGTATCCACTTTGCCTAAGTCATTGGTATTGGTGCCGGTAGCAGAAAACCCGCCATTGGTTACCATCGCCGGGTTGTTGAACACCACGCGGTGACTCATTGCTACCAAATCGGGGTGGTTGGCCAGGGCGATGTAATCATAAACCGAGAGGCTGTCGTGCTGGGCCAGGCGATGCAGGGGGCGCGAAGTGACCTGCATTTCCTTCAGCCCTTTGTTGAAGTAGTCGATGTTGTCGCCAGAGTTTAGCAGCGATTGGGAGGTGGAGGCGTAGTAGTCGATGCAGGAAGGGCTGGGGAGGTTCAGTTGCTTGGCCATCACAAAGCCTACCTGATAACGTTCGCTTCGGCCGGTGCCTTCGGGCAGCGTCGAGAAATCAAGCTTTCCATCGCGGTACAGGGCATACAAGCTATCTATACGGCCTTGTTCCGAAGGCTCGGCTTCAATCATAATAGCGTCAGGCCGGAACTTGAGTAAATGCTCCCGCAACTTTGCTACTTCTGCTTGCTTCTTGGGGTTGAGCACATCCGACTGCGGCTCCTTATTGTAAATTCCCGCTAAATGAACAAAGCCGACTACCATAATTTCCGTCCCGTCTTTCTTGCTGTCCTGAGCCTGAACTTGAGCAGATAGAAGTGGTAGAACGAAGCTGAGTAATCCCATTAATTTGTGAGAAAAGCGGCTTTGCAGTGGATATAGTAACATGAGATAGAAGGGTGGTTAAGGTTCGCTACAAATAAAGTATACAGTACCTTGTAAAGCAAGCTACCGATTTAATAAATATTGTAAACTATATGTACTGAATGGTTTGCTGAAACAACATCACTCGATCAAACAGAAGTAAAGCTAGATAGATAAGGCTGGCTTATTAAGCCAATATCGGAAAGCAACAGTCCCGACGGCATACGCCAGCACATCAACTATGTCGGCGACAGCGGTGGCAGAAAAGTAAGGCAGCCCACCTTCAAACCAGACTGACACTTAAAGCCAGGCAGCCAGCAGCCACAAATCAGGGAAAACAAAGGT
The DNA here is from genome assembly GCF_004355185.1 of Hymenobacter radiodurans. Lineage (NCBI taxonomy): Bacteria > Pseudomonadati > Bacteroidota > Cytophagia > Cytophagales > Hymenobacteraceae > Hymenobacter > Hymenobacter radiodurans. The sequence continues at coordinate 2,329,673 of NZ_CP037922.1, forward strand.
TAAGGAGCGAGCCACCAGCCGGCGTTGGGCGGCCAGTGCAAGGCTGAGTATAACAGGCATACAGGCCACATCACTCAGATAGGAGGTAAGCAGCAGCGGCAGCGGCCAGTGTAGAAGGTAGCGGTTCAGTTGGTAGGCGGCATACACTAACACTGCGCCCACAAACAGCGGGTGACGAAACTCAGGCCACACCTTCATTTTAGCCAGCGGCCAGTGTCACCAGCCAAATGATAAACGAAAGGATGGCGGCAAACGCGAACTGTCCGCCCCGAACGATGGTCTTGAAAAAGCGCACGGCCGCATTGTCGTCGGGCTTTATCTCTATCAGGAACATGGGGGGCATTTTCTGCTGTTCCAGTTTCTCGCGCTCCAGCGCGCTCTGTTGCGCCCGCGGATCGAGTAACTCGCCACAGTGCTCACAACGGTCATCGACCCTATGTTGCCACATAGACCACTGCTGGCAGTGCGGACATTTTTTGGAGGCAAGTAGAGGTGAGTCTGCCATCTGTACAAGTTAGAAAAACCAATCATCAGTACTAGTGAGTTACTGTTGATTTGGCGGTACGTGTAAGCAAATGCGGCCGGTGGCTATGCTAGTAAATGCTATGCTTCACTAGTGTAGCCGCCGGCCGCCCTCAGGTTATTCTTCCGCGGCTACAGCTCCATAATATCCTCGTTCCACAGCGTGGGCTCCGCCTCGATAAACTCCTGCATCATCTGCACGCACTCGTCCAGATCCACGATTTCGACCTCTACGCCGTGCGACTCCAGAAACTCCTTCGACTCGCCAAACGTGCGCGACTCGCCCACCACTACTTTCGGGATTTTGAACTGCACGATGGTGCCCGCGCACATAAAGCAGGGCATAAGCGTAGTGTAGAGCACGGTGTCGCGGTAGGTGCGCTGGCGGCCGGCGTTGTAGAGGCAGTCCATCTCGCCGTGCTTGATGGGGTTGTTTTCCTGCACTCGCTTATTGCGCCCGCGGGCCACAATTTGCCCCCCACGCACCAGCACTGAGCCAATGGGAATACCACCTTCCTGGCGGCCTTGTCGCGCCTCGTCGATGGCAGCTTGCATGAATTCGTCCATAAGTTTGAGGTGGTAGGTTGAAAGTAAAGCTGCAAAGGTATTTTTACCCGCTTATAAAGCAGAAAATAATGGTAGACGAATTTCAATTAGAGCTTCTAACTATTGGCTGGCTGCCAGATCTACCCGAAGACGGCGACTTATGTGCTCATGGTCATGTGCTCGTCCGAATCGGTAATTCCATTCTCTCCGATGCTGCCTCGGACGAGTGGACGGTAAGCGCCGGAGCTTTATATCTGCTGCGAACTTTAACTCAGAATCATTCATCGGAGGCCCCGATCTGTGACCAATTGCTACCGTGCTGCGGCTTCACAATGTGGCCACACCCAACTAGCGACGATGTATTGATTTTTGGATGTACGAATGGAATAGACTGGAATGTGCAGCATGAGCCCGACGCTGTTCGCCTGACTGCCGCTGATGGGGCTACGGTATTACTCTCCGATAAACAATACCAAGCAAAGGTTCTGGCATTCGTTGACGCCGTAGAGCACTTTTATCAACGCAGCCAACCAAAGAGTATTCCGGCTGATCCTCATGACGCAGAAGGATATGCGCTTTTTTGGCGTGAATGGCATCGGCGCCGGGCAGCTTTTGCTTGAGCGGCATTATTAATATACATCTGTTTCTACTGTATTCAACAGTACTTTCCCTACCGCGCGCAAATGCCTTTATAAGGGCAATACTGACACCGCACTAGGTCATCCGTTTTGCGAATGGGTTCGGCAGGGTCCAGAATACGGTGCACGAAGTTGGTGAGCAGTTCCTGGCCTTTATCGAGGAAGGATGTGCCGTCTTCTGTCAGAAACCCCATTTCCGCCGTCATCGGGCCGGCGCTGAGGTTGCGTAGGGAAATAATGGCCGCATCGGCGGCAGGGCGGCCCGAGCGCTCCAGCATAAAGCGGTAGAGCCAGAGCTGCCGCACTTTATCGGCGGAAGGTGTGGCATCGGTAAGCAAGCGCTGGGTGGCCGCGTCCGCGTCTTCGCCGCGCTTTTGTAGGCGAAGCTCGTGGGCTTGCACAAGGCCGGTTTTATAGTCTACCACGCGCAGGCGGCCGTCGGGTAGCTCGTCGAGGCGGTCGGCGATGCCGTAGAGGCGTAGGGGCAGGGTGTCGCCACTGGGTAAGGTGATGGGAATTTCGGTTTGCAGAATTTCCTCTAATCCGCTGACTTGTAGCGGCAATGCGCCGGCCTGCTCCGGTAGGCCTTCAAGGTAGCGGCGCACGAGCTGCGCGGCCACTTGACCAAGCACGTGGTTCAGACCTTCATCGGGACGAGCGTGGCGCTCGTCTTCTTCCTGACGCATGGCGCGGGCTACTTCATCGGGCACTTGCTGAAGCAGAGCGGGTAGCTCGGCGGCTGTCAGGGGGCGTTTTTCCTGCGCGAAAGGCCTGAGCAGGTTTTCTAGTACCTCGTGCACTACTGTTCCGAAGCCATCGGCACCCAGCTTTTCTTCCACTTCTTCGGCTTCCTGAAATTTGGCCAGGCGAGCGAAATAAAACTGAAGCGAGCAATTCAAAAACTGATTCAGAGCCGAAGGCGAAAGACCACGAATAAGCACACCGCGCAGAGCCGTGAGCATGTCGAAGTCTTTTTCCAACACCAAGTCACCGACGGGCGTTTGGGTAATTGAGTCGCCTTCTGCTGCCGCTGGCTCATTATCTGAACTGTCGGCCATAACTGTGGCTACCACATCGCGCAGCACCAATCCTGGATTCTGGGGGCTAAATCGTTCTCAATCTGAAGCAAAAAGCGGCTGCGCTCACCCGTGCGGGTGCCTTCGGCGCCCGGCAGCACGTGGAGCAGATCTACTTTGCGGGCGCGCTGAAGCAGGCGCCAGAACTGGTGGGCGGTAGCGGCTTCGTGGTCGGCGTAGGTCGGTAGGTTGAACTCGCGCAGCACGTCGTAGGGAAAGAGCGAATTGCTGCGCTTGGGTGCGGGCAGTACGTTCTCGTTGCAGCTCAGAATAATGACATGATCGAAGTCGAGAGCGCGGGTTTCCAGCAAACCCATGACTTGCACATCGGCAATTGGTTCGCCGCTGAAAGGCAGACGGGTGCGGGCCATTTGCTCGTACAAAAACCGCCGAAAAGAGCGCACCGATAGACGCTGCTCCCGGCAGTCGAACACCGAATCGAGCCGTTTGACCAAGGTGAAAAATAGGTACAGATATTCTGCTTCGATGGCCGAGTGCTGATCCTGGTATGCCTTTTTAAGTAGATCAATGAGCGTGTAGCAAGCGGCAATAATATCGTCGCACGTGTCCCAGGTAGCGAATAGGGCTTCTACCAGCGGGTGCTGTTTGCCCAGGTGCAGCAACTCACTGGCGGGGAGCAGCACGGCATTGCGCTTCACAATCTGGTTGCACACGTGCTCGAGCAAACCGTGGTACTGGGGGGCATTTTCCTGCTTGTCTAGCCACTGCTGGTAGCGCCGCAGAAATGGGTGCTGGAGGAGCTTCGTGACGGCCAAATGATGATAGCGCGGCACGCCGTAGCCCGTTTCGGGCGAGCCTTCCCGAATGCCAGTCAAATGCACTTCAAAGAGCAAATCGACGAGGTTGAACAGGGGCGTGCTCTGAAAGCTCAAACCCATGGTCACGTTGTACTCGGGCACGGCCTCGGGGGGCAACCCGTGCAGCACGGGCAACAAAAGGGTTTCGTCGGGCAGCACGATGGCAACCTTAGCTTGCGGGTTTTGCAGGCGTGATGCCCCTAGCAGCTGACCGGCTACTTTGCCCTGCATACTTGCATTGGCCACGCCCACAAACTGAATTTCGCGGGACAAGGTGCGCAATAAGTCGGGGAGAGCGCCGGTGGTGCTGGCGAAGCTCTCGGGGGCAAATCCCACTGTTGGCGGTAGCGGCGCAGGTGCTGGCCAGCCCGATTGGGCGAGTCCTGCTCCAAGTAAAACGCGTCGCCATCGAAGCGTACTTCGGCCCGGCCTTGCTTGAGGAGCAGACGAATAAGCTTTTCTTCGGCTTTAGATAACGAGCCCAAACCCAGAAACACGTGCTGGGGGGCTTTTTGGCCATCATCCAGCATGTTTTGCACGTGCTCCACGGCCAAGCGGTAAGCCAGGCCGGGGTAGGCTACGCCCTGCTGCTCCATGCGTTTGCGCAGGCGCCAGTACACTTTTTCCAGGTCGTCCCAGAAGCGGAAGTAGGCCACGGTGGTGCTGGCCGGGGCGGGCATCTGCTCCAGGGCCCAGCGCTCCAGGGCTTTGGCCTCGGTGAGGTAGTCGAAGACTTTGGCGGGGAAAGCCAGGTTCTGGTCGAGGTTGGAAAAGTCCTGCAACAAGAGTCCCGACCAACCCACAAACTGGTCGAAATCCAGCTTCTTATCAATGTCGCGCAGAATATCGAACAGCATGAGCTGCAAGGCAATCGGCTCCTCAACCTGCACGCCGGCCAGCTCTACCATGTAGTCTTCCATGGCCGCGATGCGCGGACTCCACAGGGCTGTGCCTATTTCCGTGGCCAGGGCCAGCTCGTTTTTTAAGTATACCACGGCCCGTCGCGTGGGCACTACCACCACTACATCCGATAGTTCGGAGCCCGGAAAGCGCGCCACCAAGTCGCGTGCCGCCTGAGTTAGGAAGGCCACCGGAGCGGCATCGGTAGCAGCACGCGAAGGATAAGCGGCAAGGGCGGGAGAGGAGGTAAAAGACATGGAGGTAAAAAATAATAAACGCCTGTTTGCTGATTATCCCCTTGAGTGGCCTGAGGAGGAGCTTGCTTGAGGAGGCACGAAATATGCTGTCAGTCCGATAAAATACAATTGTTGAACACGTTGGTTATGCGTCCGGTTCGTTGCTTACTGCTTATTGTCTTACTTCTGGCTGCTTTCAACAGCTATGCACAAATGGGCCGGCTGGGGGCTATCAGGTCCGTTGAGGAGTTTAAATTTAAATCCATTTTTGGTGCGCCCAAGAAAGATAGTACCCTAGCGTACTGTCTGCTGGGAACGGGCTTTTTTAAAAGTCGACAGGCGCAAGGTGCCGACACCCTGATTGCCAGATGGATAAAGCAGCACCCCGCGGCGCGGGTAATACCTGTATCAACTATTCAATCAACGATGATTGGCGCGGCCAATTCCAGCATGACCTACTGCTGGATGGTCGATAAAGAGGAAAACCTGAATGTGTATCTAATCCGCAACGGCTACTTTCCGGGGGCACGATGCAGAAACCAAAAACGGACGTGAAGACCTACGTCAGCAAAAAGGAATATGAAGAGTTTATGCGTCAGATCCGGTTAGCTGAACTCTACGCCCAGAAAAAGAAACTGGGCGTATGGGTAAAGCAGTAATCTTCGGTAAGGCTTTAAGTATGTTTGTAACTATCTTGCTAAGAATATCTTAGTTATATAAATGATCAAAAAAGCTCGCCGGGGCAAGCTTCGCAAACTACGCGAGCTTGCCCCGGCGAGCTTTTTTTAATCCAGTGTTATCAAATAAATTAATCAAACATTTAAAACATTATTATAAAAATCAGGTTTAAGTCTCCAACTCCAACGGCACAATCGCGAAGCCAGTAGCTTCTTGGTTCAGGAAATTGGCTGCCAGACTTGGCAGAACTTATACCCACCGACTAATATATGTCCGACGAAAACCCGCAGTGCACCGAACAAAGAATTAAGGAAGCGGCGCGCAAGGTGTTTATAGAGAAGGGGTTCGACGGTACTACTACCCGCGACATTGCCGAGGTAGCTGGCATCAATCAAGCTCTGACGAACTATTATTTCCGTAGCAAGGAAAAGCTCTTTCGACTGATTTTTGAGGATATATACCGGGAATACTTTCAGGAAATCTTCTGCATCATGGCTCAGCCTTTAGAGCTACGTGTCAAGATTCCGCAGTTGGTAGAGGCGCACTTCACCTTGTTCCATCAGAACCCGGATCTGCCCCTGTTTCTGCTTTCTGAAATGCGCCGTCATCCCGACTTGCTGACGCCTGCTACCTATGCAAATAAGGAAAGGCCGGTCTTCGTTTTCCTGCGCCAACTACAGCAAGCCGCCGACGAAGGCCAGATTCGGCCGGTGGCGCCGATGCATGTGTTGCAGCTGGTAATGGCCAATATTCAGTTCATGTACCTGTCGCGGCCCATCACCATGGAAATTTCTGAGCTGGATGAGGCAGCCCATGCGGAATTCACGCGTCGTCATAAGGACATCGTTATTGATATGCTGATGAACTATCTCTTTATAGGTTAAAAAAGCCCCCAAGCTGTAGGCGCTGGTGTAGCCAGCGCTGCGGCGGTCGCCTTTTTAGTTTGAATACTGATTACAAGATGAAGCATCTATTTGCCCCCAGTGGTTTGCAGGCCGTGTATTCGTGCTAAGCGCAGCATTCGTGTGTAGTTCGCTGCTTGGTTGGGCTCAATCCGGAAGACCGGGCGCGCCAGCGGCGCTGCCCGCCAACGCCACGTTGGAAGAGTGCGTGCAGTTTGCCCTCCGCAATCAGCCGTTGGTGCGGCAAGCGACTATTGACGAGGCCATTGGGGAGCGGCAAATCCGCATTGGTTTGTCCGATTGGCTGCCGCAAGTGCAGGGCGTGGGCTCGTATACCCGCAACCTGATTTTGCCCACCACCGTGCTGCCCAACTTTCAGGACCCGACGGCCGGCCAGCAGCTGGTACGCATCGGCCTGAAGAATACCTCTACCGTCGGCTTGCAGGGTACGCAGCTCTTGTACAGCAACGATGTGCTGCTAGCGGCCCGCTCCATGCGCTTCGTTCGGCTGAATAACAGCCAGAATACCACTGCCTTCAAGATTGACGTGGTCACCAACGTAAGCAAGGCTTTCTATGATATTCTGCTGACCCAGGAGCAGTTGCGCATTCTGGATGAGGCCATTGTGCGTCAGGAAAAGCAGCTGAAAGATGCCTTTGCGCAATATGAAGTGGGTATCACCGACAAGATTGACTATAAGCGAGCCTCCATTTCGGTGAAGAATGCCCGCGCCCAGCGCAAGACCACGGCCGAATCGTTGAAGGGTAAGTACGCCACGCTCAAGCAACTTATGGGCTACGCGCCCGAAAACAACCTGGCACTGGCTTACGATACGGCCCAGATGATTCAGCAAACCCGCCTCGATACCACGCGGCAGCTGAGTTTTGAGAATCGCATTGAGGTGCAGCAGCTATTAACCCAGAAAAAGCTACAGCGCATCAACATCGACTATTACCGGTTGGGATTTCTGCCTTCGCTGTCTGGTTTTGTCAACTACAACCGCGTGTATCAAAACAACGACTTCTCGGCGCTGTATGACCGGGCGTTTCCCAATTCCCAGGCTGGTTTGCAGCTGGCCTTGCCCATTTTTACGGGCACCCGCCGCACTCAGAATCTGAAAATCGCGGAGCTACAGGATGAGCGCCTGGACCTGGACCTGTTCGACACCAAAAACCAGATCAATTCGGAATACGAGCAGGCGCTGGCCACGTATAAAAGTGCCCTCAACGACCTGGCGACGCAGCAGGAAAACGCCCGCGATGCTCAGGAAATCTACGGCATTGTGAAGCTGCAATACGACGAAGGCATCAAAACCTACCTGGAAGTAATTGTGGCCGAAACTGATTTACGGACATCACAGCTTAACTATTACAACTCACTTTTTGCCGTGCTAGCCAGCAAGCTCGACGTAGAGCGGGCCTTGGGCACCATAGCGTTAAACTAAATGAAACCATAGTAACCCCGTGCATTTGCGTGGTTTTAGTGGTTCAAAAACTAATCGAAAATGCCCCCCAGGGTGTTTAAAATGGCTTATTACTTTACAAACATCTATCCCATGAAGTGGAATTTAGTCCGGCTGTTACCCTTTGTTATCGGCTCGGTGGCAGCTACTGCCTGCGGCGCGAAGAAAGAGGAAGCTGCGCAAAACGCGGCCCCAGCGGCAGTGCCCGTGACGGTGTACAAGGTGACCGAGGAAAGCGTGGTGGGCATCGATACTTATCCCGGGACGGTGGTGCCGCTCCAGGAGGTAGAACTGCGGGCCGAAGTGAGTGGCTACCTCACCAAAAGCTACGTGCAGGATGGGCAGCGGGTAACCAAGGGCCAACGGCTCTACGAGATTGACCAGAGTCGGTACGCGGCGGCCTACCAGTCGGCGCAGGCGCAGCTGCGCATCACGCAGGCCAACTACGAGAAGGCCGCCAAGGATGCGGAGCGCTACAACCGCCTGGCCGAGCAAGACGCCATTGCCCGCCAGCGCGTCGACTATGCCACTACCGACGTAGCCAATGCGCGGGCCCAGATAAGCGCGGCCCAGGCCAGCCTCGCCAATGCCGCCACTGACCTGCGCCGCTCCGTAATTGTAGCGCCGTTCAACGGCACAATTGGTTTGGCGCAGGTGAAGCTGGGCTCGCTCGTGACGCCCGGCACAACCCTGCTGAACACGATTTCCTCCGATAACCCGATTGCTGTGGACTTCCCAGTAAACGAGCAGCTGATTCCGCGCTTTGCGAAGTTCCAGCGGCCGTCGGGGGCAATTCTGACTCGTTGTTTACGCTGATACTAGGAGGGGAGGAAGTGTACCCCGCACCCGGCAAGATTAACACCATCGACCGGGCCGTAAATCCACAAACTGGCACCATCACGGTACGCCTGCAATTTCCGAATGCTGACCGCACGTTGCGGGCCGGCATGAACGCCACCGTGCGCGTGCTGAACGAGGATACCGGTCGCCAGATTGTCATTCCGAACAAGGCCGTGACGGAGCAAATGGGCGAATTCTTCGTGTACGTGGTTGGCGACAGTAGCAAAGTAAACCAGCGCAAAGTGCTGACCGGCACGCGGCTAAAAGACAAAATAGTAGTGCGCAAGGGCCTCAAAGCCGACGAAGTAATTGTCAGCGAAGGCATGCAGAATCTGCGCGAAGGTGCAGTAGTAAAAATCGACGAGCCTACCGCGCGGGTAGCCCAAGGCACGCCAGCAAAGTAATAAGTAGTGAGTACAACATTAGAACGTCATGCAGAGCGCAGCATCTCGCGTGCTGACATTAGGTTAGTAATCCACCGGCGCGAGCGAGATGCTCCGCTCTGCATGACCGCCTTTAGAAATGGAAGGCATAACGACCGCAACGATTCACCAACTAAAGGTCAGCTTAGCTGACGCTTGGTGTACTAATTTTTAGAGTATGATATCTGACGTTTTTATTCGGCGACCGGTCACGGCCATCGTCATTTCGATAGTGATTGTGCTGCTGGGGGGCCTTTCTATCCTGAACTTGCCCGTCAGCCAATACCCCAATATTTCGCCGCCGGTAGTGCAGGTAGCGGGCAGCTTCACCGGGGCCGACGCCCAGACGGTGGAGCAAACCGTGGTGACGCCCATTGAAACCCAGATCAACGGGACGCCGGGTATGGCTTACATGCAGTCCAACGCTACCAACGACGGCCGCATGAGCACCAACGTCACCTTCGACATTGGTACCAACATCGACATTGCCACTCTCGACGTGCAGAACCGCGTGAGTGTGGCCCAGCCTACCTTGCCCGATGAGGTAAAGCGCCTGGGCCTGACGGTGAAAAAGCGTAACCCAACCATTCTGATGGTGCTGGCCATTTACTCGCCTAAGCGCACCCACAGCACCGCTTTTCTCGATAACTACACCAACGTGTACGTCCGCGACGCCCTGCTGCGTGTGCCCGGCGTCGGCGACGTAACCGCGCTGGGCCAAGACTTTAGTATGCGTGTCTGGCTCCAGCCCGACAAGATGGCGCAACTTGGCCTCAGCGTAACGGAAGTAACCAATGCCCTGCGCGAGCAAAACGTGCAAGTGGCCGCCGGCTCGGTAGGCACGGCCCCGCAGTTCAGCTCCCAGGCATTTCAGTACACGATTTTTGTCAATGGCCGCCTGAATCAGGTGGAGGAATTCGAGGAGATTGTGGTGCGTACCAACCCCGAGGATGGCTCAGTGGTGCAGCTAAAAGATATAGCGCGCGTGCAGCTTGGCCAGTTCGACTATTCACGCTACAACACCACCAATGGCATCCCAACCACGCTGCTGCTGGTCAACCAAACGCCCGGCGGCAACGCCCTGCAAACGGCCGATGGCATCTACGCGGCCATGGATGCGCTGCAGGAAAAATTCCCCCGGACGTAACCTATCAGGCGGCGTTTGAGTCGGTGACGGTAGTGCGTGTTTCCATTCGGGAGGTGCTCCAAACCCTGGGCGAAGCACTGCTACTAGTGACGCTCGTTGTGTTCTTGTTTCTGCAAAGCTGGCGCGCCACCCTCATTCCGATTCTAGCTATTCCGGTGGCAATTGTCGGAACGTTTATCTTCTTTATTCCGCTCGGATTTACCATTAACACGCTGACGCTCTTTGGTTTCGTGCTGGCGATTGGTATCGTGGTCGATGACGCCATTGTGGTGGTGGAAGCCGTGCAGCACTACATCGACAACGAGAAAATATCGGCCCGCGAAGCGACTATAAAGGCCATGAAGGATATCACGGCGCCGGTTATCGCCATTGCCCTGATTCTGGCCGCCGTGTTCGTGCCGGTGGGCTTTATTCCGGGTATCGTGGGTAAGCTCTACCAGCAGTTTGCCATTACTATTGCCATTTCGGTGGTGCTCTCTGCCTTTATTGCCCTTACGCTCACGCCGGCATTGTGCGCTTTGCTCATGCGCCCCACCGAGCAGAATGCCGATTCCAAAGGCCTGAACAAGCTATTCTACCGGTTCAATATGTGGTTTGGCCGCACCACCGAATCGTACTCCATGGGCGTGCGCAAAGCCCTCCGTTTTGCGCCCTTCGTGATGATTCTGCTGGCCTGTATTTATGCCGGTACCGTGGGCCTTTTCACGGCCAAGCCTACGGGCTTTATCCCGACGGAGGACGAAGGCCGACTGTTTGTATCCGTGGAGTTGCCGCAGGGGGCTTCTAGTGCCCGCACCAAGCAGGTGCTCGATCAGATGTCGGAGATAATGCGCACCAAAGCGCCCGCCCTGCGCACGTATACGGCTGTGGGGGGCTTAAATGCCTTGAACTTCTCCTTCAAACCTAGCAGCGGCACCTTCTTTATTCAACTTAAGCCCTGGGATGAGCGCAAGGATGAGTCGTTGCAGCTGGCGGGTGTCATTGCCGGTCTGCAAAAGGAGTTTTCGGTCATTAAGGGAGCCAATATTGTAGTGGTGCCGCCGCCCGCTATTCCGGGTTTGGGCAACACGGGCGGCTTCAGCTTTCAGCTCGAACAACGCGAAGGCTCCACGGATATCAAGGCCTTCGAGGACGCCGTCAATAAGTTTGTAGCTGCCGCCAACCAGCGGCCGGAAATCGGGCGGGCGTTCACCTTCTTTACGGCCAAAACGCCTGGTTACCAAGTAACCGTAGATCGGGAAAAAGCCAAGAAGCTGGGCGTGTCCCTGTCAAACGTGTTCACCACTATGTCGACCTACATGGGCTCGGCTTACATCAACGACTTCACCAAGTATGGCCGCAACTTCCGCGTCGTGGCCCAGGCCGATACCTTCTACCGCAAGGATATTGAGAATCTGGGGGGCTATTATGTGATGAATCAGCAGGGGCAGAACATCCCGTTGCGTTCCATCATCACGACCAAAGTAGTAGAAAATGCCCCCCTGATTTCGCACTACAACCTCTTCCGCTCGGCCGAGATAAACGGCGACGCGGCCCCCGGCTACAGCTCGGGCCAGGCCATTAAAGCCCTGGAAGAAGTGGCCGCCGATGTGCTGCCCGCCGGTTATGGCTACGACTTCTCGGGTTTGAGCCGGGAGGAAATAAGCTCCGGTAACAGCACCATCATCATTTTCGGCCTCTCGATTATGTTCGTGTTCCTGCTGCTGGCGGCATTGTACGAAAGCTGGTCGGTGCCGTTCTCGGTGCTATTGTCGGTGCCGCTGGGCGCGTTTGGGGCAATGGTAGCGTTGATCTTCCTGCCCAAACTCACCAACAACGTGTACGCCCAGATTGGCCTGATTACGCTCATTGGTTTGGCGGCTAAAAACGCCATTCTGATCGTGGAATTTGCCAAGGAGCGCGTCGATTTGGGCATGAACCTCATTGAGGCTACAATCGATGCGGTGAAGCTGCGCCTGCGCCCAATTATTATGACCTCGCTCGCCTTTATTCTGGGCGTGCTGCCGCTGGCCTTTGCCTCGGGTGCCGGCGCCGTGTCGCGCCAGACGATTGGCTGGACTGTAACCGGTGGGATGTTGGCGGCCACCTTCTTGGCTATCTTTATCGTGCCGGTGCTTTACGTGCTCATTACCAAGTTTGCCTACGGTAAAACCCGGTTGGCCGAACTGGAAGCCAGCTACGACCCAGCAGCCCACGGTCATGAGCAGCACGGCTCAAAAGAGCCAAATACGCCCCCCACAGGTCCGGCTGGGCCCAGCAGCAACGGCCACGACAGCGAGGAGCGAAAGCGTAAGAAGCAGACGCCACCCGAAATTGGAACCTAAGCTTTTGGTAGGTTTGGTAGGGCAGTTGTAAGCTGAGAGCTCTAGAGAAGCCCGGTCATAAATGCAATATTGTTGCATTTATGACCGGGCTTCTCTACTTTTAGGCTAAAGAGCACCCTATTGGCTGTATAGCTTAAGCAGATGCTCTGTCACACTTATATCCATACCTATGGCTTCATCCTGTGTCAATTCCGCATTACAAGCAACCTACGACGTGCTAATTATTGGCGGTAGTACGGCTGGACTAAGTGCAGCGCTGATGCTGGGGCGTTCCTTGCGTAAGGTATTAGTCATTGACGGCGGCCGGCCTTGCAACCGCTATACGCCCCATTCGCACGGGTTTATGACGCGGGATGGGGAAACGCCTGCGCAACTTTTGGCCTTAGCCAAAGCCCAGGCGGTAGCTTATCCAACAGTAACGTTCCTGGCAAGCTTCGTAACGAATATCGCCCAGAATGGAAGCGGGTTTGTGGTGCAGACTGACGAGCGGGGGCTTTTTTTGCGCGTCGGGTCCTGCTGGCGACGGGCGTGGAGGATCTGATGCCGCCCATCGAGGGCTTCGCCAAATGCTGGGGCAAGTCGGTGCTGCACTGCCCGTATTGTCATGGCTATGAAGTGCATAGTCAACCGTTGGGCTTGTTGGGAAATGGTGACGCAGGCTATGAGTTGGTTCGCCTTATTCAGAACTGGAGCAAGGACCTCACGCTGTTCACCAATGGCCCATCGACGCTAAGCGCCGAGCAAGAGCGGCAAGTACAGCAGCTGGGCATTCCGCTTATTGAAAGCCCTATCTCGCGTATTGAGCATGAAAACGGATTGATGCGCGCTGTCTACTTTCAAGACGGCTCACGGTTGCCGCTGAGTGCCATGTTTGCCCGCGTCCCGTTTCGGCAGCACACCAATTTAGCCGAGCAGATAGGCTGTGAGCTTACCGCTACCGGTCTGATTGCCGTGGCTGAGTTTGGCCAGACCAGCGTATCCGGAGTGTATGCGGCAGGGGACAATAGTAGTCCGATGCGCCAGATAACCATGGCCAGTGCCAGCGGCGTGAAGGCTGGCAGTTGGATAAACCGAGAACTGATTAACGAGGACTTAGCGGCAATGCTCTCTACTGAGCGGAAAACCGAAATGCGGCCGGTGTAACGCCCGTCTTGCTTTTGAACAGGCGGGTGAAGTACTGCGGATACTCGAAGCCCAGCTGAAACGCGGTTTCGTTGATGGAAAGCGACGTGGTCAGCAGAAGGCGCTTGGCTTTCTCAATCAGGCCGTGGTGCAGATGCTGCTGAGTAGTTTGGCCCGTGAGCGTGCGCAGCATGTCGCTGAGGTAGGCGGGCGATACGCTGAGCTCGTCGGCAAAATGCTGCACCGTGGGCAGCGGCCGATTGCCATCCTGCGCGAAGTACATAGTGAGCAGCGACTCGAAGCGGGTGAGCAGGTCGTGCTCGGCCGTGCGCCGCGTCACGAACTGCCGATGATAAAAGCGGTTGGCGTAGTTGAGCAGCACTTCCAACTGCGACACTAGCACATCTTGGCTAAAGGTATCGATGGGCTGCTCGTATTCACTCTGCATCGCGTGTAAGAGTCCATCCAGCAAGGTTTCCTCGCGGGCCGATAAGTGCAGGGCTTCGTGCAGCTCATAGGAAAAGAAGCCATAGCTGGCTATTTTCTTGCCTAGCGGGTATTTCAACAATAAGTCGGGGTGAAAGGCCAGCATCCAGCCGCTTATCTCGGAGGTGTCGAGAGTTTCGCTGACCGCAAACACCTGGCCCGGCCCCAGAAAGACCATGACGCCCTCACTGAAATCGTAGGATTGGTGTCCGTAAAATAGCTGCCCCTTCAAGTTGCGCTTCAACGAAACAGTGTAGAGCTGCTGTACCACGGGCGTCATCACTCGCGGCAGGTTACGGCAAGCCGCCAGGTCGATGAGCGTGAGCAGGGGATGCGCAGGAGCGGGTAGACCGTAAAACCGGGTATAGTCGGTGACGGTAGACAGTACCCGAAACTCTTTTGTGGGCTGTTTCATAATCGTAAAAGGTAACTGCTTTTCCGCCGTTCGGCTTTATCTAACTATTACTGAACGACGGAAAGTGGCAGTTGAGGAATCAATACTAAAAGCCAACCGGATACGCCGCGCCCGCTGCACTACCTACCGGCATAATGGCGTCCAGTTCAGCCAGCTCCGCAGGGCTTAGCTGCATACTGGCGGCGGCTACGTTGGCTTCGAGGTATTTACGGCGCTTGGTACCGGGAATTACGACTACATCCTGGGCCAACACCCAAGCCAAAGCTAATTGAGCAGCCGTTACGCTTTTTGCTGCGGCTAGCGCTTTCAGCTTTTCTACCAGGGCAATGTTCTTGTAGAAATTCTCGCCCTGATAGCGCGGAAAAATCCGGCGGGAATCGTTGGCCTCAAGGTCATCGGGTGTTTTAATTTCACCCGATAAAAAGCCCCTGCCGAGCGGCGAGTAAGCCACAAAACCAATTCCCATTTCCTTAGCTGCTGCTATAATTCCTTCTTCCTCCACGCGGCGGTCGAAGAGTGAATACTCACTTTGCAAAGCCGTGATGGGGTGTATCGCGTGGGCAATACGTAACGTGTCGGCGGGCACTTCGGAAAGCCCCAGGTAGCGCACTTTGCCTTCTTCCACCAACCGGCTCATCGCCCCGACTGTCTCTTCGATGGGCGTATTCGGGTCGACGCGGTGCAGGTAGTAGAGGTCTACGTAGTCGGTGCCCAGGTTGCGCAGGGAGCGCTCAATGGATTTGCGCACGTACTCGGGACGACCGTTGTACTGGCCGGTCCAATTTTCATTGTCGTCGACTTCAAAGCCAAACTTGGTGGCCACAATATACTGGTCGCGCTTGCCGACGAGAGCTTTGCCCACCAGCCGCTCGTTGTGCATGGGGCCGTATAAATCGGCGGTGTCCAGCATGGTTACACCAAGCTCCAGCGCCCGGTGCAGAGTGGCCAGGCTTTCAGCTTCATCGGCCTCGCCGTACACGCTCATGCCGCTCACGCCGCTGGTCATGCCCATGCAGCCCAGCCCTTCCACGGGTACTTTTAACCCCTGACTTCCTAAGGATACTTTTTTCAGTGTGCTCATCTTATGTTTTGGTTAGCGTAAGAATTAACTGCTTTGTTACGCTACAAAGGTCTGGGTAGGACCTGCGGCCGGGCCTATACAAAATCGGGTTTCTGCTACACAAAACGCCGCCTGAGTGCTGTCGTCCTCGTACTTTACTGCTGATTTATGGAACAACCTCTGCCTACGCATTCAAACCGCCACTTATGAGAAAGCTGCTTGCTGTTGTTTTGCTGTGTTTGGCTGCACAATCCGTTATTGCCCAGATACAAACCCTGCCGCTGTACACGGGCACCATCCCGAATTCCAAGCCGAGCAGCGTGCAGGAAACCAGCACTACGCTGCCCAATGGCGGCGTGCGCATTTCCAACGTCGTGCAGCCCACGCTCACGGTATTTTTGCCCCCCAGCGACAAAGCCAACGGCACGGCCGTCGTTATTTGCCCGGGCGGCGGCTACACGCGGCTTTCCATCGACCACGAAGGCTACGATGTGGCCAAGCGATTGAATGAGATGGGCGTTGCGGCCTTTGTGCTCAAATACCGCCTGCCCAACGACCAAAGCCAGCCCGACAAGTCCATTGCGCCGTTATTGGATGCCCAGCAGGCCTTGCGACTGGTACGTCAGCAGGCCAGCAAGTTCAATATTAACCCCAACCGCGTGGGTATAATGGGCTTTTCGGCCGGTGGCCACTTGGCATCTACGGCCGGCACTCACTTTGCGCAGCCCATAGGCCAGCCCACCGACAAAACCACGTCCGTGCGCCCCGATTTCCTGGTGCTGATGTATCCGGTTATCAGTTTCACCGACAGCCTAATGCATAAAGGTTCGCGCACCAACCTCATTGGCGAGCAGCCCACGGCCGCCCAGATCCGGCTCTATTCCAACGAGACGCAGGTGACGGCCCAAACGCCCCCCACGTTTCTGGTACACGCCCAGGACGACTCAACGGTGCCCGTAATGAATAGCATTGTATTCTATGAGGCGTTGCTGAAGCATAAAGTGCCCACCGAAATGCACTTGTACCCGCGCGGCGGCCACGGGTTTGGGCTGAAAAACAAAACCACGCAGGAAGACTGGAGCGCCAGTTTGCAAAACTGGCTGGGAGCGAATGGCTGGTTAAAGAAGTAGAGTTAGAACCTCCTTCACCTTAGCCAAGGGCTGGGGGGCTTTTTCGCTTATCAGGAAGAATGACGCGCCCGAGACTTGCCCAGCAGGTGCCATTTGTCCAATAGCAAAAAGGTGCTGCATATCATGGCGACGACCAAGAGGCGTTGCTTGAGCAAACTGGGAGTTGCCCATTCTCCTGCCAGAAGGGAGGAAGGCAGCGACAGCTGATGTCCGAATAGTTCGCCTACGGCCGGCCAAGAAGCAATAGCCAGCAGCCCCAACCCCAGATCTACGAGGAGCAGCACTGCCAGGCTAGCACCAATGACCCGCCACACCCGGCGCGGGATGAGGGGCTCCAGCCGAGCGGCTTGGCGCTGTTGGGCAGCAGCCACCGCTTCCATCACGCGAGGCAACAGCGTTTCGGGTGCGGCGGGCCGATATGTTTTTGGCAGCAGGGAAGCCAGCAGTTTGTCTGTTTCTAGTTCTTCCGAATTCATAGCAGCTCAGGTAATTCTTGCTTTAGCAGCAAATGCAGGGCAGTATATAGCTTGCGACGGGTGCGCAGAAGCCGGACTTTCACATTGGCCTTCGATGCGCCCGTGATGTGGCTGATTTCCTCAACGGAGTGCTCATGCTCGTAGTAGAGCGTCATGAGTAAGTGGTCGTCGGCAGGTAGAGTGGCCAGCGCGGCTTCCAGGTATGCCTTTTGATCTTGTTCGGCTAGCCGTTGGAGCTGGTCCTGGGTGGTATCGACAACGGAGGGCAGCGACGAATCATCGTCGGTGGGGAGGGCTTCGGTAAGTAACTCTTTTTTGCGCCCCCGCGACACGGCCGTTGTGTAGACGATACGGTACAGCCAAGTCGAAAACTTCGCGTCGCCCTTGAAAGTCGGCAGCGCATGATATGCTTTCAGAAAAGCGTCCTGGGTGACCTCTTCGGCCAACTCACGGTGGCGCAGCAGGCGGTAAGCAATCTGAAACGCCATGTGCTGATACCGGTTGAGGAGTACGGCAAACGCCGCCGTTTGCCCCCCTACTACTTGCTCAATCAGCGCTTTGTCTGCTACGGGTGCCATTACCTGATTGGACGCCGGCTCTACATGGTCGGTTACACTACCGAAAGTAAAATATTTCAAGCCCTGCCGCTTGTAACCAGTTCGCATTCAAGGGCGTCCAAGATGATGAAGCCCTCAACTAACCAATCAGCTGCCATGGAACTCTTCAACTCCTTCACTCTGCTTATTGTGGCCGTCTTGTTCTTCGGCACCATCTTCGGCATTGCGTACCTCTACTTCACGGCCCGTACCCGCGAGCGGCTGGCGCTTATTGATAAAGGCCTCGACCCAAATACCTTTCATGTTCGCCGCCGCACGCTGAAAATTGGAATGGTGGTAACGGCAGTGGTAACAGGTACGCTGATCGGTGATTGGATTGGCCGTGAGCCGTTTGGCTATCCCATTGGGGTGCCGTTGGGCGTGCTGCTCGGTGGCTTGAGCCTGGTAGTCTACTATTTTGTCATCAACCGGCAAATTGACAAGCGCGAAACGGGAGAGTAACGCCCTAGTGTTTCATCTATTCACCTATCAAGAAAGCAGATCTGCTTCGCCGGACCACCAGATTTCGGTGCCGGGGGGCAAATCTGTTACTACATCCGACTCTAACAGCAGCACTGCATCCGTTTGTGTTGCAGGTTCCGCGTTGGGTGAAGCTGTTTTAGCAGGCCGCGACATTTCCTCCACGCTAGCAACGACCATCTTATGGTGGCCGTCCGGAAAATGGACGTGGACTTCGAGCTTGGTGTGTAAGGCAAATTGCTGCAATACGGGCGCCGGGTGCTGACCAATAGCTAGCACGCCCAAACCGGTCAGGCGGTAGCTCTCTGCTACGGTAAGTAAAAGTTGGGACGTCATACGCAGTTAGGATTCCTTGATCTGTACCAGCTTTTCCGGCCGAATGGGCAGCGACCGAATACGCTTACCACAGGCTTGAAACACAGCATTGGCCAGGGCAGCGGCCGTTGGCCCTTGGGCAGCCTCACCCGCGCCGAGGGGCTTTTCCGTAGGCCGATCAATGATAGATACCGTCACGGCGGGCACTTCGTCGAAGCGGGAGATGGGATAGGTTTCCCACTGCCGACTTGTAACGTGCTGCTCGTTGAAGAGCACTTCCTCTTTCAGCGTCCAGCTGGAGGCCTGTATCATGCCGCCTTCCGTTTGGTTTTTCAGGCCGTCGGGATTGATCGTTTCGCCCGCGTCGATGGCGGCCCAAAGGTGCAGGGCGCGGATGGTGCCCATCTCTTCGGCCACGTGCACCTTAGCCACCACCGCGCAGTAGGCCGCCTGGTTTTTGTATTGGGCGAAGCCAAGGCCGAACCCCTCACCAGGGCCCAGCTTTTCGTTTTTAATCATCTCCCGCGTCCGTTGAATCACGGCTTTGGCGCGCTCATCCGTGAGGTGGCGCAGCCGAAACTCCCACGGATCCTGCCTGGCTTGCAAGGCCAATTCATCCATAAACGACTCCAGCGCAAACACATTTCCAAAAGCCCCCAGCCCCCGCAGCGCCGACACGCGCAGCGGTCCCTGCACGTAATGCGCATCGAGGCGTTGGTTGGGAATGGCATAAAGCGGCTCACCGTTGCGATAAATGGCACTGCTCACTTCCGTCGCTGGCGTTGGCAAGGCCGGCTGGGCCAGCAATTGGGCGGCCAGCAGCGACTCGGGTTTGCCCCCCGGCCGCGTGCTATGCGTATCCGACCAGATATTATTTTGCCAGTGCGTAATGCGTCCTTCTGAATCAAGCCGGGCGTCGAGCTGCATGAGCATGGCACTGCCGTAAGGCTCCCAGGCGTGCTCATCATCCCGCGACCATTGCAGGCGCACGTGGCGGCCGGGGTAGGCACGGGCTAGCAGCGCCGCGTCGGCGGCTACATCATCGGCGCCGTTGTGACCGTAGCAGCCTGAGCCCGGCACCGCCTTCACGTGAATACGCTCGGGGGGCATTTTTAGCAACGCAGCCAGGGTGTTGCGCAGCGGATAAACACCTTGGCTATGTGTCCAAATGTGTAAATTGTCTTCTTGATCAAACAGTGCCACCGCGCAGCTTGGGCCCACAGACGCGTGCATGAGGTAGGGCTTAAAGTAGAGCGCACTAAGTGATGCGGCGGTAGGAGCAGAGCCGGCAGTTGTCGTATCAAAGCCGCTCATGTCACCCTTGTTTACGGCGCGTTTGGTAATGGCCGGTAGGGTAGTGAGTAACTCCGGAAGGGCTTGTTTGGTGGGAAGTGCTGGGCCGTTGGTCCACTGGGCGTGCTGGATGCCGTAGTCCTGAGCCCGCTTGGCTTGGTACTCTTTTTCAGCAATAAACCCCACGAAACTACCGTCAACCACAGTTTTGAGCAAACCTGGTATCTGCCGCTGCATTTCGGCGGTGTCCAGCTTAGCTAATTGCCCTCCATAGGAAGTTGGGCGCAGCACGCGGGCGTGTACCATGCCCGGAAAGCGCAAGTCTTGCACGTATACTGGTTCGGCCCGCACCATGCGCTCGATTTCGTCGCGTCGTACTGGTTTGCCTACATGCTGGTACTCACTTTTCGCTTTAAGCTGGACTGGTAGTTTTACTTCGCCTTGTAGCTGTTGCTCTTTTAACAATTGGGTAAATGAGAGCTGGCGCTTTCCATCGGTGGTGCGAATCATACCATCAGCAAGACGGAGCTGGCTTGCTTTTACTCGGAGCTGACGGGCAGCTAAGCCAAACAATTGTTGTCGGGCGGCGGCGGCGGCGTAGCGAATGCTCATGCCACTAGTCTCGATGGAGGCGCTGCCCGATGTATAGCGCTCGTCGGGGGTGCGGCCGGTTTCGGCCAACACTACTTCTACACGCTCCATGGGCATATTTAGCTCTTCGGCGGCAATTTGAGCCACGGCTGTGCGGATGCCCTGACCAATTTCGGTTTTGCCGGTAAGCACCCGCACGCGACCATCGGCCAGCACTTCCAACCAGGCATTGATACGCGGATTTTTAGCCAGACTTTCCGGCAACTCGTCCGCTACTACGCTTTCACCCGCCAACACGTCAGCCCCACTGCCCAGCACAAAGGCAATGGTCAGGCAGCCGACGCTTTTTATAAAATCGCGGCGCGAAGGAGATAGTTGGGATGGGTATTGCGCTGTCATATATACAAATGGATAAAGCCTGTATTTCTAAGATTTCATCGAATCTGCGGCCTTTTTGATAGCGGCCAAGGCCCGCGAGTGCACGCCGCAACGACACAGCACCCGAAATAAGGCATTGCGAATCGTCTGGTCATCGGGCTTGGGGTGCACCGTCAGCAAAGCCACCGCCGACATGACCATCCCATTTAGGCAATAGCCGCACTGGGCCGCCTGCTCATCCACAAAGGCCTGCTGAACGGGATGGAGGCTGCCGTCGGGGCGGGTAAGGCCTTCCAGAGTAGTAATGGCCGCGTTCTGCACGTTAGCTACCGGCAACTGACAGCTGGGCCAGGCAACGGTATCGAGTAAGACCATGCAGGAGCCGCACTGCTGCAAGCCGCAGCCAAACTTGGGCCCGTTCAGGCCCAGATCGTCGCGCAAGACATACAGCAGGGGCGTGGCCGGATCGACGCGCACGGTGCGCGCCTGGCCGTTGACGTGTAGAGTGAATTCGGCTTCCATACTCGAGGCGTTTCCAGGAAATACTCCGACCAGCGGAAAAAGGATATGCCAGAAAGCTCGACTGTTGCCGTGGCGCTTCAGTAGTTTGACTTGGTCCCAGCCTTATTTCGCCGAAAAAAGCCCCCTAGCTCAGGGTTTTGGCAAATCAGCTCAGGCGGCTGGGGTAGGATCTGACCAAAATCTTGCTACCAACTTCCCCTCAACGGCGCGCGTACGTCAAAGCTTATCATATCTCACCATAATCGTAACGCTATGAATCCTACCCAACTGAGCGACGAGCTCCGCAACGCCGACACCCCCGACTTGAACCGCCGCCGCTGGATTGTCGGCCTCTCTATGCTGGGCGCTGCCGCTGGGCAAATTGTGGGACTTTATCAAACCGGCATCATCAAAACCCTGCCCGATCCGCCGTCCGGGGGGCTTTTTAACTCGCCCAAAGTCGACGCCTCCGACTACGCCTACAAGCGCTTCGACACGCCCGATGCCCTGATGATGATCGTGAGCTACGGTATCACGGCTTGGCTGGCGGGCGCGGGGGGCAAAAATCGGGCAACGCAGGTTCCCGCTTTACCAATTGCTATGGGCCTCAAAACGCTGGGTGACACGCTGACGGCCGTAAAGCTTGGGCAGGAAGAATGGGCCGAGAATAAGGCGCTGTGCTTTTACTGTCAGGTCGCTACCGTGGCCTCGGTAGCGTCGGTGGCCTTGGCGGTGCCGGAGGTTATAAGGGCGGTCAAAGCGTTTGGCGGCAGCAATGGCAGGGCTCAGCCTGCTTAACCAGAATACAGTAGCGACTAGTGCCAGCCGAATACTTGATTGATGCGCAGACCCCTCCGACGTAATGTTGTCCGCTCGCGGCGCGCTATACGTAGCGTGGTTCAGCTTACCCCGGCACCCTGGCGGTGGCAGGTAGGGCTAGAGGCCGGACTGGCGCTCGGCTTACCGCTAGGGCTGTTTACAGTCATTGGCCAGCTGGGCTGGGGATTGCAGGCCGCGCTTGGAGCTTTTACGGCCCTTTACGGAGCCAGCCTCAGCCGCCGCGACCGCCTGCACCTGCTGCCGCTGGTGGCGGCGGGCCTGGTGTTGGCGGCAGCGCTTGGGGTAGCATGCTCGGGCAATGTGTGGCTGACCAGCGCGTGCCTGATCATCGTGAGTGCCGTGGCGTGCACGCTGGCCCTGGGCGTGCGGCTCGGCCCTCCCGGCCCCATGATGTTTGTGTTGGTAGCGGCCGTAAGCAGTCACTTAGCTATGCCTAAAGTGCTAGGGGGCGTGGGGCTGCCCGGTCTGCCGCTTATCGGATTGGTCGCGGTGGGCTCTTTTCTGGCGTATCTGGTTGTGGTTCTGCCTTTGCTGTGGCCTTCGGTGCGGCAGCGCAATGGTTCGCCCACGGGACTGCGTACGCTGTTTCCTCGCCTTCACCTCGATGCCGATACGGTAGTCCTGACGGTGCGGATAGTGGTGGCCGTGGCAGTGGCCACCCTCGTCAGTCGCCCGCTGGGGCTTACCGGTCGTACTGGGTGGTGCTGTCGGCGGTGGCCGTGCTACAATCGAGCCCCACGCGACGGCTGACTGCCATCCGGGCGGTGCAGCGCGTGGGGGGCACGCTGATCGGCATTGGCGTATTTGAGTTGATGGCCTTGGCTGAGCCTTCGGGCCTGGGGTTGGTGGCGCTGCTCGTGCTACTACAAGCGGCAACGGAAGTGGTGGTAGCCCGCAACTATGCGCTGGCCCTGCTCTTTATTACCCCGCTGGCCCTAATGAACTCCACGGCCGGGCATGTAGGCAGCTCCTTAGTACCAGTGGAAGGACGCATGCTGGATACGCTGCTGGGAGCGGGCATCGCGCTGGCAGTATTCGGGGTGGGCGAAGGGCTGCAACACCTTTATGTCAAAAGGTTACACGCAAACCGCAAGGCATCGGAAGTACACCTGTAGCCACAAAAAAGCCCCCAGAAAGTACTGGGGGGCTTTTTTGTGAGAATGAAAGCCAGCTTTAAACCGCTTTTTTACAAACGATAAAGTTGGAGAGACCAGGAATGGTAATTCCGAGCTTCTTGATCAGATACGTGATTTTAAAATCCATTAATAACACCCCTTTAATCAGATTGTCTTTCACCGGATTTTCTTGCCAAGCGCCAATTCCTTTGGCGGAGTCGGGCTTGGTCTTCTTTTCCAGAAGCACCTGAATAAAGCGTGGCAGCAGCAGTGACGTGAAGAAATAGCCTTTCTCCACCACGCGTAGATTCGACTGCGTGACGGCCTTTTGCAGACTGTCGTTGGTATAGCGCCGGTAGTGTTTCAGGAATACATCGTGCGCGCAGAACAGCGACTGGAATGCCGGCACAGTGATGAAAAACTGGGTGTTGGGGGTGATGCAAGAACTCGACTGCAGGTAGCGCAGGAAAGCAACATCGTCGCTGATGTGCTCAATAACGTCGAGCAGCAACACTACATCGGCCGGAACGGGCAGACTGGCGGCAGCGTCATCGAGCGACTGAAACACGCGGATGGGAGTATTGGCCTTGGCAAAACGGGCGGTGTATTCCTCTAGCATTTGCTCGGTGAAGGCTGTATCTACGGCTACAAAGCTGGTGAGGGGAAGCTTTTTGGATAGCTGCTCAATAAGGTAAGTATCGCCGCAGCCGACGTCCAGAATCGTTATTTTCTGGGTTGTAATAGTCGGAATATGCTCTTTTAATAACTGCACAACGACTTCAATACGAGCTAGCTCCCACGGGTGGCGGCCAGTTACTTGATAGTCGGTTAATTGTGCTTCGGTTAAATCCATCGGTGCTACTGGTTTCCTGATTGAACTGGCGGTAAAAGGCGTGCAAGATAGCTAATAGGCCAGAACCCAACCGCCAACGCCCGTTCCGGTGGAATCAGGCTATGCTTCCGTAGCTTCGCTGTGCAGGGCCTCAACCGGCTTGGGGGCGGCCGGGGCTACGTAGTTTCTCAACGAGCGCATCACGAATATGGTGCTGATCACCGTGAGCACGGCCCCGGTCAGAAACGCGGCCCCCGGAAAGTGCACCGGCGCCTGCGGCCCGCTGAAATAGGAGAACAGGTTGGTCATGAGGGGCGGGCCGACAATGGACGTGGCGCTAACCAAACTGGTGAGGGCGCCCTGCAATTCGCCCTGCTCATTGGCCGGCACCTGCCCCGACATAATGCCCTGCAAGGCCGGCACCGCAATGCCTCCTAAGCTGTAGGGCACCAGAAAAGCGAACATCATCCAGCCCTTCGAGGCAAACGCAAACAGAGTAAAACCAATGGCATACAGCGTCATGCCCACCAGCACCGAACGCTTGGCTCCCAATCGTGGATTGATAACCCGAATGAGCAAGCCTTGCACCAGCGCCGTCATCAGACCCACGGCCCCGAGGGAGTAGCCAACCCACTTTTCATTCCACCCAAACTTATACATGGTGTAGTACGACCAAGTGCTTTGAGTAGCGTGGGCCGCGATGTAAAGTAGGAGCATAGAGCCCACCAGCCCCAGAATAACCGGGTAGCGCTGCAGCTGCTTCAAAGAGCCCACCGCATTGGCCCGCTTCCAGTCAAAGGGCCGCCGGTTTTCCTTGGCCAATGATTCGGGGAGGACAAAATAGCCATAGAGCCAGTTGAGCAAAGTGAGGCCAGCGGCCGCAATAAACGGCACCCGTGGGCCATATTGGCCCAGCAAGCCGCCAATCACCGGCCCAATGATGAAGCCCAGGCCAAAGGCGGCGCCAATCATCCCGAAGTTCTGCGCCCGCTTCTCTGGGGGGCTAATATCGGCGATGTAGGCGGAGGCCGTGGTGAAGCTGGCGCCGGTAATGCCCGCAATAATGCGCCCCACGAACAGCCAGCCCACGGTGGGCGCAAAGGCCAGAAACAGGTAATCGAGCCCAAATCCGAACAGGGCAAACAGCAACACTGGCCGCCTTCCGTACTGGTCGCTAAGGTTGCCGAGCACCGGCGAAAACAGGAACTGCATCCCGGCAAAGGCAAATAGCATCCAGCCGCCGTACTGCGCCGCCTCACTCAGGGTACCGCCAATCAGCTCCCGGATCAGCGTGGGCAGCACCGGAATAATGATGCCGAACCCGATAACGTCCAGCAGCAGCGTAATGAAAATGAAGCCAAGCGCGGCTTTGCGGTTTTCGGCCATTGGAAGCTTTTTTAGGGGTGAGCAACAAGAAAACCTAACGCCCAAATAACGCCATTAATTGCTAAATATAATAGTAATGATACTAAATTAAATGGAAAGCGCTTGTGGGCTTAAAAGACAATAACCTCCTCCGAATCAAAGTAATAGAGCACGTGCTGAATGTCTTGGTAGCCGAGCTGCTGAAAAAGCCCCCCGTACTGCTGCAGCAGGCGGCGGTGCTGGGGCTCGGGCGGCGGAATGCGGAAATCGAGCAGGGTTACGCGGCCAGGCGCGGGCCCCACGGTGGGCTCAAACACGATGCGGTCGGGTTTATACTCCTGCCGCGGCACGCCGCCCACCAGGATTTCCCGCTCCGTCTCAGCCGATACTTCGCGGCTAAAATAATGGGCAAGCTGCGGGTTCTGAACCGTCCGGCTAAGAAGGGTCAGCAGGGCAGGGCGCTCCTTTGTGCTGACCAAGCCTTCGGCCACGAGGTGCGTAGCCACGCGCTCTACATCGGACGCCAGAATCGTGCGGCGTAGAGCGTAGTGGAGCTTGCGACTCCATTCGCGCTGTATCTGCTGGTCGTCGAAATCAAAAACCGTATTCGCGTGCCGACGCAAGCGCAGGCGCTCCTCCCAAGGCGTGCTGGTCAGGTTGTGCAGAGGCCAATTGCTGGTCGTGGCAGTGGCGTTTTTGAGCGACGGCACCCGGTGCTGAGCGTCGGCCAGTACGTAGGCGGTTCGCTCATCGTCCCACTGCTCGGTGCTCAGCAAGTAGCGGTGCAATAGCTCAGCTATGGTCTTGGCTTGGTCGCTGGGGGGCGTTTCTGCTTCGGCGGCGCGCGACGCACTGCTTTTGGTAGGCTTCGGACGGCGGCTGATGGCGTACAGGCGGTGGCGTGGGCGGGTGAAGGCCACGTAGAGCATGTTTAAGCCTTCCAGAAAGGTTTTTTCCAACTCCTCGGTGTACTGATGGGCCAGCGGCGTGCGCACCAAAGCTTGCGTCTGGCTAACTACGGCGATAGGGGGCATTTCCGGTACGGGCTTTTCTTCCTCCGTCAACCGCCCCCAAAGCAAGGTGTTGCGGTGGGGCGTCAGGCTCCAGTCGGCGAAGGGCACGATGACCACGCCGTAGGCCAAGCCCTTGGCTTTATGCACCGTGGTAATAGTAATGGCGTCGCGTCCGGCGGGAGCATTGATGCTGAGGGAGCTTTTTTTCTGCTGCCAGTAAGTCAGGAAATTATTGAGGTTGTTGCCGAAGCGCAGGCTGAATTCCAGGGTTAGGTCGAGGAAGCGGAAGAGGTACTCGCTTTCGGCATTACGGCCCAGCAGCCCAAAGGTGCCAATGAGGCGCTCCGTCAGCTCATACAGGCCAAGGTTGCCGGTTTCGCGCTCCTGCACATCGTAGCCCAGGGCGCGCAGCTCGTCGAAAAAGGGGAGAGCCTTCTCGTCGTTGGCCAGCTCGGCAATATGGCGGGCGCGGGCTGGCGTGGGGGGCAAATGCCGCACAACTTTATCCACCAGCAGCAAGGCTTCCGCCCGCGCCAGCGTATCGGCCGGCTGGTTCAGCACCCGAAATACGGCCACCAGCAGATTCACGACCTCCGCAAACTCCAGCGACAACGAATCGGCCGAGATAATGGGGTAGCCGCGCTCCTTCAGAAACTTCGCGACCCGCCGGCTACTGTCGCGACGACGGCAGAGCACGGCAATATCCTGGAGGCGAAACCCATCTTCCAGGGCTTGCTCTACGAGCTGCAAGGTGAGGTACAGCGTGCTTTCCTCGTAATCGAGCAGATGAGTGGGCGGCAGGCCGGGGAGGGGTTCGTCGGAGTAAGTGCCCGTAGCAGGCGAGTAGCGGCGGGCGGGGGCTGCGTCTTCGGTGAAGAGTAGCTCAACGTGGCCTAGCGAGGCCTCACCCCCCGGCCCCCTCTCCCGCGGAGAGGGGGGAGCCTGACGACTGCAGTTGACTCGCAGGGGTAGGGCTTACTACGCGGGGAGGGAGTCCAGCGAGGGCTTCCTGAATAAGAGTTAATACCGTAGGTAAATCATTTAAAACTTGCGAGTTAGAAAAACGAAGTACTTTATATCCTAGCTGATTTAAATCATAAGTACGACCAGTGTCATATTCGGCTTGGTTAGCTTCGGTATGGACATCACCATCAACTTCTACCACCAGCATTTTGGCAATACACACAAAATCCACGATGAAGGAATTGACGACGTGTTGCCGCCGAAATTTCTCCCCCAGCTTTTGATTGCGCAGTGCCTGCCAGAGCACGTTTTCTGCTTGCGTTGGATTGGACCGCATCTCTTTAGCAAAAGCAGCAGTCTTCTCCCAGCCCTTTGAGTCAGCAGTAAACACGTACTCTCCAACTGCTCCCTCACCGCCTACCCGCTCAGAACTACTAGCATTAGTGATACCGTGAGAATTCGTTGAAGTCGTCGGGCTCCCCCCTCTCCGCGGGAGAGGGGGCCGGGGGGTGAGGCACCCCTTCGGGACTCACCTGCCAAAATTCCTCATCATAAATGCCCCCCACCAGAGGCAATCCCTCGTGGCCCTTGCTCACAAACTCAAAAAACGAGTTGTTAAACTCAATAATGGGCGCCGCCGACCGATAATTTACGTTCAGATTCTGCGGCTCCAAGGCCTGATCCAAGGTGAAATATCGATCCTCTAACAGCCCGCGCAACTCGTCGTCCGCCACGCGACCGTAGAGATACTCCGTCTCGTTCTTGTGCAAACGCAGAATCTGCTCCATCTCGCCGCCCCGCCAGCGGTAGATGGCCTGCTTGGCGTCACCCACGGCCAAGCTCAGGTTGCCAGTCGAAACCGCGTTTTCGACCAGCGGCAGCAGGTTGTTCCATTGCAGCACCGACGTATCCTGAAACTCATCGATGAGCAAATGCAGGTACCGCTCGCCCATGCGCTCGTAGAGAAACGGCACCGGCTCGCGCAACACGATGCTGGCAATGCGGCGGTTGAATTCGGCAATGAGCACCACGCCCCGCTCGCGGCTGAGCTGATCCACGGCCTTGCTCAGCTCGCTCAGCAGCGACACATGAAACAGGTAGGGCATCATGCCACTCACTAGCACATAATCGGGCAGGAGGGTGGCGCGCAGCGTTTCCAGCTCTACGAAGGCATCCGTCAGGTCGGACTTCACGGCGTCGACGCGCTGCTTGTCAGCGGCGGTTTTTACTTTGCCGCTGTACCATTTGTCCTGCTCCATGGTGGCGCGCACGTAGCTGTTGGCCTCCTTATCGGGCTGCAGGCGCTCGTCCCATTTGGTGAAGTAGCCGATAACGCCATTCTTGCCCTGGTATAAGTCGGCCTCGGTTACGCCGGCCGCGTCGAGGGTGGCTAGGGCGCGGGTGGCCACGGCTTGTACTTGCTGCTCAATGGCTTCCCGGCGCTGGCGCAGCGTCTCGTGGAGGCGGCGGTAATCTTGGAGCGACATCTTCTGCAGCTGCTCCACCGCCTCGTGCACGGGCTCGGAGAGCAGGAAGCGGCCAAACTGCACCAGCTCGTCGGGGAGGGTATTCCAGCTGCGGCCTTCCTCGGCTTTGCTCAGGGCGTAGTCGGCTAGGGAGCGGGAGAGTAGGGCCGAGTTGGGGTCGCGGTTTACTTTGTCGAGCAGCAAGGCTACCGCGCTTTGCAGCACCGCGTCGCCGTCCAGCTCCACCTCAAAGGTGGCGGGTAGGCCCAGCTCCCGCGTGAAGGCCTGCACAATGCGCTGCACAAAGGAGTCGATGGTGCTGACGGCAAAATCGGCGTAGTGGTACAGCACCAGTCGAAACGTGGCCGCCGCCCGCCGCCGCAGCTCCTGCTGTTGCTCCAGGGGCGTATCGGCGAGGCGCGAAAACTGCCCTTCTGCAGCCAGCTCCGCCGCAATGTCGCGCAGCAGCGCATCCTCCTGATTCTCCGCCGTGGGGTAGGCAAACCGCCGCAGTGCCCCAATAATGCGCTCCTTCATCTCCCCGGCCGCATCGTTGGTAAACGTAATGGCCAGAATGCTCTTGAAGTAAGCCGGATCATCGGACCCCAGCGCCAGCTTCAAGT
This sequence comes from Hymenobacter radiodurans, assembly GCF_004355185.1. Classification (NCBI taxonomy): domain Bacteria; kingdom Pseudomonadati; phylum Bacteroidota; class Cytophagia; order Cytophagales; family Hymenobacteraceae; genus Hymenobacter; species Hymenobacter radiodurans. Next base: position 2,359,244 of record NZ_CP037922.1, read on the forward strand.
ATTCCTTGGTCAGCTGATAGGTTTTGCCGGAACCGGCGGAAGAAGAATAAATGCGAAAAGTGGAGGGCATTGAGAAAGATCAGGGGCTGTCCTGTAAAAGTAAAGCTAAACTAAGGGCTATACAGCTGATTTAGGTAAATTGCCACTGTTAGCATTGTGTATTAATCGGTAATACAGATGTTTATAATCATAATTGAATAAAAGGATGAAAGTAAAGAAAATAGTATTAGAGAAGTTCAAGAGGTTTACGGATCTGACGATCTCAAATATTCCCGAATCTGCTAAACTAGTTTTACTTGTTGGGCCAAACGGTAGTGGAAAAACCTCTTTATTCGAAGCATTTAATTATTGGTATAAATTTAAGGGATATAGCACTATAGGTGAACAAGCATATTATGAAAAGAAAGATACTATTTCATCAAATGATAATTGGTATCAAAATAAAGTCAATATTGAATTTCATGACCTAATAAATTTTCAAATGGATCATTTGAAAGGTAAATTTTACTTTAGAACTGCATACAGAAATGAACCAGATTTTACAATTAAAACATTAAATAAGCAACAAGATCCAAGTAAAAGTTCGAAATTTGACACTCTAAATGGTAATGATATAACCGTATCAGAGAATTACCAAAGATTAATATCTCAAACTTTGTCTGGTGTTTTTAATAATTCAAACAACACGAAAACAGTAGAGGGACTTAGAGAGGAGCTTATAGGGCAGATTAAAAAATCACTCGGGAACGTTTTAGATGATTTGAATTTAAGCTCTATAGGTGACCCTCTGTCAAACGGAAGTTTTTACTTTGAAAAAGGTGCATCAAAGGATTTTCATTATAAAAACTTGTCGGCAGGAGAAAAATCTGTCTTCGATTTATTATTAGATATCATTATCAAATCCACTTATTACACTGATACAATTTTTTGTATTGATGAACCTGAGGCCCATATGCATACTCGTTTACAAGCTAAATTTCTTAAAGAATTATATAACCTTATACCCAACAGTTCCCAACTTTGGATATCTACCCACTCGATTGGTATGCTTAAACAAGCAGAAGAACTTGAAAAAGATGTGCCAGGCAGCGTTGTCTTTTTAGACTTTGACAATAGGGATTTTGATTTAACAGAAAATATTTTCCCTGCTAAAATTGATAAGACTATATGGAATAGGTTCTTTGATCTAGCGTTCGCCGATTTTTCACAGTTGATTGCTCCGCAGAGAATTGTTTTTTGTGAAGGAACATCCCAGGGTAGAAAATATAAGGACTTTGATGCTCAGATCTATGGTAAAATTTTTGAGCAAAAGTTTCATGACACAAAATTTATATCAATTGGTTCAAGTTCTGAAATTGAAAATATAGAGAACGAATCAGTGAAAATCGTATCAAACATTCTTAAATCTTCGAATATCATAAAATTTATAGACAGAGATAGTAAGAGTTTGCAGGAGATTCAGGAACTACGTGATAAAGGAATAAAAACTTCACGAGAAAGACATATAGAAAGTTATCTTCTTGATGATGAAATTATAGTAAAATTATAGTAAAATTATGTAATATTATGGATAAAGCGAATTTGATTCAAGACTGCTTGAATGCTAAAGCTCAAGCAATGCAGGAAAGTGTTGCAAGAGGTAATGCATCTGATGATATTAAGTCAGCTAGTGGTAAAATATATACCGAACTTAAAAGGATATTGAATATAAATCAAGGCGGAAATAACAAATGCGCATTCATTAGGGATACTATAACACCACTGGTAACAGAAGATACTCATGTTTATAAGAAACTTGAAGCAGAAATATTCGGATAAATAATTAACGTTAATTGAAAATAATATAAGATTAGCCTACCATCTTTTCTCTATGCTAATATTGATCACCTCACCGGCTCCCACAACCGCTTCTTCACCTCCTCTTCCACCCGTTTAGGCCGTTGCGACTTCGGGTCCAGAAGCACCTACTGAGTTTCGGCCTGGCAGAGCAGCACGTTATCGGCGGCCCGCTCGATGCCCACGAAGCGCTGGGATTGGGCCCGCGTATATAGCCCAAGAACTTACTGCCTTCTACTGAGTCCTAATCCCATTTTGTAACTTTAAGACATGGAACTGAAAGATCTTATCACCATTGACTCCGATATCCTAGGAGGGCAGCCTGTCTTCAAAGGAACACGGGTTCCTGTCGAGACGCTTTTTGATCATTTGGAGGCTGGAGTATCGTTAAAAGTGTTTCTAGATGACTTTCCGACGGTTACTAAAGAGCAGGCTATTACGACGCTCGAAATCGCCAATAAGCTCATGACTTCAAAAAATATCGCCAAGCTCTATGAAATTGCTGCTTGACGAGAATCTACCTAAACGGCTAAAGGCGGACTTTCCTGAGCATGAGATTTACACGGTGAGAGACAAGGGCTGGAATGGCATCAAGAACGGCCAGTTGATGCAATTGATGGTAGAAAACGATTTTCATGCGCTATTGACCTTCGATAAAAATTTACAGCATCAACAGAATTTCAAGAAATACATAATAAGCGTTTTTGTCCTTTCCGCCGTTAACAATACTTACATGGCGTTAACAAAACTGACGCCGAGAGTGCATGAGTATTTGAACAAGGAAACGCTGCCTGTTGGGCCAATTATTATTGCTACTCAATAAACAGGAAAACAAGTTTTCTTATTTCCTCACCCCACCGGCTCCCACAGCCGCTTCTTCACGGCTTCTTCCACGCGCTTGGGCCGCTGCGACTTCGGGTCCAGGAGCACCCACTGAGTTTCGGCTTCGCAGAGCAGCAAGTTATCAGCGGCCCGCTCGATGCGCACGAAGCGCTGAGACTGGGCCCCGCGCACTTCTCCCACCCAGGTAGTACAGCGCAGTTCTTCGCCCAGGAACGCAGGCTTGTGGTAGCGGATGCGGTGTTCCAGTACCACCCAGATATAGGGTTCTCCTTCGCCGGGCGGGTAGGCGGTTAGCCAGTGTGCCGCTGCCGTATCCTGCACATACTGCACGTACTGCACATTGTTGACGTGGTTTAGCTCATCGATATCGGATGCAACAACGGTAAGCAAGCGGGAAAAGCGGAAGGCGGGCGTAGGTTCAGACATGAGCGTGAGAGGATGGTTAACGCTAACAACGGCTGGCACGCTCTGGCGTTTATAAGGTTGGCTATTTCTGGCCCGCCACTTTCGCCTTTCGGGTCCACACGCGACTCAGATAGTCGCGGATATCGAAGGTTTGACAGCTGGTGTCGCCGTGGTCAATGACTATTTCGCCAATGCGGTCGGCGGCTTGCTCGGCTAGCTCCCGCAGGGCCTCCGAGCGGCTCCCGATGCTGATGAACGCGGTATTTATGGCTTCCTTGGCGCGGTTAGGCGCCTGGTGAATGGTAGCCTCCATCTGCGGCAGATAGCCTTCGAAGTAAGTGTTCAGCAGATCTTTGTTATCTAGTGCCAGGCGGCTAAGCAAGGAGTAGCCGATGCGCTGATGTCCTTCGTCGGGCGCGGTAGTCCACTGCGCTACTTTCGTTGGCGCAAAGGACGTTTGGGCAACCAAGCCGGCGAATAAATCGGCGAGGGCATGGTAATGGATATCCTGGGCCCAGCTATCGGCCTCGGCTTCGGAAAGCTGCTGCGGATCGGCAATCATGGTAGCCAACGACTGCGCATCGATATTCTGCGTGGCCCACAGCTGTCGGGCTACGGCGTGCGCGTGGGTTTTGTCTTTGCCACGGCCCACAAACTCCTTTTTCAAAGTCCCATAGCTAGCGAAGCTCACCCCAAATACATTTGGCCCGCTGCCGTGACGCTGATAGGTTTTGCGAGTTTGCTCCGAGCCCAAGGCGCGAAGCTGAGCAATTGTTTCTTCAAAATTCATAGAGAGTGAAGTTGACAGCTGGCGTGGTAGCAAATAGAATTGGGCCGGAAGCTAAGCGGAGTTGAAGATGAAAAGCGTAACGCAATTTAATCTTAATCCTAAATCGCTAATACTACGTGATTTAACTAGCCCATGCTGCCTTCATATAAATATGCTCGACTATAGCGGAACGCGAATCTTTAAATGGTGTTATAGCACCTCACAGTAGGTACAGCAGAACATTGGCGCACCATTCAATTTGCCCCCCAACGCTAGCTACGAGAGCTAAACTTGACACTGGGGGCTTTTTTACGAAATAAAATCGTATCTTTGCACCCGCATTTGAGAATGGCCCCGTTCCGCGCAGCTACGGCTGCTTTTTATAAATTTCTGGCCGTCACCGTCTTCCGTCCGTTGCTTCCGTCGCTTGTCGTTGTTGAGAGTGTGGGTGAAGAACGTCGCTGAATCTGCTGTTTTCAGAGCTAGTTCATCTCATTCCATCTAAAGACAACATGGAAAAAGTAAAATTTGAAGAACTGTCGTTATCGACAGAAATGCAACGCGCGATTACCGAAATCGGCTACGAAGAGGCTTCACCGATTCAGTCAGAGGCAATTCCCGCGCTGCTCGCAGGTCGCGACGTGATTGGCCAGGCCCAAACGGGTACCGGCAAAACGGCGGCCTTCAGTATTCCCGCCATCGAAGGCGTTGATACCAATTCCCGCAACACGCAAGTACTCGTACTCTGCCCCACGCGTGAGCTGGCCGTGCAAGTATCGGGCGAAATTCAGAAGCTAGGTAAGTACAAGTCAGGTTTGGCCGTGGTGCCGATCTATGGTGGCTCGTCTTACGACCGTCAGTTCCGCGCTTTGGAGCGTGGTGTGCAGATCGTAATTGGTACGCCTGGTCGCGTTATGGACCACTTGGAGCGCGGCACGTTGAAGCTGGATCATTGCAAAATGATCATCCTCGACGAAGCCGACGAAATGCTGGACATGGGTTTCCGCGAGGACATCGAAACGGTGCTCAAGCGCATGCCTGAGGAGCGCCAGACGGTATTCTTCTCGGCTACGATGAGCCGCCCGATCATGGAAATGACGAAGCGGTATCAGAAAGATCCGCAGATCGTGAAGGTAAACCACCAGGAGATGACTGTTTCGAACATCGAGCAGTCGTACTACGAGGTGCGTGGTCCCCAGAAAAAAGACGTGCTTACCCGCCTGATTGACATGTTCAATCTGAAGTCGGCCATCGTATTTGCTAACACCAAGCGCATGGTAGACGAAATCGTGGGCGACCTGCAAGCCAAAGGCTATTTTGCCGAGGGTCTGCACGGCGACATGGGCCAGCAGCAGCGTCAGAATACGCTTGACAAGTTCCGTAAAGGTACCCTGGAAATCCTGGTTGCCACCGACGTAGCCGCCCGCGGCATCGACGTGGAGAACGTGGAAGCCGTAATCAACTACGACCTGCCCGCCGACGAGGAATACTACGTGCACCGCATCGGTCGTACGGGCCGCGCCGGTAAGTCGGGTCGTGCATTCACCTTCGTGAGTGGCCGCGACATTTATAAGCTGCGCGACATTATGCGCTTCACCAAGGCCACCATCAAGCAGGAACGCGTTCCGTCGTTTGAGGATGTGACCGAGGTGAAAACCACGCTATTCCTGACCCAGATCAAGGATGTTATCGAAAAAGGCAATCTGGAGAAGTACGTAGGCCGCGTGCAGCGCCTGCTGGATCAGAGCGAAGAAATTACTTCGCTTGACATCGCCGCTGCCTTGCTCAAGATGAGCATGAAGGAAGACAAGCGCGTTGAGCAAAGCCTCGACGCTGGTCGTACTCAAGGCGCGCCGCGTGCTGGTTACACCCGCATGTTCGTGACCATGGGCAAGAAGGATCGGATTCACCCACGTGATATCGTTGACCTGATTGCTGAGAGCACAGGCCTGACTGCCGGTAAAGTAGGCGACATCGCCCTTTACGACAAGTTTAGCTTCGTGGAAGTGCCTTCGGAGTTTGCCGAAGAAATCGTAACCAACCTCGGTCGCGCCAGCATCAATGGCCGTCCGGTTGCTTTCAACGTGGCTACGCCCGTGCAGGAAGGTGATGCCAAGCAGGAAGGTGGCCGTCCAGGCGGCTTCGGCGGTGCCAATGAGAATCGTCCTGCTCGTCGTGGCCCAGGTGGCTACGGTGGCGGTGAGCGTCGCGAAGGCGGCTCGAGCTACGGTGGAAATCGTGGGGGCAGCAGCTACGGCGACCGTCGCGAGGGTGGTTCTAGCTATGGCGGCGGTGCCCGTGGTGGCAGCAGCTTTGGTGGCAACCGCGGTGGCTCTAGCTACGGAGGTGGCTACAAGGGCAACCGCGACGGCGGTGGCAGCAGCTACGGCGGCGGTTACAAAGGCAAGCGCGATGGCGACAGCGGTGCCGGCAACGCTGGCAGCACGGGCGGTGGCTACAAGCCCCGCAGCACCAACGACTTCGACGAATAGATCGTTAAGACTGAGTACTACTCGCAGCTTTTAGCAGTGAGTAGTACTAAAAAAGCCCCCCAGACCAACGTCTGGGGGCTTTTTTGTAGTTGTGCAACCAGTATTACTTCTTGCTCGCGTCGCGCAGTGACTTGATAGTGTCGTGGGCTTCGCGTACGCCTTGGTATTGTTTTTCAATGATAGACTTCAACTGGCCGGGAAGGTTTTCTGCCTTCAAAGCTGTTTGATAGGCTTTTACGGCGTAATCTTCGCCACGTTCGCACTCGTTGAGGATGCTTTCGCGGTCCTTGCTGGTGATGGCCGCTTTGATGTTGATGAACGCGCGGTGCACCGTGCCAGTGATAGAAGTGTCTTCCTCCGCCTTCAGGTTAAGCTGGTGCATCTGGTCTTCGATCTCCGTGAGATAGCCATCGCGCTGAGCGGCGTATTTCTTGAAGACCTCTTTCAGGTCCTGATCTTCCACGTCGGTGAGGGCGGTGGCGTAGCCTACTTCACCGTCTTTGAGGGTTTGAACGAGTTCGTTGAGTAGGGCTTGGGTTGCTTTGGAATCCATGAGGAGTAGGGTTGGGTAGGTAAAACATTAACTGCTATGCTTTACTGTGTCCATACCCGCAAGGTTGCAATCCGGCTATGCGATACCCGCTACGGCGCTGGCGTGGTTCTCCACTGGCCCGGCCTGATGCAGGAAGGTTGCGATGGCCGCCAGGGTTTCGATGGGCGCGCTTAAGTGCGGACAGTGTCCGGTAGCGCGCAACGTAATTAAAGTGGAATCGGGGATAGCCTGGTGCATGAAGGCGCCTACTTCGGCGGGCGCAATTATATCCTCAGAGCATTGCAGAATCAACGTCTTGGTAATGACTTTGGGTAGATCCTGGCGGTTGTCGGAGAGAAACATAACCCGAGCAAACTCCTTGGCAATAGCGCTATCGGCGTGGCAAAAGCTATCTATTAATTCCTGCGCTAGTGAAGGACATTCGGGATTTCCCATAATTAGCGGCGCAAAGGCGTTAGCCCAACTCCGAAAATCCTTGTTCATCATGGCTAATATAGCCTTAATATCAGCCTGCTCGAACCCTCCGATGTAGTCGTGGTCGTTGATGTAGCACGGAGAGGGGCCAATGAGAATCAGCTTGGAAAATAGCTCCGGCTCCTGAATCGTGCTCAATAAGCTAATCATGGCTCCCACGGAGTGACCCACCAGAATGACATCCTGCAACGCAAGTGAGTGGCACACCTCCACGATATCGGCCGCATAGCCGTGCAGGGTAGCGTATTTATCTGAGTCGTAGGCGGCCAACGCGGAATTTCCAACGCCCACCTGGTCTATCAGCACCAGCCGATAGTTGGCTAATAAGCCGGCCGTAATGTAGCGCCACACGTTTTGATCGCAGCCAAAGCCGTGGACCAACACCATTGTCTGCTTACCCTTCCCAGTAACCTTGACGTTGTTCCGTATGCATGCATCCATAATCCAATGCAAACTAGTTAAGCTAGTACTAGTGGGTACTTTCCTTCTAAAATATGTAATGATTCGGTATTACAAGACAAAGGCGTATCAATTCTACTTTGGTTGCAAAGCAAAAGGAATGCAATAAGCGCCTATAAGGCAGCAGCGCCCTAATTGTCGTTGAAATAAAAAATTGTGGTACTACGGTTGAGCTGACGTAGAGCCACTATATCTGACCGTGTTTTCGTATCTCGCTCTATTTTATGGAGTTAGACTGCATGCGAGAATGCCCATCAGGTTCGGGAGTTAGGAATTACTCGTCGCCATTGCTCTGCCCGCCAGGTACCCGGTAGTCCAGGCAGCTTGAAAGTTGAAGCCCCCAGTAATACCATCAATATCCAGTACCTCACCTGCGAAGTATAAGCCTGGCACCCGCCGGCTCTCCATAGTATGCATATTGATCTCACTGAGCACGATGCCCCCGCAGGTTACAAATTCCTCTTTGTAGGTGGTTTTGCCCCGCACAGGTAATGGCGTACGCAGCAAGCTTTCAATTAGGCGGTTTTGGAGCTTAGCGGGCAGCTCACTCCAGCGCATTTCCGCACTGATACCGGCCTGGTCGGTGAGGGTGCGCCACAGACGCTGGGGCAACCCAAATAGGGGATTGCTTTCAACCGTTTTACGCCCGTTCTGGTCGCGGAAATTGTGCAGCCACGTGCGCAGGGTTTCCTCCGTATGCGCGGGTACCCAGCTCACCAACGCCGTACTTTCGTACTTGAGCTCGTGGAGGCGGCGCGCCCCCCAGGCCGAAAGCTTGAGCACCGCCGGGCCGCTCACGCCCCAGTGTGTTACCAGAATCGGCCCTTCATACTCTAGTTTTTCGCCCGCTACCCGCACGCGCACGTTGGGCACGCTCACGCCCGGCAGCTCCCGCAGCGGCGAATCGGGCACGTTAAACGTGAATAGCGACGGCACTGGCTCGGCTACAGTGTGCCCCAGCTGGCGTAACCATTGGTAGCTTTCCGACTTCGGCGCGCCACCCGTGGCAATGAGCAGGCGCGCTACCTGCATTTCCTGAGCGTGCGTGCCCGTAAGCCGCAACCGGAAGCCGCCACCGGGCTGGGGGGCAATTTCATCGGCGTTGGTTTGCTGCAAGATGCTCACACCGGCCCGCTGCGCTGCGTCGAGCAGGCACTGGGCAATAGTTTCGGAAGAGTCGGTGGTGGGAAACATGCGGCCGTCGGCCTCCGTTTTGAGCGCCACGCCGCGCGCCTCAAACCAGGCAATAGTAGCGCGGGCATCAAATTCCCGAAAAGCTTCCTTGAGCTGCTTGCCCCCGCGCGGATAGTGTTGCGCCAGCTGGGTCGGCGACTCGCAGGCGTGGGTTACGTTGCAGCGCCCGCCACCGGAGATGCGCACTTTGCTCAGCAGCTTACCCGTTTTTTCGATGAGATAAACCGTTAGGCGAGGGTTGGCTTCGGCGCAGGCAATGGCCCCGAAAAAGCCCGCCGCGCCACCGCCCAGTACGGCTACGGTGTTAGAATGTGAAGGAGTTTGCACACTCCAAAGGTACGAACCTCGCCTGCTTAAATCTCTCAGCGCGGATAGGAGTGAAGCTAGCAGGCGGCCAGCGCCACCTCTATATCGTCGTGTTTGAATTGATACCCCAGGGTCTGCCGAATCAAGGTGCTATCAATAATTTTGCCCCCCAACGCGTCATCCATGCGGAAATCGGGCGGCTGCAAACCCAACTGCTGCGCAGCTTTCGGATAGAAATCGCCACGCATGGGGTGGGAGATGGCGCAAGCATTGAAGGTAAAGCCCCAGGCTTGCTGCCGGATAATAGCCGTGAGCAACCCCACGCAATCGGTGAGGTGAATCAGGTTGACGGGGGCATTGGCCTGCGCCACATCGTGCCGGCCGGCCAGAAATCGGCCTGGCGGGCGTTGCGGGCCAAACAAGCCCGCCAGTCGCACCACCGTATTATGGGGCTGGGGAGCAAAAAGCTCTTCGGCCCGAAGGATATCGGAGGCAGCCTCGGAGGAGGCGTGGGCATCGTTTTCGCGCATGGCGCGGGGCTCGTCGGGGTATACGCTGGTTGAGCTGACGAACAACACATGGCCAACCCCGCATTCCTGGGCAGCTTCTGCTACGGGCTGAAGCAGGTTGGAGTAGCTGCTGGCGGTAGCGCTCCGGCGCGGAGGCACGTTGAGCACCAATACATCAGCGCCGCTGAGTAAGGTGTGGAGAGTGTCGCGGTCGGTGGCCGTGAATTTGCCCCCCAAACTCAGTAAATACGGCCGAATGCCTGCGTCGCGCAGCGTGAGTACGCGGGTGGGGGTGGTGGTGGTGCCGGCTACCGTATAGCCTTCGGCCACGAGGGCCTTAGCCAAGGGTAACCCCAGCCAGCCGCAACCCAGCACGGCCACCGTCGGACGAGGACTTTGAGATGTATTAACCATGTGCGGTTCAAAGGTGGCAAAAAATCCTTCCGGGGCAAGTTGGCTGCTTGAAATTCAGAAATCGAATACATTATGGCCTCCTTCTATCATTTCTATGCTCGCTGGCCATCGACTCTACGATCACCTGCCCGATGAATTAGAAGCCCGAATTCGTATTCTGACTCCCGAAGAAGGTGGCCGTACGGTACCCGCCTACAATGGTATTCGGTGGGACTTTCGCTACGCCCAGGGCGAGTATGCTAAACACCACTTTATGTTGTACCCCGACTTTTATGACCCAGTCACTGGCGCTTCATTTCGGGATGAATGGCTGCCAGTAAATGAGTGGCTCTATGCCCGGATGTATGGTATAAACTCCAAATTAAGGAGTAGCATTCACCAGAAAATGGCGCGGCCAGGCACTTCGTTCTATTGCTGTGAGGGGGCTAGGATTGTGGCCGAAGGGACCATTACGCGAATAACTGGTTTATTTGAGCCACGGGCGTAGCTTGTGACAGCTTTCTGTATTTTTTCTCCTCTAAGACCCCACCAACTCTATCTATGTCTGCTCCCTACACCCAACCCATGCTTCGTGACAACGCCCTGCAAGGCAAAACCATTGTCGTGACTGGTGGTGGCACCGGCCTGGGCCGTGCCATGACCACGTATTTTCTTCAGCTGGGGGCCAATGTCACCATCAGTAGCCGCAAGCTGGACGTGCTGGAAAAAACCGCCGCGGAACTGCGTCAGCAAACTGGCGGCAAGGTGTTGGCCGTGCAGTGCGACGTACGCAAGTACGATGAGGTGGAAAATATGCTACAGCGCACCATCGACGAGTTTGGGGGCGTAGACGTGCTGCTGAACAACGCCGCCGGCAACTTTATCTCGCCTACGGAGCGCCTCAGCCACAAAGCCTTTGACGTAATTGTAGATATTGTGCTGCGCGGCTCTTACAATTGTACCCTCGCCTTCGGCAAACGCTGGATAGCTGACAAAAAGCCCGGCACCATTCTGAATATTGTGACTACCTACGCCTCTGTAGGTTCGGCCTACGTGGTGCCCTCGGCGGCCGCCAAAGCCGGTGTGCTGGCCATGACGCGCTCTTTGGCCGTGGAGTGGGCCAAATACGGTATTCGCTCCAACGCCATTGCCCCCGGCCCGTTCCCCACGGAAGGTGCCTGGAGCCGCTTGTTCCCCGAGCCGCTCGCCAAAAAGCTCGATCCGGCCGCTTCCGTGCCGCTCAAGCGTGTAGGCGACCATCAGGAACTGGCTAACCTGGCCGCTTATCTCGTATCCGATTTCTCGGCGTATATGAACGGCGAAGTTGTTACCATCGACGGCGGCGAGTGGCTAAATGGGGCTGGCGAGTTCAACAAGCTGGAGCTGATTCCGGCCCCCATGTGGGACGAAATCGAGAAAGCCATGCGGCGGTAAAATCGGCAGCAAAAGGATTTGGCTGAAAAAAAGCCCCTCATATTACGTCCGGGGGCTTTTTTATGTGCGCTGAATGTTGGGATGAGTTCAGTTAACGCAGGATTACAGGTTATAATCTTTAAAATCTTTGGTGAACTCCAGAGTTGGAATGGGCTGATTGGCCACTACATCCAAAAACTTAAACTCCTCGAACAGCCCTTTGTCATCTTCCGCGCGGATTAAGAGCGGCAAATACAGCTTTTTGTCAACGCAAATCAGGGTACGCGAGCCGTAGCTATTGGGTACATGCAGCACCTTGCCCGTCGGAATGGGCGCGTCGGCGGCAACCCCGTTTTGCTCCATAATTCGGTATTCACCACAGCCAAATCTGTCGGCCACTTGGGCTACCGTTTCGCCCTTGCCGGCGGTATAGCTCACGTAGCGAAACTTGGGAAAGTCGGAGCGGAGCTGGTAACAGGGGCGGCCCGCCACCACCGTGTCGCCGGCGTAACGAAACGACCGTTCGTAGGAACGATCCGGGCGCTGGGCTGAGCCGCGCAGAATATCGGCTATCATGCCGTAGCCTGCATCCAGTACACTATGGTGCTGACTGCGGCGCATGAGCGTGCCATTAGGATCAAGGCTCAGCGTGACGTACGGAAAGCTATTGGGATACACCCACGCGTCGCCGTCGTTCTGGCCCGTTACCCAGAGCACTTCTACCCCTTTCTTATTGCGCAGGAATATCCGTAGGGGAGCATACCCCAATTTCATGGTGGAGTTAGCCTGGGTGTATTTGGCCCCCAAGCGTTCCTGGGCGTGCACGGTGCAGCGCAGCGTCTTCAAATTATCAATAGCTGCTCGCAACCGCAATACAAGCTGCTCGGTGGTCATGCCTTCCGTGGGGGCCGCCGCTGGTGCCGCACCCGGCCGTAAAATTAGGGTAGCGGCTAACAAACAGGCAGCAGGCACTTGTAGCCGATGAGATAGAGACATAACGAAGCGCTAATGGCTTTTGCAAATGGGTAATACAAATGGGTATATCACGTAATTTTGGTAACGAACTATCCTGCTGAACAAGTTAATTCAGACTGAGGCGAGGGAAACGCGATTTAGCTGAATCAAAAATAAAAAGTTCGTCAATTTCAACTTCTGTGAGAAACGAATACAGGGGAAACCGCTCGACCACGGCTTGTACTGCCGCCGCATCGTCCGCGTTGATGGTAATCCAACCACGAGTTCGATCAGCGCTGATAGCATACGTTTCAATAACGTGTTCCTCAATGAGCTGCTGAATAAGCGCCCAATGGGAGGGGATAAGCGCCATGAACTCTTGGGTGAACAACGCGGGTAGCCGCAAGCTAACGACGAATTTGGGCATAAAAGCAGGAGGACAGAGAGGAAGCAGTAGGTTACCGTTGCTGAACGCCAGGCGTCAGCAGAAAGTTGACGTTTTACAGCGTTGCTGGCAACTTTTTAGGGCAAAAAACAGAATAGAGAGCCATGCACTTTTCCGTTATTACTCCCAGCCACAACCGCCGCCAGTATCTGCCCGAAGCGGTGGCTAGCGTACGGGCCAGCATCAGCGCCCCACTCGACTTCTCATTTGATCATCTAATCTACGACAACGGCTCTACCGATGGCACCGATGAGTGGCTGCATCAGGCCGCGGCCGACACCCCTAATCTGCGCACGTGGAGCCATCCGGAGCCTTTGAAAGCAGGGGAGGCGCGCAACCGTATTATTCGCGAAACGCCCCCGATGCCTGGCTGGTGCCTCTCGATGATGACGATATTCTGCTCCAGCGCACGCTCTACCACTATGCCGACTTGGTGGAGCGCCACCCCGACGCCCCCTGGTTTGTCGCCGATTTCCTGCGCATTGATCAGGATGGCCGCTACCTACCCAACGAAGATTATTACGCCTGGCGCTTTGAGTCGCCAGTAGATATGCTGGGGGCCATTTTTCGAGCCGAGCATTTTATTCAGGGCAACGTATGCTACAGCCGCAGCCTGTTTGATCAGGTAGGAGGTTACGATGGGGAGTTACCTATGGCGGAAGATCTGGACTTATATGTCCGGTTCCTGCTGGCTGGCCATTTGCCAGTAGTCTCGCCCCATATCAATCACTTGCACCGTTTTCATACCAGCAATGTGAGCATAGGGGTAGATGGCAAAAAGCATGGGGAAGACTTACGAGCGATTTACGCAAAATATGCCCCCAACTCAAGGCCTTGGGGGTTGTTGAGCCAGGACATTAACTTTGCAGGCAACAGCATTTCTGTTGTTAACCTTTGACTAACTACAGCAATTGGATACTAAAGAGGTTGTTGCTCGCACCGCGGACTATATTGAAGCCAAGTTCCTGAATGAAGGCTCCGGTCATGATTGGGCTCATATTAAGCGGGTGTGGCATACCAGCCAGGCCCTTGCCGCCCAAACCCCGGCTGCCGATCCATTCGTCACGGAACTGGGTGCCTTACTGCACGACGTCGGTGATTGGAAGTTTCATGCCGGTGATGAGGAAGCTGGGCCACGAGCGGCGCGCGCTTGGCTAAGCAGCCTGGGCGTGGTGGAGGCCGTAATTGAGCGTGTGGAGGCCATTATTCGGGAAATTTCCTTCAAAGGAGTAGGGGTGCCTACCCCCATGAGTACGCCGGAGGGGGAATTGGTGCAGGACGCCGACCGCCTGGATGCTATCGGCGCTATTGGCGTAGCACGAGCCTTCGCCTACGGTGGCCACAAAGGGCGGCCGCTCCACGACCCAGCCGTTGCGCCCATCGCCCACGACTCGTTCGAGAGCTACAAGCAGAATACTGCTCCCACGATCAATCACTTTTATGAGAAGCTGCTACACTTGCAGGATCGGCTTCATACCCCAGCGGCGCGTGTAATAGCCGAGCAGCGGCATCAGTTTATGGAGGCGTTTCTCGCTCAGTTTCTGCGCGAATGGGAAGGGGAGGACGTGAAGGCGAGTGCGCCGGTAGGGTGATAATTTTCACCAGATGCAAGCTGAACCGTAAATAAGGGATTATGTAACTCGCTGCAGATGGCTACTTTTAGGGCATGAATCTACGTTTTCTCTATGTTCGGTTAGTAGTGGCCATGTTCCTGTTGGTCGCCGTGGCCTCGTGTCGAACCTGTCCGATTGTCTCGTGTCATACCCGTAAGCAGCATTTCCACGATGGTACCAAGTTTCGGGGGCAGCCTTTTTTTAAGAAGCAAAACCCCGCTATTGGCGAGAAAATCAAGGTCCACAACGAGGGCAACAGCAAGCGCCGGAAAGCGGATAAAAGCAAACCGCTGAAATAGGCTGCAATTAGGCAAAACGGCCCTTTTTTCGTAACTTGCGGGCTTCACAAAGTACTCATTCACTGGTGCCGAAATTGCCCCCAGGGGGCTTTTTTTCGGCTTACTTAGATTTCTCTATGGCGGAAGGCGAAAAGATCATTCCGATTAACATTGAAGATGAGATGCGCGGGCTTACATCGACTATTCGATGTCGGTTATTGTATCCCGCGCTCTGCCAGATGTGCGCGACGGTTTGAAACCCGTGCACCGGCGCGTGCTTTATGGCATGAGCGAACTGGGCGTATCCTATAATAAATCCTACAAGAAAAGTGCTCGTATCGTGGGCGAAGTGCTGGGTAAATACCACCCGCACGGCGACTCCTCAGTATATGATACCATGGTGCGCATGGCCCAGGAATGGAGCCTGCGGTATCCGCTGGTTGACGGGCAGGGTAACTTCGGTAGCATCGACGGCGACTCGCCGGCGGCTATGCGTTACACGGAGGCTAGGTTGAAGCGTCTGGCGGATGAGCTTTTGGGTGACTTGGACAAAGAAACGGTTGACTTCCAGCCCAACTTTGATGACTCTCTGGAAGAGCCTTCGGTAATGCCAGCCAAGTTCCCGAACCTGCTGGTAAACGGCACAACGGGTATTGCCGTGGGTATGGCCACCAACATGGCGCCCCACAACCTGACGGAAGTGGTTAGCGGCATTATTGCCTACCTCGACAACTCCGAGATTACCATTGCGGAGCTGATGGAGCACGTGACAGCGCCTGACTTCCCGACGGGGGGCATTATTTACGGCTACGAAGGCGTAAAGCAAGCCTTCGAAACTGGCCGGGGCCGGGTGGTAATGCGGGCTAAAGCTCACTTCGAAACTCTGCCCAGCGGCAAGGAGCAGATCATCGTTACCGAGATTCCCTATATGGTGAATAAGGCGTCGATGATTGAGAAAACGGCTGCTCTAATCAACGAGAAGCGTATCGAAGGCATTTCGGATCTACGGGATGAGTCGGACCGCGACGGTCTGCGCATCGTGTATGATCTGAAGCGCGATGCCATGCCCAATGTGGTGCTCAACAACCTGTACCGCTATACCCAGCTACAGAGCAGCTTCGGTGTCAATAACGTGTGCCTGGTTAAAGGCCGCCCCATGACGCTGAATCTGAAAGAACTGATTCATTACTTTGTTGAGCACCGTGCTGATGTAGTAGTACGTCGCACTCGCTATGAGTTGGCCGAAGCACAGAAGCGCGCCCACATCCTCGAAGGCTTACTTATCGCTCTTGATCATCTGGATGAGGTAATCGCACTGATTCGTGGATCCCGCGACGGCGAAGTAGCTCGGGCTCAACTCATCGAACGCTTTAAACTGAGCGAAATACAAGCCCGTGCTATTCTGGATATGCGTCTGCAGCGCCTTACAGGCCTGGAGCGCGACAAAATTGTTCAGGAATATGATGAGCTGATGAAACTCATCGACCACCTGAAGGCGGTATTGGCGTCGGATGAGTTGCAGCGTCAAATCATCAAAGACGAGCTGCTTGACATTCGCGAGCGTTACGGCGATAAGCGCCGGACCACGATTGAGTATGCCGGTGGCGACTTCAGCATGGAAGATATGATTGCCGACGAAAGCATGGTAATCACTATCTCCAACGAAGGCTACATTAAGCGTACTGCCCTTGACGAGTATCGGGCACAGGGTCGGGGTGGCGTTGGCTCCCGCGGCGCGGCCTCTAAGCAAGACGACTTTACATCTAATCTGTTCGTAGCTACTACCCACGAATACCTCTTGTTCTTTACAGAGCTGGGTCGTGTATTCTGGCTGAAAGTATACGAAGTGCCAGAAGGAGGGAAGAACGCCAAAGGGCGTCCCATTCAGAACCTGATTGAGATTCCCCGCGAAGATTCGGTGCGCTCCGTGCTGAACGTCCGCGGTCTGCGCGACCCGGATTATCTGGAGAATACCTTCCTGATGTTCTGCACTGAGCAAGGAACCGTGAAGAAGACTCCATTGGAAGCTTATTCGCGTCCTCGCACGGCTGGTATCAACGCCATCACCATTAATGAAGGTGACCGTTTGCTGGATGTGCAGCTGACCACTGGCAGCAGCGAAATTGTTGTTGCGTTGCGTTCCGGTAGAGCTGTTCGTTTCCCTGAAGGTAAAGTGCGGTCGATGGGCCGCAACGCTGCCGGCGTACGCGGTATCACGTTGGCTAATGCGAATGACCGGGTCGTTGGTATGGTGTGCGTATCCGATCCATCTCAGGAACTGTTGGTTGTGTCCGAAAACGGCTACGGCAAGCGTTCTGAGTTGGAAGAATACCGCATCACCAACCGCGGTGGTAAGGGTGTTCAGGCCATGAAGGTGACGGATAAAACTGGTGCACTCGTAGCTATCAAGGATGTGAATGATACCGACGATTTGATGATTATCAACAAGTCAGGTATCATTATTCGCTTGCGGGTGGCCGATCTACGGATAATTGGTCGGGCCACGCAGGGCGTACGCCTGCTCAAAATCAGCGCTGGTGATGAAATATCATCTGTTGCTAAAGTAGCAGCGGAGGAGAAAGAAGAGATTCTGAATGGTGTTGGCGAAGATGGCGAGGTACAACCGCTTAACGTAGATGCCTCTGCTGATTTGGCTACATTAACTGATCCTGAGCAGCTTAGCGATAACTAAGCATATTTTAATGGCTGAAAATTGATAGTAATGATGGTTTTTCTGTCGTTACTGTCTTTTTTCAGCCATTTTTGTTTTTCAACCACCTTACTTACAACCTTTCGCTGAACCAAGCACATATTTTCCGCGTTTGGCCAGCAATTCCTTTCTTTCACCCTAATTCCTGAGTTTCATCTTTATGAAGAAGATTCTTTTGACCCTGGTTGCTGCAGCGACACTCCACACTGCATCGGCTCAGAACTCGGCCGTTACCAACGCCATTCTCTTCCAACGTCAGGGTACCCTTGATAAGGCTCGTACCGAAATCGATAAGGCTGTTCAAAATCCGAAGACCTCTACCAAGGCTAAAACTTGGTTTACGCGGGGTGAAGTGTACGACGGCATGGCTGCCAGCCCGATCTATGGTAAAGCCTTAGCACCAGGTGAGGGGGCCAAAGTTGCCTTCGAATCCTATCAGAAGGCAATTGAGTTGGACGGCAAGGATGGAGAATTCGGTAAGCAAGCTGTTGCCAAAATGGATAACCTGTACGGATTGGCCCTCAATGCCGGCGTGGAAAGCTATAATGGTAAAAACTTCGACGAAGCCATTAAGTCGTACCAGATGGCTCAGCAGATTCGTCCTCAAGACACAACCGCGTACCTCTATGCAGCATATGCGGCCGAAGCTAAGCAGGACTTTGCTACGGCAAAGAGTACCTATGCTAAGCTGCAGGCGATGAACTACAAGTCGCCACAGATGTATGGCCGCCTGTTGCAAATTGCTCGCGAGGAGAAGAATGATGCTGAGGCTATGAAAGTGGTTCAGCAGGCATTGCAGGCATATCCGAACAACAAGGCATTCATGCTGGAAGAGCTAAACATGTACCTGGCTGCCGGCCGTGGTAAAGAAGCCCTTGACAAAATCGACCGCGCTATTGCCGCTGATCCAACGAACTCGAACCTGTACGCCGTGAAAGGCTCGATTCTGGACCAGAATAAACAGCCTGAGCAAGCGTTAGCCGCATATCGCAAGGCAGTTGAGGTGAATCCTGACAACTTCGATGCTCAATTTAATATGGGCGTTTACAACTATAATAAGGCTGCTGAGAACTTTACGAAGGCCAGCAAGATGGACATGGCGAGCTACCAGAAATCGGGTAAGAAGCTGGAAGCCGATGGCAAAAAATACTTTGAGCAGGCGTTACCACATTTTGAAAAGGCTTTGCAACTGCAGCCCGATGATCGTGCTACCATTTCATCTCTGCAGAAAGTATACGTTCGCTTAGGTCGTAATGCTGATGCTGAGAAAATGAATGCGAAGCTTGAGACACTGAAGAAATAAATCACACAGGCCGCCAGCGATGGGGGAGTAAAATTTAGCAGCCTGGGTATCAGATTAGTGCCCGGGCTGCTTTTTGAAAACACTACTTAACATAATATAAATTATAAGACAAAACTATAATGATGGTTTGGGGCCCAGATCCATGCTCTCATAACGATTTACGATATGATTTGTCGAGGCATATAGACTTCGGAATGTCAACCCAGAGCATACGCTTGCTGGAGCCTTATCCAATAACTTATGTGAGTAATACTCGCAGTCGATGCTTCATAATGGATCAATACAACGAGCGAGCTTGATATAGTGTGTGCATCAGTAGATCAAAGCAGATCCTGCGCAGCAATAAGAACCCTCTAGGCCTCGGTAAGTAACTGAAGCATCTTAAGATATTCTGTGTGATAAATTAGACTTTGACCTAGATAAGATTGCGGTTGACAGAATAGTTATTATATATAGACTTTACAATGATTTAAGAGAACCCTGCAGATTCAATTAGTTTTAGGGCCCTTGGCAAGTAGTTCGAAGTTATAGGGAAATAATGTCACCACACGCCAGTAAACCGATTATACAGCTTCTAAAGCTACTATATCCCCCCTACTTATCGCTTCCACCCGCCGCCTAGACCTTATATTGAGATGGTATTATTCAAAAGTGGGTTATAGTAGAAAAATTAAATAAGCGTTTGTAAATAACTCATACAAGTATAAAATAGTATAAAAAAGCAGTAAATGGTTTTTACTTTTTTATACTTTATACTACTGTTATATACTTATATTGTTTATACTTGTACTCTCACTATTTATACCATCATTTTATATGCCCAAGACCATTGATTATCCTCGCACTAGCTATCTGAGTGCTTGGGAAGTAGCTGAAGTAGTCGATGACACTGGTGGTAAGTGTGCTATTGATACATGCGCACGAAAGCTTAACAGAAAAGTAAGTGGGTCTTTTAAGGCTATTATAGGATCCGCTGTCAAGTTTGGGCTCATAACCAGTAAGCGGGAGTTGCTCACTACTACTAACTTGTTTCGGCGCATTAAGCACGCCTATGATAAACAAGAGGAGAAAGTATTTCATCGGGAGGCGTTTTTACATCCACCGTTGTTCACGCAGATCTGCCGAAAGTTTCGGAGTCGAGAACTGCCCGTTCATATGCTTGATGTAATGCTAATCAGAGAATTCGGCGTTGAAGAGATTAATGCCCAGAATGTAGCAAAGGCTTTTGTGGAAGGGGCTCGGATGGTTGGCGTATTGGATGAACGAAATGTGGTAGCGGATATTGACCAGTTGGCCGCCCAACAACCTCCGCGCCGTGAACTGGCCAGCACCGACATGCCGATGAACTTATTCCGTGGGCCTGCGGCAGCTACTAGCGATACATCAGTCGCTGCAGAGACATTCACTTCAACCAGAACAACAGACACACCTACATCTCAATCTCCTGATAGTATTAACTCCAAGGGGACTCTTGTACCAAAAGGGTCATCAAAGGATGTCGTGTCCGCGCTGTTTGGACTAGATACTGACGATCTAGAGGAAGAGACAGAACAAATGCCCCCCAGCCCGATCGAACCTACACCATTCGCCTTTGAGAATGAGCCAGGGGCAGCTAGTGTAGCAAGTGCGGCTGGCCGCGTAGATCCTAAGCCGACCATCACCAGCCATAGTACGTTGTCACGGACAGTCAATGGACCTCCTCAGACGCCAGCAGTTACTCGAGCTACGGGAACCTCATATTCCATCCATATCACCGGACCGGGCATGGATACACAGTTTAGCATTCAAGATCTCGATGATGTGGAAATCGTCCGGATATTATTGGAAAAGATTAGGAAGCAGTTAGCTGGGTAATCTTGGCTACTTCTGCCCTATTGGCAGTCATACATAATTGGCTGTCAAACACTCTATATATTAATTATGTTAATTAATAATTTTCTGCTTTTCATTTTCCCTCCTGATGACGATTTTCAAATTCCGCCTACTCTTTTCGTTTTTGAGCTTGACTTTACTAGTTGCCTGCGAGCCACAACAAACCTCGACTTCTACCCCTTCAGACAGCACTCAGGCATTACAACGGGAGAACGACCGGCTTAAAAGCCAGAATGACAGCCTCCAAAAATTATTGGAAAGCGAGCGCATGACGCCTCGCTCAGAAATGCCCCCCACCGCCCTTCCATCGTCTCCCGACTCCGTGCCGACGACCAATCCTTAACTACGTGTACTCAACTGCTGCGCACCCTATCGTTGGAGCGTGCGCAGCAGTTGAGGAACGTTATCCACCTCAATGGCATCGGGGTGGGCGGCTACTAAACGCCGTATGGAGCCGGCCGAACGCCCACCAAACAGCACGGCATCGAAGCCCGCTGCCTGCACCTGCGCCACCTGCTCAGGCGTTGCCATCGCTTTGGGAATGACGATGGCCTGCACCCCGATGGCCCTGGCGGCAGCCAATCCGTCGCTGAGGTTTTCGCCTTTCGTAACTTCCAGGCCCAGCGGAACCTGCGGGAGTTCCTGCTTGAGTTGGCGCAGCGTGGGTTGATAGGTTGTAAGAATGAGCAAACGCTCCGGGGGTACTTTATAACGGCGAATCGAAGCCGCGAGGGCTCGAACCAAAGCGGGTGAGCGGGTATACTCGCCGCCACAGACATCATGCTCGTGCAGGTCGAGATGTAGATACGGATACCGTGGATAGCGCGCTACGCGTGCTAACAGGGTTTCGAATGTTATTAGTCGCTCGCTTTGAAATAGATCGTAGCCCCACCCACCCCGATACGGGAGCTTCACCAAGGCCGCCGCGGGCTTTTGACTGACGCAGCCGCTGCCAGTAGTCATGGAAGTAAGCGTAGGATCATGGTATAGCATTGGTATGCTATCCTGACTTAACTGCACATCAATCTCCACACCATCAGCTCCCTGAGCAAGAGCCTTCTCCACGCCTGCCAGGCTGCTGGGGGGCAAGGGATTGAAAGGATTGAGCGGAGTAAAAAAGCCGGAGCCAGCGTGACCAATTACCTGAATATGACCACCATGACGGTTCGAAATGGGGCCGGGCACGGAGGCATTGGCTTCCCAGATCAAGCGGCTGGCACCCAATATGCCAGCCAAAAGCAGTATACTCCCTCCTATCCGGTGGGCTCGGTTTGATAGACGCATAGCTCGCAAGTTCGCAGTTTATGCTGGCTTCCTAGCTAGTCTGAACTGCATAATTCATTCTACCTTTAGCCCTGCTTTCCTGCTTTTTTACCTCTTTGCTTATGCCTTCGGTTCTGGTTACGGGTTGCGCCGGCTTTATTGGGTCCCACCTTTGTGAACGGCTGTTAGCTGATGGCTACCAAGTTGTCGGCCTCGATAACTTCGACCCCTTTTATGACCGCCGCCTAAAGCAGGACAATATGGGGGGCTTTTTTCAGCACTCCGACTTTCACTTTCTCGAGTTGGACCTGCGCGCCGGCACCGAAGCCCTGACCCATGCCTTGGCCGATACACCAATCGACATAGTGGTGCACCTGGCGGCCAAAGCCGGCGTGGGGCCATCGGTGCGTGAACCAGCGGCCTATCTGGAAAATAATGTCCTGGGCACTACCCACCTGCTGGAATGGATGCGGCTGCAAGGCGTCGGAAAATTATTTTTTGCCTCGTCGTCCTCCGTCTACGGCAACTCTCCCCAACGGCCCTTCCGGGAAGATCAGGACCTGCTGCAAGCCTGCATCTCGCCGTATGCTGCCTCAAAGCTGGCCGGTGAGCAGCTGACCTATACCTACCACCACCTCTATGGCCTGAGCGTGCTGAATGCCCGTTTCTTTACGGTATTTGGCCCCCGCCAACGCCCCGATCTGGCTATTCATAAATTTGTGCGCCTGCTGCGGGCAGGTGAGCCCATCCCGGTGTTTGGCGACGGCACCACGGCCCGCGACTACACCTTCGTGGGCGATACCGTGGACGGCATCGCGCGGGGCGTAGCGTATTTAGTATCCCAGCCCATCGGCTTCAATACTATCAATCTGGGCAACAGCCACCCGATACCACTGCTAGAGTTGATTCAGGCAGTCGGTGAGGCCGTAGGAATTGCCCCCCAGCTAGCCTTCCAGCCCATGCAGGCCGGCGACGTGGATGTGACCTACGCCGACATCCGTAAAGCCCAAGAGTTGCTGGGGTACGCCCCCCGGACCTCCCTGGCAGAGGGTTTAACGCTATTTATCAACTGGCAACAGAAGACCAGCACCTCGCCGCTACAGGCCTAAGCAGCCACGCCGGGCAGCATCTTCTCATTCTGGAGCCGCAGACGTTGGCAGAGGATGCGCATAATATTGCGGGCGACTTCGGAGCACTCTTCCATCACATCGTAGAAGTCCTCCTGATCGATGCGAAAGGCCACGACGGGACTCTGCGCAACGGCCGTGGCTGAGCGGGCTTCAGCGTCCAGCAAGGCTAACTCGCCAAAGAAATCACCCTTTCGGAAAGTCGTCAGTTGAAGCGGCCCATCGAAAATTCCCACCTCCCCCTCGCTTACAATAAACAGGGAGTTGCCCAGGGTTCCTTTGACAAAAATCTCCTGATCAGCCTGAAAAGAGACTTCCTTCATAATCGGCACAATGGTACCCAGAACGTTCTCGGGCGTTTCGGCGAAGAGTGCGGTGCCTTTCAACAATAGTACGCGCTCCCGCGCCGAAACCGAGGAAGCGGAAGCGTGCGGCGTGTTCATAAGCAGTTGATGGGAATCTGGATACACAGAAATCAGTTGATCGAAAGCGGCGGGACGCTGCTGGGGCAGCTGCCGGAGTACGGCCATGGCACTCTCCTGAATCAGAACATTGGCTGACAGCAGGTGCGGGTGTAAATACAGTACCGTTTGCGGACTTGAATGCCACTGCAGCAGCGCCACGCTAATCGTCCAGGCTGAAAAAGAGGCAGACCCGCGCCGCACGATGGAGGTTTGAATAGGCTCGGCGGAACTCAGGGGGCCTAATAAACTATCGAAGGTTTGTACCTTATCCCGCAACCGTCCGGTATCGAGCAACGCTTGCAGGCCCTGATAAAGCGGCCGGGGAATTAAGTTGTCCAAAATTTCCAGCGCATTGGCCTGCCGTTCGCCCGCCGAGTGGGCTACGCCGCGCTGCGCGTCCAGAATATGCTGGCGCTCATAAATTTGCATCAGCAGCCAGAATAAGCGCTGTTGTCCTTTCTTGAGCTCGTAGCGTAAGGCCGAGCGTAGCTCCGCGTTGGCACTGCTCATACCATGCAGGACTTGCTGGGCCAGGCGCATTTCTTTCTCCACCAGCCGCTGAAACATGGGCGCATCGGCCGGTACCGTGGGATAACTGCTCAGGGCCCGTAATGCGGCGGCGCGCGCGTGCAGATTGGAGGTCTGCGCTACCTCCACCAACACTTGCCGGGCTTCCGTGGTAGCCAGCCGGGCACACACCTGCGCCAGCAAATGCAGGTAGTGCCCATCTGATTCCTTCGTCAATACTTCCTTGATCTGGGGCAAGGCCGCGGCTCCTAGTCCTACGAGGCTGTCGGCCACTGAATGTCTTACCGTCTTGTTGCGCAGCAAGCGCAGCAGCTCATCGGTTAGGGTCGGATTGGTCGCCTCCGCGGCGGCGGTTACGGCGGCCTGCACTACCTCCGGCGCCGGGCTATGCAGGCAGGTTATCAACAGTTCGCTTTGTTGCTCGGGAGTCAAAAAACGGATGAGTCCCAAGGCCATGATGCGGGAGTTGGTATCGGAAGAAGCCAGGATACTGCTGAGGCTTTGCCTGGCCTGCACGTCGTCGGGAGCTTGTGCCAGCCGGCCCCGCAGAGCTCCCCTCCGCACCACGGTATCCGGATGATGCAGTAAGTCATTGGCCTCGGGGTGGCCACCGGCCAGGGTACTGGCGGTTTCGCGCAGCTTCGGATCGGGGTCGTCGAGCGCCAGGCGCCGCAGTAGGCTCGCATCGGCCTGATGGCCCACCAGACTTAGCACACGCGTACGCACCCGACTATCGGTATGCGAAAGCAAGGCCGAGGCGTGTTGTACCAAGGTGCCGGATCCGGCTTTGAGTAGATCCTCAATGGCCAGCAAGGCTTCCTCTACACTATTGTCGGCTTCTTCCGTATCCGCCGCCGAGGGTGCACTGGGGGGCAAATTTGGCTCTGGGTTGGCCTCAAACCGTAAGCCCAGCGCGTCTTTCAGCTCATCGAGGTATTTCCAGTAGGTACGCTGCAACAGAAAAACAGCGCCCAGCAGTAGCAGCCCCATCCACACAAACGGCACCCACTGGTTCAGCGCTGGCGAGTCGTGCAGGCCCAGTAGCAATAAGCCCCCCACCCCCAACCCCAACGGCTCATAGAAGCCTTTGGCTAAGGTGTGCCCTTCCAGGCGCTCCAGCGGCGTGAGGGGTTGGAAGAGAACTAGGAACACTGGTTCGAACAAGGCCCGGCGCAGCACTTCCAGCGTCAGATAAAGCCCGCCAAAATACACCAGCAACATGGCAGGACCGACAGCAGCCAGCTCCAAAGCCCCAAACAGTAGAACACCCGCCAGGGCCGTCATCGGCAGCAAGGCCAGTGTCCAGCGCACGCCCAGGCGGTCGATGCCGTGGCGCGTGAAGAGCAGCTTAAAGAGCATAGCCAGCAGGTACGTAAGGGCCAAAACGCCCCCCACGTACTGTAGAATCGTGGTCTGATCCTGGAGCTTATACTTCACATTCACAAAGAATATATACTCCACACCCACCGCTACCGCGGCAATGGCGGTCAAACTCAGGCCCATGGCATGAATCAGGGGGCTGGCCCCAAATACCTGGCGTACCAGCGCCGACTGCACTGGCCGCGCTACCCTCGGCGCCCCCGGCCGCGCCTCCACTACCCGCGATTGAAACGTAGCCCGCTGAATCCAGGAGGCCAGTATATAAGCCCCGCAGGCGGTCAACAAGAGCACGTAGAGCTCATTATAGGCGTGCACAACTACGGCCAACACAGCCCCGACGGCTTTGGCGGGCATATCGCCGGCGCTGATGATGCTGAACAGCCGCCGCCCCTGCCGCACGTTAAAGACCACGGCCGACATCCCCCAGAACTCCAGGTTGGTCAGCAGATAAATGAGGCGGTAGCCCGTCATGATGGCTACCGCCGTTGTAACGGACGGCCCCAGCAGGAGCAGCAGCGCCAGCACCAGTGTGAGCACCACAGCCACCAGCAAGGCCCGGACGGCCAGCTTCTGCAACAGCCAGTGGTGTTCAAAGTGCGCGTACAGCTTCCCTACGGCCATCATAGCTAGCGCCCCCACACAATACGCCAGGGGCAGATTGCGCTCCGGATGCTCTTCCAACAGCAGCACGTTGGCCGTCACGTACACCAGAATGGTGCCGATGCCCAGCAGGAAATTGTGCGCAAAAAACAACCCAACCGTCTTCGTCTCGCCGGGCCGTATCCCCAGATACCGGGTTAGCTTTTCCATTCAAATTCTTCCGTTAAAAAGCCCCCCAACGGACACTGCCGGCCTATCAGAGGGCCGCGGCCGCTTAGTGCAAGGCGCGCTTCTTGACCAATCCGCCCTTGGTGTCGCTGATGCTTTGCATGACCACAAAAGCGTTCGGATCGATTTTATGAATCTCATCGGTGAGGCCCACGACCTCAAGACGGGTAACGACCGTAAAAATGGCTTCTACCTTCAGGTGCTGATGCCCGTGCGAGCCGTAGCCCTGGGTAACTTCAAACACGGTAGCACCCCGGCGCAGCTTATCGGTTATCATCTGCCGGATTTCGGTGCTATGGAAGGAAATAATCGTCAGGCCGGTGTATTCCTCAATTCCTACCAGGATAAAGTCCACGGTTTTGGCCGCCGACAAGTAGGCCAGAATGGAGTATAGAGCGGTTTCAATGGACAGCAGCCACGCCGCCACGCCAAAGATGATAATATTGATAATCAGCACAATATCACCAATGGAGAGAGGCAGCTTGCGGCTGAGGTAAAGGGCCAGAATTTCAGTGCCATCGAGCACGCCGCCGCCCCGCATGGCCAAGCCAATGCCCGCCCCGAGAAAAAATCCGCCAAACACCGCAATCAGCAGCTTATCATCCGTGACGCTGGGAAAGGAAACAATCAGCAGCGCCCCGGACAGGGCCATAATCGTTAGCAGGGTTTTAAGCGCGAACTTCCGCCCCAGCTGATAGTAGCCCAGGATTATAAAGGGATATTGATAACCAGAATCAGCACCGACAGGGACATGCCGGTCAGGTGCCTTACCAGCAGCGAAATACCCGTCACGCCGCCGTCAATGAATTCGTTGGGCAACAGAAAGCCTTTCAAGCCCAGCGCCGCCGAAAAAACGCCCGCCAGCAGCAGCAACGTCTGCACGATCGTGCGACGCACCCAGCGCTGCGACAGGGCATAGAACACGTTATAGTTGGCCGACGCAGTGGCCGCCTCGTCCACGGGCGCCGCGACCACTTGCTGCGCATAGCGCTTGGTGCGAAAGCGAGAAGGAATCAGGTGATCAAGCAACATTGCCGCCAGCAAAAGCCAGATGTTCACTACCGATATAGGTTCCGGCGGCCAGCTGGTCAGAAGCCGCTGCCGGACAAATACAGAAAACGCCAGTCACGAGCTCAAGGCTTGCACCGACACCGAAGAACGGAATCTAATTCGGTGCCCTTTTGCTGTTCTATAGACAAAGGGGCACTAGTTGATAATATCGGATTAATTTAAATAAATCGCAAAATAATACTTGAGCTACGCCAAGCGCTTTTTGGGGTCGAGCGGCAGGGAAATGGTAAACTCCGTGTATTCTCCCTCCTTGCTGTCCACGGAAAGGGTACCACCGTGGCCTTTAGTGATAATATCGTAGCTGAGCGAGAGGCCCAGCCCCGTGCCCTCCCCCGTGGGTTTGGTAGTGAAAAAGGGCTGATATATTTTCTCGCGCACCGCTGCCGGAATCCCGTTCCCGTTGTCGCGCACCCGCACTTGCACCGTATTGCCCACTTGTCGGGTTTGCACGCATACCTCCGGGCAATAGCCAGGGGGCGCTTGCCGGCTCTTTTCCGCTACGGCGTAGAAAGCATTGGTCAGCAGGTTCAGAAACACCCGGCTCAGGTCCTGGGGCAGCACTAATACGGGCTTCAGGCTGGGGTCGAGTTCGGTGAGGAGCGTGGCGTTGGAATCCTTGTTTTTCGCCCGCCAACCATGATACGCCAGGCGTAGGCTTTCCTCCACCAAGGTGTTGATGTTGGTCGCCTGCCGCTGGGTGCTGTTGGCCCGGGAGTGCTCCAGCATGCTTTTCACAATGCGGTCGGCCCGGTGGCCGTGCTGATGAATGCGGCTTTGGTTCTGAATCAGTTCCTGCAAGAGCTGCTGAATAGTGTGCTGGCCTTTCTCCGAGAGCTGTTCTTTGGCGAGCTCCTCCTCCAATTCGGCTACCAAATCAACGCTGAGGTCGGAGAAGTTGGTGACGAAATTCAGCGGGTTCTGCATCTCGTGGGCAATGCCAGCGGTGAGCTCCCCTAGGCTCGCCATTTTCTCCCGCTGCACCAGCTGGCTTTGGGTGGTTCGCAGGTCGGCCAGGGCCTGTTCCAGGTCGTTGCGCTGGGCAATTATCTCCGAGGTACGCGCCGCCACCTGCTGCTCCAGCTGCTCATTCTGCTGGGCCAGCAGCAGCTGCTTTTCCTGCTCCTGCACCAGGCGCCGCCGCTGCTCCCGAATCAGGATGGTCACGATGCCCAGGGCCAGCAGCAGCAGGATGGGGCCAACGAGCAGAAAGGGAATCAGGACGTCGGGCATGGCACAAGCCAGCGGAGCTGAGAAAGGTAAAGACGTAACCAGCAAACCAATATACGCAACTTAGAGGGCAAAAAAGCCCCCCACTCTATTTCGAGGGGCAGCCCCATCGGTATTCCTAGGGCTGAGCCGCCGGGGAGGGCTGCGGATACGAGACAGCTGACCGGAAAGCCGTTAGCGGCTGCCCTAGCATTCGATATGGCCGCTGCTCCCAGCTACTGTAGTGCAGCCACCGCGGCAGGGCCCGGCGCGCGGGCACGCTAATAGGAAAGAAGCGGAACATCCAGGCAAATAAGCCCATTTGCACAGCAGCTAAAAACGTATCAGGACTACTGAGAAGCGTATCCAGACGAATAGTGGTGGCCACGTCGTAATCAGCGCTGTAGATGACATTGATGGCCCCATACGTCACTACGGAGCACGAGCAGTACACCAGGATACCGACGCTGAAAAAAAACTCCGGCTGCTTTTCCAGCTCAAAAGGCGAGCTGCGGGTCAGATACACCACATGAATAATGGCGAGCGTCACCAGAATGGTGCAGCCTAGGGCTTGGGCGTAGCTGTTTACATCCGTAAGTAGACCATTGAAGAAAGTGGCATCCAGCAGAGCCACAACCAGGAACACCCCAATGCAGAGGCGGATGATCTGCTGCACCCGCCCGGCGGGTAGTAGACGCTGATAGGTGCCCGCCAGCAGCACTACCATCAGCACCGTGGACAGGTGAAAAAGGTAAATGTTGTTGCGAATGGAAATGCGGCTGATCGTATCCATGGGAAACAGCACCACTTTGGCGGCCACGTAGTAAAATACCAACCGGAAGCGATACGGAATGTGCTGCCGCCGCAAACAGGCACTGGCAAACGGCACGATCGGTGCCGCCTCCAGTATCCGATTCATCACATGAACGACAACCCAAGCATCCATTCGCGCTCCTTAATTCTGATCGAAATGGCCGCAATTATCGGGACATCTCTCCTCACTGGTACCAATCAAGTAGTCGACTTTAAACCCATCTTTTAGCTGGACGGATTTTTTTACTTCTTTCCCGGTGCTATCAACAGCTGTAATCAAGATTCCAAAGTCTTTCTTGTTATTTCCATACGTACGGTAGATGCGGATGCCAGCGCAGTTTTCTGTGTCCTGCATGATCTTGTTTATAGTCGTGCGACTGAAGTAGTTACTGGTAACTACTGCCTTCGGATTGACTCTTTCATATTCATCTATAGCAGCAAGGGCAGCCTTGTATTCCGTCTCATTGCTTGGTATTACACCCGCTCCTGGCTCAAAAGGCGGCTTGGACAGTTTAGGGTCTAGGCCAGTCTCTTCTTCACGAGTTGTATCCGTCTGGCTAAGAACTGCTGGCTGCTGAGAAGCCGAAGGCTCTTTTTTCTGCCCGCTGTCGCAACTAAAAAGCCCCCCAGTACTTGCAAGCCAGAAGCAGCCAACCCAACGCAGTTTTGTAAAGATTTCCATACACACTAGGTTTTGGTAAAAAGTGAAACAATGATGGCTGAAATAAAGCCTCCGCTGAGCATGCGCTGCTAGGCTACTTATTCATATAAGGCGGCTCCTACGCAGTTCTCGGGGCATTTGTCTTCGCTTATCCCGAACAGGTATTTACCCTGGGTTCTCAGCCCCGATTGCTCCTCCAGATTGATCGGATTGACTAAGTCAGCGCCATCCTTATCCACCCCTATCACCACCATTCTTTCCTGCCCCGCGCTGTCGGCGAGGTACATGCGCAGGCCCTCGCATTTGCCGTTGGCCAGCAGGTCTTTCACCAGCTGCTTACTGATATAGCCATTGTGCAGGCCACCGGACGGGTGCTTTTCTCTGTATTTTTTGACCGATGCAATGGCATTGTCATAATCAGCTTTGGTTTTGGGCTTGCGACCCGGCTTGGGCTTCTTGGCCGCGGGAGCTTCTGCCGTATGGAAGGCAAAGTGCACGGGCACGTCCAGCTGTGCCGCCGCCGCCTGACTAGCAGAGGAATTGCTGCATCCAAAAAGCCCCCCAGTGGCCAGCAGCGCAGCCACGCCCATTGCGTAAAGACCTGACATCAGTTTCATATGCAGTAAGCTTAGGTATGCTGAAACTCTACCCAGACAGGAAAGACAGAATGGTAGCAGTAATATCCCCTCTGCGTCTTTACCTTATATAGACGTATAATAGTAATAAAATATCTTTAAATAATATATCCGCAGATATAACTCTGGATAATTGCCTTGCTGCACTAACAAGGAATGAATCAGGGCGAGGTATGCGCTTGATTACAACTGTGACTCTGAAAAGTGAGTATTGGCAGCATAGGCCGATAGGTAACCGGCCACCTTGTTTCCTTTTTAGAGAACTTCCTGCGCCCGTAGGTAGCTAGCCGCACGTATGGTATCTACTTTTACCCTTGCTCATTCCTGGCGCGTTCGCACCGTTGGGCTGCTGTTGGCGCTGGGCACGGCAGCTCCGGTGCAGGCCCAGATTACGCCGCCCGCCGCCGCCGATACTCTCCGTAAGTACGAAACGCCCGCCCAGGCTTCGGCCATCAAGAAACCCTGGTATCAGGGCAAGCTGGTGCGCGCCACCCTTGTGCCAGCCGTGATGATTGGCTACGGTTTTTACACTCATAAGGGTGGCGGTTTTTATACCAACGAGCAGGCCAACCGTGACATTCACAAGCTGTTTCCCACTTACCGCACTTCCCTCGATGATTATCTCCTATTGGCCCCCTACGCGGAGCTGGGCCTTGTGGCGCTGGCCGGCGTAGAGTCGCGCAGCGACCGAATAAATACGCTGCTGGTCATTGGCAAAGCAGAGGCGATTATGCTTACTTCTGTTTACGCCCTAAAGTACATTACCCGCCGGCCCCGCCCCGATGGATCTGACAACGAATCGTTTCCTTCCGGCCACACGGCTCAGGCCTTCCTGGCCGCCAGCATCGTGCACACGGAGTTTCGCGATAAAAGTCAGTGGTACGGCATTGGGGCGTATACCATTGCCACGGGCGTGGGGGCGCTGCGCATGATAAACACCAAGCACTGGCAGAGCGACGTGGTGGCCGGGGCTGGCTTCGGCATTCTCTCCGCCCACCTTGCCTATCTCACCCACCGCAACCGCTGGGGTCGGCAGCCGCGCCTGCCAAAAGGCATGACCCTGACGCCGACCCTGTACGGGGGCGCTACGGGGCTGTGCTTTATCTGGCGCCCTCAGTAGCCAGAAGTAACCTCAGAATGGCACAGCTACAGGGGACGTAGAATGGAAATAAACCAGTGTCCTTTCTTTCGCTCGCGCCCCAGGTAGTACCCGTCTACTACTTTAATTTGCAAGTGGCGGCGCCAGCGGGCCGGAATTTTGGTGTAGGGCAGCGAGTTGGAAAAGACGGCAATAGGCAGCTTTTGCAGCGGCAGCGAATCGGTGGCGGGGTTCCAGGTAGGTACGGCTTGGCCAGCGGCCCATACCTGCTTTACCTGCATTGTATCAAGGCTATACCAGGGCACCTGCTGGATAGCGGGCTGCCGCCGGGCCATGCTCAATTGGCGCAGGCCACGCTCCCCGTGCCTTTCCTCCCAAACAGGATACGCTGGCTGCAGAATACTCAGGATGGCGGCCATGAGCGTCAGCGATGCGGCCATGAGTAACTCCGGCCGAGTGTGCCAGGCCGCGCGCACAGCTACAATGCCTACGCTGCCCAGGACCAGCACAACCGCGTCAAACCGCAGCGTATTCGGCCCAAAGCCCGGCAGATTGATAACCAGCATTGCTCCCGGCACGGCCAGACAAACCACGGCCAGCAGGCCCGCCCAAAAGCGCAGCAGCAGATGGTCGGAGCGGGTGGCCTGCTGATGGCGGAAAATCGTTTCCCAGTAGCGCAGGGCTCCGGCAGTCAGCAACGCCAACGGGGGCAGCAAGGGCAGCATATACCTCACTTTTTTTTCGGGCACCAGACTCAGTAGCACCAGAGCGGCTAGCAGCCAGCCCAGGACCAATACATAGGGCAAAAAGCCCCCAGACGCCGCTTCGCGTAGGGTACCACCAGGGCAGCTACTGTTGCCACCACCCACACGCCGGTATATACAAAGAAAGGCGAGTAATACCACAGCGGCTGGACATGTCGCTCACCCCAGGCCGTCACCTCTGTTTGAGCTACCGCCAAGGCTGCCGGGCGCACATGATAGAGAATATACAGTGGCCAGCTGCCGCCCACCACGAGCGCCACCATCCCGGCCAGCAAGGTGCCGCGCCAATGCCCGCGCACTCCCCCGCGCATTTCCGGATTTAGCCGAGATAGATAGCACGCCACAAATGGCAAGAGTGCTCCATACAAGGCCACGGGACCTTTGCTCAGCATTGAAAAACCCAGCAGCAGTCCGGCTCCACTGAAGGTACCATAGCCTTGGCCGGCGCTCCGCCAGCCCCGCACCAGCAGCCACAGCGCCCCCACGACGAACCCGTACGCAAAAATATCCCACTGCCCTTCCCGGCCACTCACAATTACCAGCAGGCTACTGGCTAATACCAGCGCACTCAACCAGGCCGTGCGGCCGGGGTTATCGCTTTCAAAAGGCGCATCGCGCGTTAGCTCGCGGGCCAGGCCCCAGAACATCAGGACCAGTAGCGTAGCCATCACAGCGGCCGGAAGTCGGAGCAAAGCCAAATTGTTGGTGGGGGCTACGAGTTGCTGCGTGGCCGCAACGGCCCAGGTAGGCAGTGGGGGCTTGGCCAACCGCAACTCATGGTTCAGGGTAGGAATCAGCCAGGAGCCGCCGGCCACCATTTCGCGGGCAGCCACAAAATTGCGGGCTTCCATCAGACTAACCTCCGGGGCGCCTACGTGAACAAAAAAGCTAAATACGCAGACCAGCAGCACGGACGCCAATCGGCCGAGCGTGCTGCCTTTGGTTGGTAGCGTTGATTCAGGCACAGATGATCAGCTTAAGATACTGTGTGATTATACTGAGAATAGCGCAGCCCTTAGCAACAACCACGAAGCTGCACATTTACTTCGTTTGGCTAGCTGGTAATTAACTATTCGGAAAGAAAAATGTCTAGTAATTCTGATTATGGCTGACAAAAAAGCCCCCCAGGTATTTCTGGGGGCTTTTTTTTGCTGTATAAACGTGACCTGGGGCGCTCGGGCTCACTTCTCAATTTCCTCTACCCGCAGCCCCTTGATTTCCCGGCGCAGCAGCACCACGTTGCGGGCGTACACGATAATGCCTGGCACGTTGCCCAGAATCAGGACGTAATCAATGGGGCGGCGCAGCACGGCGTAAGCCAGAATAAGCGCCGAGCCAATGAGGCTGACGAGCCAGAAACCCAGCGGCAGCACCGATTCACCCTTGCGTTCGGAATACAGCCACTGATACACGAAGCGCAGCAGAAAAATGGTTTGTCCCACCGCGCCCAGCGCCAACACGCCACCCGGAATGCGGTTAGCGAGCATGGTTTGCAGGCTAAAATAAGCAGTGCCGGACACAAACCAGGCAATAGCTGCTAAGGGAAACGCATATGCCCCCACCCGAAACGCGCCGTGGAGCTTACCCCACTCGCCCAGCAGCTGCAAGTTGCGGATATAGATGGCGTAGCTGATAAGCTGGGCTGCCAGAATAATCGGGTCGTGGCGGAGCATGCCGTAGAGAATCATCAGAAACGACGACACCAGGCTGATTTGCCAGAATAGCACCGGCACCAGCACGCGTTTGGCCCGCTCGCTCTGAATCCATTGCAGAATAATACGGCTCGAAAACAGCAGTTGGGCAATTAGCCCCACCCCGTACGCGACGATTTCGGTCTTCATGCCTTGGGGCTAGCCTTCGAGGGTGCGCCCGGCTGGGGCCTGCTGCTGGCGCTGCTCCTCCCCAATGGCGTAGTTCAGCCAGCGGCTCCTGATCCAGCGGAAGCCGAAGGTATCGACTAGGGGCTTCCAGGCGCGGTTCCAGAGGTTGTATTTGGCCGTGCCGGCGAAGCGCGGGAAGTGGCGCACGGGCAGCTGCTTTACTTTGCCACCCTGCAATTGCACCAGCGCCCCCAGAAAGCGGTGCATACCGTGGAAGAGCGGCACGCGGCGGGCGTACTCGATTTTGATGATTTTGAGTGGGCAGCCCGTATCCTGAATGCCGTCGTTGATGAGGGTGCGCCGCACGGTATTGGCTACCTTAGAGGACAGTTTTTTGACCAACGTGTCCTGGCGCTTGGCCCGGATGCCATTTACCATGTCGTACTCGGGCAGGAACTCGAAGAACGTCAGAAAGTCGAGCGGCGTGGTTTGGATGTCGCTGTCGATGTAGCCGATGAGCGTCGTGCGGCAGTGGTCGATGCCGGCTTTGATGGCCGTGCTCAGCCCGCGATTTTGGGCCAGACTAATGAATTCGTACGGAGTGCCCGCGCGGCAGATGTTGCGCAGCAGGGCCAGGGAACCATCCGTGGAGCCGTCGTTGACAAATAAGACGGTGGTCGCGACAGGCGTTTGGGCCAGAAATTTATCCATCTCCACCACAAATTGCGGCAGGCTTTCTTCCTCGTTATACACGGGAACAAGCACCGTAAGCGACTGGGTGGCGAGGTAAGCGGAGGGGGCAGCAGACATAGAAAGGCAGATAAGCGGGGCGCAAGGTAAAAAGGATTTAGCGCCAGCGGCTTGTCAGTAAGGATAAGGAGCGTGAAAAAGCCCCCAGAGTGCTTTTTAATAGAGACCGTCATGCCGAGCGGAGCGAAGCATCTCGCTCGGGGTCGTTGCAGTAGTAACTCAACGTTCAACACGCGAGATGCTTCGCTGCGCTCCGCATGACCGCCTTATAATGGAGACGGACTTATCATTAAATGTAAAGCCTTACTCCCGCCGTACTCCCGCCGAGATCGTGCTGTGCCGCTCGCGTAGTACAGCTACTACATCGTCCAGCGTGAGGCCCGAAGCGGCCAGCAGCACCAGCAGATGGTAGAGCAAGTCGGCGGCTTCGCCTTTCAAGCCTTCAAAATTGCCCCCCACGGCGTCAATTACCGTTTCTACGGCTTCCTCGCCTACTTTCTGGGCGATTTTGGGCATGCCTTTGCGAAACAGCGAGGCTGTGTACGACTTAGGGTCTTCCTCGGGAAGTCGCGGCGGCGCTGCACCAGGCGCTCCAGCTCGGCCAGGAACCCGACCGGGGCGGCGGGAAGGGCCGTTTGGTCGGGTTGCTCGAAGCAGCTGGTGGTGCCGCGGTGGCAAGTGGGCCCGTCGGGGCGGGCGCGGATGAGGACCGCGTCGCCGTCGCAGTCGGGGTGCAGACTTACTACGGTGAGGAAGTTGCCGGAGGTTTCGCCCTTGGTCCAGAGGCGGTTTTTGGAGCGCGAGAAAAAGGTCACGCGGCCCTCCTGTTGGGTTTTGGCTAGCGCCTCCTGGTTCACGTAGCCCAGCATCAGCACCTGGCCCGTCTGGTCGTCCTGCACCACGGCGGGAATTAACCCATCGGGCATTTTAGCGAAATCGAATGTCATATCTGATTTATAGTCGCACCGGAATCCCATCCTGGCGCAAGTGTTCTTTCAATTCGCGAATGCCGATTTCGCCGAAGTGAAAAATGCTGGCCGCCAGGCCCGCGTCGGCATGGGCAGTTTGAAATACTTCCGTGAAGTGCTGCTTGCTGCCCGCGCCGCCCGAAGCCACCACCGGCACGGATACGGCCCGGCTCACGGCGCCAGTAATGTCCAGCGCGAAGCCATCCTTGGTGCCGTCGTTACTCATGCTGGTGAGCAGAATTTCGCCCGCGCCTCGCTCAGCGGCTTCCCGGCACCACTGCACGGCGTCGCGGCCAGTGTTGTGGGTGCCGGCGCGGGTGTAGATCTGCCAGCCTTCGGGCTCGTGAAAGCGGGCGTCGGCGGCTACCACAATGCACTGGGAACCAAAGCGGCGGGCTAGCTCGTCGATCAATTCAGGGCGGTGCAAGGCGGCGGAGTTGATGCTGACTTTATCGGCCCCGTTCATGAGTAAAGCTTCTACGTCGGCCACGGTGCCGATACCGCCGCCTACGGTAAAGGGAATATCCAGCTCGCGGGCCACGTCGCGCACCAGTGCTACCAGCGTGGCGCGCTTCTGGTTGGTGGCCGTGATGTCGAGGAAAACCAGTTCATCGGCGCCCTCGCGGGCGTAGCGGGAAGCCAGGGCCACCGGGTCGCCGGCGTCGCGCAGGCCCTCGAAGCGCACGCCCTTCACGGTGCGGCCGTCTTTCACGTCGAGGCAGGGAATAATTCGTTTGGTAAGCATCGGGGGGCTTTTTTGATCTAATTGTTTTCTAACTGGAAATTCACAGGTGGCCACACAAACTCAACATCTTCTCTCGGATTCCAACTACTGAGTCCACCTCCTAACCGATTCAGTTCAGCTGGCATCATTATAATGCAGAAGCTACAATCACAGTTGTAAGGCTCTTTGAAAGTATTTTTCACCCGCACGCGGAGGGCTGATGAACCATTTGCTTCGTAACAAAATGCCTCTAGCAATAAATAATAAGCCCACTGCTTGCTATCCTCTCCCATCTGATAAGTAACGGTACTATCTATCAACTGCGGAAAACTCCTCAATTGCTCTCCAAATTCTATAAACTCATTATCGTAGCCATAGAAATCAAGGGTTGCAGCAGCCTCTCCGTTTGATAGAGAAATTTGAAAATGTAACAGCCCATCTCCATCATCTAAGCTGAGCCTTTTAATTTCAAATTTGAAGTCATCCACTTCCTAACGGTATTTTTTACTTTTTCATCAATACAGTATTATAATTACAGCAAAGCCTGTATTATAATTACAGCAAAGCCTGTAGCTGCTCTAGCGTGATGGTGCCTTCGTACAACGCTTTGCCGATTATGGCGCCGTGCATCCCACTACTGGCCAGTACCTCTACGTCCTGCATGGTGGTTACGCCGCCGCTGGCCACGAGCTGGGCCTGCGGATATTGCTGACGTAGCTCCTGATACATAGGCAGCGAGGGGCCTTGCAGCTTACCATCCTTGCTCACATCGGTGCAGATAAAGGTGGTGGCGCCGGCCTCCAGGTATTCCCCGATAAACGCGCTTAGCGTCCACTCCGACTGGTCGGCCCAAGCGTTGATGGCAATGTGATTATGGCGAAAATCAGCCCCCACAATAATTTTATCGGCTCCGAACGTGGTCAGCCAGCGCTGCACCACGCCGGGCTCGCGGACGGCAATGCTGCCGGCCGTAATCTGCGCCGCGCCCGCATCGAAGGCCTGCCGGACTGATTGTTCGCTTTGCAGCCCACCACCGAAGTCGATGTGCAGCTGGGTGTGGCGCGCAATTTTCTCCAGCACCGGCAGATTAACCGGATGCCGCGCCCGCGCCCCATCCAGATCCACCAGGTGCAGCCGACGCACGCCCTGTTGCTCGAAGCGCTGCGCCACGGCCAGCGGATCGGCGTCGTAGGTGGTTTGCTGCGCGAAGTCGCCTTCGGTAAGGCGGACGCACTGCCCATTAATGAGGTCGATGGCGGGGATAATATGCATAAGCGATGGGGTATAAGTAAGCGTCGGGTTCGTGTGTCTGCGTCGTTGTGGTCGCACAACTGCGGCTTGCTGGGCCAGCAAATCGAACGGAGACTCACTTGAAGGTTAGAGTTGCAGGAAGTTTTCCAGAATACGGGTGCCAACCGGACCGCTTTTTTCGGTGTGAAACTGGACCGCGTAAAAGTTCTTGTGCTGCACGGCCGCACTAAAAGGCGTGGGATACTCCGCCTCGGCTATGGTATAGTCACCCACTGGCGCGTAGTAGCTATGCACGAAGTATACGTAGTCCTCCGCGCCCAGGCCGGCAAAGAGCGGTGACTGGAGTCGCTGCAACGTGTTCCAGCCCATGTGCGGGACTTTATACTCGGGCAGCGTGGGAAAGCGCTTGACCTCGAAGGGTAATATACCAAGTAAGGTCGCGTCGTTCTCCTCACTGTGTGTACCAAGCAGTTGCATACCCAGACATACCCCCAAAAATGGTTGGGTCAGACTAGGTAGTAATTTATCCAGTCCTTGTACCCGAAGCTCACGCATGGCAGAGGCGGCTTCACCCTCGCCTGGGAAAATAATCTTATCGGCCCGCTGTATGACTTCGGGGTCAGCCGTAAGGGTTGGGTGGCATCCTAAGCGCTCTAACGCGAACAACACCGACTGCACATTACCACCTTTATAATCAATGACTGCTATTTCCATTTGAGTATTTTCAAACGATACCCATTTGTTTACACATTTGGTTTATCGCCTATTGCGCTGTGACACAGACTTTAATTCCTCGCTTATTTTCATTGGCAGAGCCCTTCGCTGAGCTAATCACCCAACCAGCTACCATTTACCCATTTGTTTTAACAAATGGGTAATCCTACAGAACCCCCTTAGTACTCGGGATTTCCATTTTGGAGGCATCACGAACCAGAGCCA
This sequence comes from Hymenobacter radiodurans, assembly GCF_004355185.1. Classification (NCBI taxonomy): domain Bacteria; kingdom Pseudomonadati; phylum Bacteroidota; class Cytophagia; order Cytophagales; family Hymenobacteraceae; genus Hymenobacter; species Hymenobacter radiodurans. The sequence continues at coordinate 2,398,356 of NZ_CP037922.1, forward strand.
TCTTCATCGCTTTAGCAACAGCCTTAAATATGGATTCGATTTTATGGTGTTCATTATCGCCGGCACACTGAATATTGAGGTTGCAGCGGGCTCCATCGGAGAAGCTTTTGAAGAAGTGAAAGAACATTTCGGTGGGCATATCCCCTACCCTCTCACGTTTAAACTCAGCATCCCAGACTAGCCATGGACGGCCCGAAAAGTCTATAGCGGCTTGTGCTAACGAGTCGTCCATGGGTAGTAAAAAACCGTAACGGGCGAGGCCGCGCTTGTCGCCGAGTGCTTGGGCAAAGGCTTCACCGAGAGCCAACGCCGTGTCTTCAATAGTGTGGTGCTCGTCGATGTGCAAGTCGCCTTGTACTTCGATTTTCATATCGACACCTGAGTGTTTGCTAAGCTGATCGAGCATGTGGTCAAAAAATCCGAGGCCGGTGTGCATACTGGGTCGCCCCTGCCCATCGAGGTTTAGCTCAACGCGAATTTTGGTTTCGTTCGTGTCGCGCTGCACGAGGGCCGTGCGAGCCGGCAGTCGGAGGAAGCGATAGATTTCATCCCAGCTCAGTGTGGTGAGAGCGGCGCGCTCGTCGGCTTGCTCGCGAAGCAGGATTGATTGGCACCCCAGATTTTGGGCCAGTTCGACATCCGTGAGCCGGTCGCCGATGACAAAAGAATTTTGGAGGTCGTAACCGCTGCTGTCACCTAGATACTGAGCGAGCATACCGATACCAGGTTTGCGGGTGGGCAGTTTTTCGTGGGGAAAGCTGCGGTCGATGTGTTCGCGGGCAAACTCCACTCCTTCTCCCCGCAAAATATCGAGCATGAGATTATGGGCGGGCCAAAATGTCTCCTCGGGAAAACTGGCGGTGCCGAGGCCATCCTGGTTGCTGACCAGCACCAGCTCGTAGTTCAGTTCGCGGGCAATGCGAGCGAGATTGGTGATAGAGCCGGGCAGAAACTGAAACTTCTCCAAGGAGTCAATCTGAAAATCCGTGGGCGGCTCGATAAGGATGGTACCGTCGCGGTCAATGAAGAGTACTTTTTTCATGAGAGGAGAAATAACATCAAGTGTTGACGGCTTCTGCCGCGCGCAAGTTGATGCATCGTTGCTGGGAGTAAAAAAGCCCCCTAATGGATTTTTACTTTAGTACGTGAACTCTCGCAGCGCCGCGAGTAGCTGCTCGTTTTCGGCGGGCGTACCGACGGTGAGGCGGAGCGTGCCGGCGCAACCGGGCTGCGTGGTACGGTTGCGCACGACAATACCGCGTGCCAATAAGTAGTCGTACACGGCGGTAGCATCGGGCCGGAAGCGAACCAGCAGGAAATTAGCATCGGAAGGGAATACCTCGTCTACAATTTCTACCGCTGGCAGGCGCTCGGCCAGCCACTGACGGCCCACCAGCAAGTCGTTGCGCAAATTGTCAAAATGCCCCCCAGCCGCCAACGCCGCCAGCGCATGTTGCTGCGTGGCTTCCGACACATTATAAGGAGGCTTGATTTTATTGAGGTAACCAATAATTTCCGGCGAGGCGAAGGCCATGCCCAGGCGCAGCCCGGCCAGGCCCCAGGCTTTGGAGAAGGTCTGCAGAATTACCAGATTCGGAAACTCGGCCAGGCGCGTGGTCCAGCTGGGCGCGGAGGCGAAGTCAGCGTAGGCTTCATCCACCACGACTAAGCCGCGAAAGCCGCGTAAGATTTCCTCGATGGCAGCAGCGTGCAGCAGATTACCGGTCGGGTTATTGGGCGAACAAACAAAAACTAGTTTGGCGTCGGAGGCAATGATGCCGGCCACGATTTCATTGGAAAGCTGAAAGTCGGCGGTCAGCGGCAGACGCTGAATGGCCACATCATTCAGGTTGGCGGCCACCTCGTACATGCCGTAAGTGGGGGGCAAAATCAGGATGCTATCCTTACCCGGAACGCAGGTGAGGCGCACGAGCAGATCGATGGCTTCATCGGAGCCGTTCCCGAGGAAAATTTGCCCCCGGATACGTGTTTCATTTTTGCCAACTCCGCTTTCACGGCGCGCTGCTGCGGATCGGGGTAGCGGTTGAAGGTGGCAGGGCCGGCGCTGCCGAGGCTGTTTTCGTTGGCGTCGAGCATGACCTGTGCGTCGCCCTGAAACTCATCACGCGCCGAAGAGTAAGGTTTCATTGCCCGAATATTGGGGCGAACAAGGCTTTCTAAATCGAACATGTTCCTGTTTTGATTACAAGTTCTATGAAGTTGACTTTCATATAACTTGGTGATTTTTATTGACCCAAGCTTTCTAACCGCAGCGTAACCGCACGGGCGTGGGCGTGCAGTCCTTCGGCCTCGGCCATTGTCTCGACTATGGGGCCCACGTTGCGCAGGCCTTCGGTGGTGAGGCGCTGAAAGGTGATTTTTTTCAGGAAGGAATCGAGCGAAACGCCGCTGTAGTTGCGGGCGTAGCCGTTGGTGGGCAGCGTATGATTGGTACCCGAGGCATAGTCGCCGGCGGCTTCGGGCGTGAGATGACCCAGAAAAACCGATCCGGCGCTGGTGACGCCCACGCTATATTGCTCGGCGCCCTCCACGGCCAGAATTAAGTGCTCGGGCGCGTATTGGTTGGAGAAATACAGCATTTCCTCGGGCGTACGCAGCAAAATGGCGCGACTTTCCTGCAAGGCCAGAGCAGCCACTTCGCGCCGCGGCAGCGTAGCCAGCTGGCGTTCCACTTCCTCCGTAACGGCCGCCAATACCGTATCGGAAGTGGTGAGCAGCAACACTTGGGAATCGGGGCCGTGCTCGGCCTGGCTGAGCAAATCGGCGGCGACGAAGGCCGGGTTGGCGGATGAATCGGCAATAACCAGCACTTCCGATGGGCCTGCGGGCATATCAATAGCGACGCCGTAGCGGGTCGCCAATTGCTTGGCGGCCGTGACGTAGCGGTTGCCGGGACCAAAGATTTTGTCAACGCCCGGCACGCTTTCCGTCCCCCGGATAAAGCGGCAATAGCTTGCGCGCCACCCGCTTTAATGATTGTTGTGATTCCTAACAGCTGGGCCGTAAACAGAATAATGGGGTTCACAGAGCCATCCGACGCGGGCGGCGTGCACAGCACAATCTCGGGGCATTCGGCCAAGCGGGCGGGCACGCCCAGCATCAGTAAGGTGCTGAACAGCGGCGCCGAACCGCCGGGAATATATAAGCCCACCCGCTGCACGGGCACTGCCCGACGCCAGCATTCAACGCCTGGCATGGTTTCAACGCGCTCTTCAACCGGACGCTGAAGGGTGTGAAACGTGACCAGATTGGCATGCGCTTGCCGAATAGCGGATTGGAGCGCAAACGGCACCTGTGCGGTCGACGCGGCCAATTCTTCGGGCCGGACGCGCAAATCGGTGAGCGTGGCCCCATCGAATCGAGCGCCATACTCGCGTAGAGCTTCGTCGCCGCGCTGGCGCACATCTTCGAAAATAAGGCGCACGCGTTCTTCCAGTTCGCGGGCCTCGCCAGCGGCGGCGCGCTGCTGCAAAGCCGGCCACTCGGCCATGTCAGGATAGCGGATGAGTTGCATGTTACAATGGGTGAATGGGTGAATGGGTGAATGGGTGAATGAGTGGATGGGTGAATGTTTGTCGTTTTAATATTCACTCATTCAGCCATTCACTCATTCCACCCATTGATTTAACTAATCATTTTTTCAATGGGCAGTACCAGAATGCCTTCGGCGCCAACGGCCTTGAGCTGGCCGGTGATGTGCCAGAAGTCATCCTCATTTACCACTGATTGCACCGAAACCCACCCTTCCTCGGCTAAAGGCGTGACCGTCGGTGACTTAATGCCCGGCAACAGAGCAAAAACAGACTCTAGAGCACTCTGGGGGCATTTAGGATAATGTACTTGTTGCGGCGCGCCCGACGCACGGCCTGCATGCGAAAGCGCAGCTGGTCCAAAATCTCCTGCTTTTCGGCCGACAGATGTTGGGTAGCAATCAGAACCGCTTCGGAGCGAAATACCGTTTCTACCTCGCGCAAACCATTACCGAGTAGCGTGGAGCCCGAGGAGACGATATCGCAGATGGCATCGGCCAGGCCAATGCTAGGAGCAATTTCTACGGAACCGCTTATGGTGTGCAATTGAGCCTGCACGCCTTCGCCGGCCAGGTAGCGGCCCAGAATCGCGGGATACGACGTGGCAATGTTCAGCCCCTGCAAGTCGGCTACCGACTTGTAATTTGCCCCCGAGGAATGGCCAACGACAGGCGGCACTTGCTGAAGCCCAAAGCTTCTACTTCCAGCTCGGGGTGGCCAGCTTCCACCAACACATTTTGGCCTACGATGCCTAGATCAGCCACGCCGTCCTGGACATAGCCGGGAATGTCGTCGTCGCGCAAAAACAGGATTTCGAGGGGGAAATTGGTGGCTTCGGTCTTGAGCTTATAGGTGCTGCTGACGAAGGAAATACCGCACTCACGAATCAGATTGAGAGAATCTTCACTGAGGCGGCCTGACTTCTGGATGGCCAGACGAATCATGGGGTCAAATAAAAATGGAGAATGGGAAAGCCGGACTAGACGCGGGGCCGAAATCGTACTTCTCTGAACAGAACCACGAAAGCCGGGAAATGGCTACAACGTGGTTGAAAATCGGGCAGAAAAGGCCAAAACGACCAGGGCCACCTTGGATGGGTGACCGGGTGGCCAACTGCGGCACACCCCACGGGGACGATATGCTTGTATAATTCCTCTAGAAAGAGGAATGATGCCCGTGATGCAGATGGTGCGGCGCGCCTACGCCAGCAACGGCCCCTGATTGCAGGGCTGCCGTGGGGCTTAGGGAGGAAAACTGGCGCGAGGCGAAGGGCATAAAGGCAGATTGCGGAGCAAAAGTACACGCAGATACGAGGTTTGAAAACTTTTAGCCTAAAAACTTTCTGTCGAGCTGCTATTGCGTATATGGTAGGTGTGGCGAGTACTTTGGCACTATTGTTACGGAAAGAACAATAGATTCCTGCTTCTGCCCTATTCTTCCACCCTGTTGCCTTGCTTGTTATGTTGTCTTTGCTTCCTCGCTCGTTCTCCCGGCTGCTGGCCAGTGGTGCCTGCTGCCTATTGCTGGGGCTAGCCAGTGTGCCAGCCATGGCACAGCAGCCAGCAGCTGACACCCCGCAACTGCCTTTGCCCCAGGCCAGTCCGCACGCATACGTATTGCAAACCATTGGCCTGACCGACGTATCGGTTGACTACCACGCGCCCGGCGTTCGGGGTCGGCAGATCTGGGGGCAACTGGTGCCGTGGGGGCAGGTGTGGCGGGCGGGCGCCAATGAAAACACCATCATCACGTTCTCGGCGCCGGTAAAGGTAAATGGTGAGCCCGTGCCAGCTGGCAAGTACTCCTTCTATATAATACCCAGGATAACCAAGACTGGCAATTGATTCTGAACCGCGTAACCACTCACTGGGGCAGCGAAAAATACGATGCCAAGGACGATTTGCTGCGGGTGCCGGCTTCCGCCGAAACTTCCCCCGCCTACGAGACGCTGGTGTACTGGTTTTCGGAAGTGAAGCCGACCACGGCCCGCCTCAACTTATCTTGGGAAAAGCGCACCGTGAGTATGACTATCGAAACGGACGTGCACGAGCAGGTTGTCAAGGGCATACAGCAAACGCTGGCTAGCGCGCCCAGCAACTGGCAACTTTTGGCGCAAGCCGCCGACTATTTGGTGCAGAATAATCTGCAGGGGGAGTTGGCCCTGCGCTACATCAATGAGTCGATCCGGCTCAAGGATGTGTACACCAATAACTGGATAAAAGCCCGTTTGCTGGCTTCCAAGCAAGACTACACCACAGCCATTGTATACGCCCGTAAGGCCATCAAACTCGGCGACAAGAGCGACGATACATTCAAATCACAGCTACCCAGTATGCGCGTGGCCCTCACCGATTGGCAGGCGAAAGCGTACTAAATAGCTCAGATCAAACGGGCGCTGGGGGGCAAAATCGCGCGATTTTGCCCCCCAGCGCCCGTTTCGTACCTAGCCAGTTGTTTGGCTTAAACCCTTTTTCAACTCTATTAACGTTGCCACTCCTCAGCTTCCCATGCCCGATTTGCCGACCTCGCCCCTTTTAGCTTTACTTGAAATCATGCAGCCTCTATCGACGGAGCTGCGGGAGGAACTAGAGCAACTGATGCGACAAGAGCACCTGGCGCGTGGCACGCAGCTGCTGCAACCGGGACAGGTGGCACATCGCCTGTACTTTGTGGAGCGCGGCGTAGTGCGCGGGTTCTATCTGAAAGATGGCCGCGATGTATCGTCTTGGTTTATGAAAGAGAACGACTTTATTATCTCCATCGTCAGTTTCTTCACCCAAACGCCTTCGCTGGAATATGTGGAATTGCTGGAAGATGCCACGCTGTGGTCGTTGAGCTATGCCCAGCTGCAACACTTGTATCAGCGATTTCCGGAGTTCAATGCTATTGGGCGCCGCCTCACCGAGAGTTACTACGTGCTTAGCGAGCGACGCACCCTCAACTTGCGCCTGCAATCGGCCCCGGCCCGCTACGAGCAGCTACTAACTGACTTTCCGGCTATTTTCCAGCGCGTGCCGCTCAAGCATATTGCCTCCCACCTCGGCCTGACGCCCGAGACCCTGAGTCGTCTGCGCGCCCGGCGCTAAATTTGCCCCCCACACGGTGTAGAGCCGCTTAGTCTCAGTTCTACACCGTGTAAAAAGCCAGGTGCCGAACTTGATCTATATCAATTTTAGTGTGGTGCCAGGCGGCCACCTTTGGGTTAATTATTCACTTAACCCCAAAGATCATGCAACTGCCCCTTTTCCTGTGCGGCATCACGTTTCCCAGCTTCAGCTGGAGCAACCCACCGATCCTAATAATTATCCTGCTCGTGTTTGCTGGCTGCTTCTTGCTGGAGCGGCTAGTGCCAGGCTGGAAATTACCCTCCGTTCCCACCTGGACGCGGCGGGTGTTGGCCCTGAACTTTCTACAGCTGCTGGTGGTGTTGCTGGCGGGCGTAAGTTGGGAAAAATGGTTTTCGGCTTATTCCGTTTTTCACTTGTCGGAGCACGTGAGCCCCGTGGTGGGCGGAATGGTGGCTTACTTCGTGGCCACGTTTATCTTTTATTGGTGGCACCGCTGGCGCCACACCGTCGATTTCTTGTGGCAGCATTTTCATCAGATTCACCACAGTCCGCAGCGCCTAGAAGTCATTACCTCCTTTTATAAGCACCCGCTGGAAATGACGGCCAACTCTCTGCTCGGCGGCCTCCTGATTTATACCCTGCTGGGCTTATCGCCGGCGGCGGGGGCATTTATACGCTGTGCACGGCGCTAGGCGAATTTTTCTACCATACCAACGTGCGCACTCCGCAGTGGATCGGCTACATTTTTCAGCGTCCCGAAATGCACCGCATTCACCATGAGTACCAAAAACACGCCCACAATTACGGCGACATCGTGTGGTGGGACATGCTCTTCGGTACTTACCGCAACCCTCGCGAGTTCCGCGCCACCTGCGGCTTCGACGCTGAGAAAGAAGAGCAACTCCTGCCCATGCTCGGGTTTCGGGATGTGCATAAGAAAGAAAATAAGTAGAGCGAACTCAGCTACTGGGGCAATCCGCTTCAACCAACCTTTCGCGTAGAATCGCTGCCGCATTAGCTCTCAGAGTTGACTCAACCGAATCGTGTATACTTGCGCACTCTTCGGTTTCACGTCTCTACGCTTCATGTTTTCCTCTAGTCATATTGTAGCCATTCGCAAAGAGAAAGGCTTTTCCCAGGAGGTGTTAGCAGAGCGTTCGGGTATAAGTCTACGTACGATACAACGGGTGGAGCGGGGCGAAACTATTCCCCGCGGTCATACCCTGCTGGCCCTGGCCTCGGCCCTGGAAGTAGCAATTGAGGATTTTCAACCGGCACCTGACCCTAAGTCGGTGCAGGCGCCGGTTTCCTCGCCGCCCGAGCTGCGCTCCGATCCTCAGTTTTTGCAGCTACTCAACCTGAGCGCTTTAAGCTTTCTGCTGTTTCCGCTCCTTAATATCCTATTCCCGGTGGTGCTGTGGCGGGCCCGCAAACGCACCGTGCAAGACGTCGGAGAGGTCGGGCGCCGCGTTGTGGGCTTTCAGATTCTCTGGCAAGTGGGCAGCGTCTGCCTCTATCTTCTAGCAATGGCCGTGCACTTGGTGGGGGCATTTCTGCTAAATCAACGTTACCTGTTAGTTTACTCAGCATCCTGTTTACCACCTACGCGGTGAACGTCGGGGCTATTTGCTACTATGCTTTTCGGCTCCGTCAAGGGCATCTCGATATCTACCCAGTTCGGCTGTGAACCAGTCTATTACAATGTATTGACCTTAAATGCTTTACGATTAATGGCGGGGAAATGGCGCAGAAATGACGCACGCTTCAAGGCAGCAGTGGAAGTACTTTCGACTCAGTCAATCACCCTTGTCTAGTGTCTCATGAAGACCTCCCACAAAATTGTACTTAGGATTGCAGTCCTGCTTATCGTAAGCGGAATAGGCGGGTATTTCTATGCTCGTCAGCTGTTTCGGGCACCCCAGAATCAGTTGCTGATCACGGGCCTGCCCGCTACACTCCCCTTCGTCTGGCACGCGGAAGATACGGGCAGCGGCCCCGTGGCCCATGCCGGGCTTCTGGTACCGGTGCAGGTGCCAGGCTGCTCCCGCCCCTGCTATTTGCAGTTTGATACGGGTGCCCCTTATTCCGTGCTGTATGCCAATCCGCTGGCGGCGCTGCAGCAACAATACCCCACTATGCGCCTAGCTTTTTCAGCCGGGGGCGATACGCTGAAAAACTTCCGGTGCAGCCTGGGCAACGGGCAAGTGCTGGCCCGCACGGTGAAGGTGCTTCCCCTTGGCGCGAAGCAGCTACCGGAGGCGGGCAGCAACGAGCATTTGATTATTGGTACCCTGGGCACCGATTTTATGGACGGCCGGGTACTTATCATTAACTATCCACAGCAGCAAATTACCCTCGCAACCGCCGTGCCCGACAGCCTGAAACAGCGCATGGTAGCGGTACCACTCACCTTCGAGAGTCGCCGGGTGTTGCTGACGCCGCAGGTAGAGGGTAAGGCGCAGCAGCTGCTTTTCGACTCTGGCAGCAGCGCCTTCGCCCTGCTAACCAGCCGGATTATATGGGATAAGTTAGTCCAGCCGAAAGCTCCCGTTCAAACGACGACGGTTAACTCCTGGGGCAAGTCCCTCACCGCGCATACTGCCCCTACGGCTGCCCAGCTCGGCTTTGGTGATCAACAGGTAGCCCTCGGAACGGTCACTAATATAGAGGGCACCAGCTTTGTGCAGAACCTGATGATGCGGGTGAGCGGGATGGGCGGCATGCTAGGCAATGCTCCGTTTGAGCATCATACTGTCGTCATGGACGTGAAAGGTGGCCGTTTTGGGCTGGTTTCCCCTTAAAACCGCGCTATTACCCGCAGATTCACCAAGCGCTGGGACAGGTAATTGGGTACGGAATAAGTGTCGCCGTTCACATCCTGGAGGTAGCTGTAGCCACCCACATTGTTGGCGGCCAGCACGTTCAAAATCTCCAGGCCCAGCCACAGGCTTTCCAGCTGGCCTACACGGCGTGGTGTATTAACGTCATTGCGCAGGGTAAGTACTTTGGAAACGCCTAAATCGACGCGCTTGTAGGAGCGGCTGAGCTTGGTAGTACCGCGCTCCTCTGGGAGGTTGGGCGGACTGAAAGGCAGGCCCGAGCCAAACACAAAGTTCACGTAGCCTTTCACCGAGGGATTGTTGGGCAGATGATCCTGGAAGAAAATGCCCAGGTTGAGGCGTTGATCGGTGGGGCGGCGGATATAGCCTTTCTCTTCCCGGCCGATCTCGGTGCCATCTTCGTCGCGCAGGGTTATGAAGTCGTCGTCGAGGTTTTCGCGGGTGGTGAGCACGCCCAGGCTAAACCACGACTCGGTGCCGGGCACGAACTCGCCAGCTACGCGGGCATCGAGGCCGGCGGCGTAGGCAGTGGCATTGTTGCGGGCAAAGTAGCGCAGACGCACATTGTCGAGGTCGTAGGGTACGACGTCGGTGAGGTATTTGAAATAGACTTCGCCGGTGAAGCGGAAAGGCCGACCCCACTGCTGAAACTTCAGATCCTGCCCAGCGATGAAATGCAAGGAGCGTTGGGCCCGCAGCTCTGGGTTCAGAATGGCTTGCTGGTTGCGCAGCTCCCGATAAAACGGCGGCTGGTAATACACGCCCGCTGCCACTTTGAACGCCAGATCTGGGTTGCGGCGGGTTACAAACGAATACTGCACCCGGGGACTAAAGACCAGTTGGCGGTTTACGCTCCAGTAGTGCGCGCGCACTCCGTAAGTAAGTGTGCGCAACGAGTCGAAGGTGATTGTATGTTGAGCGTAGCCTTGGTACCGCTCACTATCAAGCGTCAGATCGGTGCGCAGGCGAGTGAAGCGGGCCTCGGGCACAAAGCCCGCCGAATCGACAAACCCGTACTCATTCAGCATATCCTCAATGTGCTCGCGGCCAGCTTTTGCCCCCCAACGCACCGTGTGGCGACTAGTCGGTGACCATGTGCCGCGGGCTTCGAGCGTAGCGAGGCGGGCGCTCAGGGTATTGCGCGAATGGTCGTAGCGCGAGCCTAGGTCGCGGATGCGGACGGGACGATTAAAATCGGGCGAGTTTGGGTCAACGTTGATATCGGCGAAACGGTAGCTAGCTTCCACGTCCCGAAACTCCAGCTCCCGCGAAATTAGCCCCCCAGCCAGCAGCTCCCCCGTAAACTTAGGGCTAAACTCGTGGCGCAGATTTAGGCCACCTTGATAGGTGTCGTACTGCATCCGCTCGCGGCCATCGTAGGCAATAAAAAGCCGTGTAAACTGGTTGGTGGCGGTGCTGAAGGTACTCTGGCCGGTTTCGGGCGTGAAGCGATAATCGTTGTGGGCAAAGGAAGTCAGCAAGCCTAAAGTCGTTCGGTTTGGCTCCGATTTGCCCCCCAGTGCCGCGTTGATATAGAGCTGACCGTCGTAAAAAGTAGGGTTGTAGCCACCTTGCGCCTGCCGCAGCGAACGGAGCACGTACTGAGCATTTTTGTAGCGAATGCCGGCCAGGTAGCTCACGCGCTTATTAGGCGACGTGGCCTCCACGTGGGCCGTGCCGCCCACCAAACTAGCCGTGGCCGAGGCTCCAAAGCGAGCGGGCGTTTTGTACTCCACATCCAGCACCGACGAGAGCTTATCGCCAAACTTTGGCTGCCAACCGCCCGTCGAAAACGCTACCTGGCTTACCAAATCAGGGTTGATAAAGCTCAAGCCTTCCTGCTGCGCGGCAGTCACCAGAAACGGTCGGTACACCTCAATGCCGTTTACGTACACGAGGTTTTCCTCGTAGTTGCCGCCCCGAACCGAATAGGTGCTAGTCAGCTCATTATTGGCTACCACACCGGGCAGCGTGGTGAGTATCTTATTGAAATCACCGAAGGCCGAAGGCAATTCCTTCGCCGCCCGCGGGTTAATGCGCGTCAGGCTCACTTGCTCACGCGTATCCGCGCTTTCGCCGCGGCCGCGCACCGTTACGTTGCCCAGAGCGCGGGCATCGGTAGTGAGCGTGAGCCGCTGGGGGGCATTTTTGGTTAAATCGAGGGGCGTGCGCAACACCTTGTAGCCCAGACGACGCGCCACGAGCACAAGAGCTGGTGCGCCGGGCGCGGGCGGCGTTACGCGCAGCGAAAATTGCCCCCCAGTATCGGTAGTAGTGCCGCCGGGTTGCCCTTCAACGCCTATATCCACAAGCTCCAGGGGTTGCCCATCCGCGTTGCGGACGGTACCGCTGACTAAGATGCGGTTGGCGGTTTGTTGGGCCATCACCCCCGTCCCGACCAGAACTAGCAGTAAGGTCAGTAGTAGGCGAAGGGGCTTGTTTCGCAGGCGAGTAAGCAAATGCATTAGGCGTTCAGGCTCTCCTCCGATTCATCCTCCAGCAGCTCGCTTTCGCTCAAGTGCGCACGCAGGTCAGCCAGCGTAGCTACGGGGTCGGGCGAGCCAAACACAAAGTTGCCAGCCACCAGCACATCAGCGCCGGCTTCTACCAAAGCGGCGGCGTTGTCGCGGCTCACGCCGCCATCAATCTCAATCAGAGCCGAAGAGCCGCTATCCACCAGCAACTCCTTCAGTGCGGCTACTTTACGTAGCGTATTGGGAATAAACGCCTGCCCGCCAAAACCTGGGTTTACCGACATCACGCACACTACGTCCAGATCGGCGGCAATATCCTCAAGCAGCCACACCGGCGTATGCGGATTGAGCGCCACGCCCGCCCGGCAGCCTAATGCTTTGATTTGCTGAATCACACGGTGTAAATGTGGGCAAGCTTCATAATGCACCGTGATGTTAGTTGCACCCGCGTCGCGGACGGCGGCCAGATAATTCTGGGGATCCTCAATCATCAAGTGCACATCGAGCGGCTGCTTGGCATGACGGCCAATGGCCTGCAATACTGGTATTCCAAAAGAGATATTCGGCACAAACCGACCATCCATAATATCGCAGTGCAACCAGTCGGCGGCGCTACCAGCAAGGCGCTCGATTTCAAATTGCAGGTTGGCAAAATCGGCGGCGAGCAGCGAAGGAGCCAGTAATGGGGCTAGGCGGCGGGTAGAAGTCATACCGCGAAGGTAAGCGTTTGGGCGCGAGCTTGGATGAGGTTTGCACTCAACAATTGTCTTGCTTCAACTTGCTTTCCAAAAGTGAAGATTAATAGACGTTCGCAATAAAATAAGCCCGTCATGCAGAGGCGAAGCCGAAGCATCTCGCGTGTTTAGCAGGATTACTAAACTCACAACAGCGAGCGAGATGCTTCGGCTCCGCCTCCGCATGACCGCCTTCGTGTTGGTAGTTGTTGGGATTATTCTTGATTCTCCGCTTTGATCCGTGGGTCGAAGGCAAACTCCTCCCGACTGCTAATGCGGATCCGGGCAAAGTCGGGGTGGCGGGCGTGTAGAATGTAGTTGAACTCGCTGGCGATAATGGAAGACGGCACCCGCAGCACAGGTGCCGTTTTGCGTTCATACCACGCGTCGCCCAAGGGCTGACAGAGGGAATAGTTGCGGGTTTTGTGCCAGTTGGGGGGCAATTGTTCCAGCGTAATAGTCTCTACAGCCAAGTCGTCCGGAATCTGCACAACGAGTACTTTGAATCGTTGATTTAGCCCCTCGCCGCCCCGGTGCACTACGTTTTCCAAGCACGCCAGCGCCCGACTGCTGGCCGTATAAATGACGAAATGGCCCTTGGAATTCCAGCGCCCGCGGTTGCCTGAGGCGTATAAATCCTGGGCGTACTCCGCCAAGCAAATACGGTATACTTCCACCCTACTGCTCGTTTAAGCCAAGTCGCCGTAGGCAATCCGATCCAACTCTTCCAGCACTAGATCAATGCCGCCGCTGGTTTCTAGCAATGTGAGCGGCACTTGCTCATCGAGACCGTAGGAAGGCTTTTCGAGCCACCGGACAAAGGCATCCGCTTCGCCAAATACCTGCTGCCCGCGCAGATGCAGAGCGAGCAGCTTCAGAGTCTGCTCGCTGTGGGCAGGGTTCAGGTTTTTCTGCTCTTGGCGGTAGGTACGCAAGGTTTTGGTGGTGATGTTGAGAATATCAGCAAGCTGCTCGGGGTGTAGATGAAGCAAGCCGGCCACTGCAATAGCCGTAGCGGCCGAAACACCTTGCCGCGCCGCCATCACCAAAGAAAAGGAATCCTTTACCACTTTCTTAAGCGCCGTCAGCTCCGACCCAGCCATGGGAAGATTGGCGAGTCCACTTGCTTTGCGAGTTGTTGCTATGCTGCTCATAATCGAAGTGGTTCTAGGTGTTATTTCAAAGTTAGGAATATTTTCCCTTAAACTCGGAAATTTTTCTTTTTGTTTGGTAACACTTCCTCTGGATTGCCGCTTCGCAACGATAGTGGAAACAAAAACCCCATGATGGTCATGCAGAGCGGAAGCGAAGCATCTCTACAGCGGTAGTAGGATTAGTAACCTAGCATCAGCACGCGAGATGCTTCGCTTCCGCTCTGCATGACGGTCCAAGTATAATAAGGCTTAAAAAAACGTAGCTCGAAGCAAATGCTTCGAGCTACGTTCAAACTCTACTCGTTATCAACCTTACTTCTCCCCTTTCTTCCACGGCTGCCAGTCCAATTCACCATTCTCGCGGCGGCGTAGGAACACCGTTTGATCATCTTTTTGGGTTTTGCCGAAGGTCACGTCGCCACGGCAATCGAGGCATTTGACGGACGTATATTTGAATTTATCCTGCGCCACGCGCGAGGTAAGATCGAGGTTATCGGAGCCGCAGAGGCCACAGGCGGGCACATCGGCAAAGCTCAGGCGGTCGTACTCGGACACCACGTCGTGGAAGTTGCCTCCCTGCACGGTGAAGTGAAACTGCCGGCGCCCGATGCGCTTGGTAATCATGAGTTGAAGCACAGCAAATACATTAAAGGGTGAGAGCGGAATAGTTGGTTAAGGATAAGGGTTTTTATTGGAATTAGAAGCGCATAAAAAAGCCCCCAGACACAGTATACCTGCTACCTGGGGGGCATTTTTGGAATATTATTCCTTAATAAAGCGCACCGAACGGCGCACCCGACCAGCACTTACGGAACACGTATAGGCTCCTTTGGCTAAAACGCCGGGTCTCAATTCTACCTGTTGAGCTGAAGTAGCGGGCACTTTTTGCTCCATAACAACCCGGCCGCGAGCGTCGATGATGCGTACGCGCAGTGCTACATTTTGAAACTCGGGCGTGAGCTGCAAGAACAATGCGTCATCACGGGTCGGGTTGGGGTAAAGGGCTAGCTGTCCGCGAGCAGGCGCTGGCGCGGCCACGGGGAGCAGCGTACCCGCCGCGAGCGTTTGCGCCCGGCCAAAATCAGGGATGCCGTACCCCAACTCATTATCGGGTTGAGTTGCCTGGGAGCCGGAGCGCTGCAAAGTGGCAATTACCTGCTGTGCTGTCAGCTTAGGATTTGCCTGCCAAAAGCCAGCAACCAAGCCTGCCAGCGTAGGACACGCATAGGAAGTGCCGTTGCCGTTGACTACTGTACCCGCGGCCGTCATCACAGCCGAAGCTCGCCCCTGCGCTGCGAGCGCAGGCTTGATACGCCCATCGGCTGTGGGCCCGACGGAGCTGAACACAGCCCGCTGCAACAACACCGAATCGACGGCGCCCACAGTTAAGATGGAATCAGCATCGGCCGGGGCATTCACGTAGCGCCATGGGCTGCTGCCTTCGTTGCCAGCGCTATTTACTACCAGGATACCTACGCGGGCCGCTACCGTAGCCGCCCGCGACGAGAGCGCTGTCCGGCCGTTTAAATCGGCGTAGGCGTAGTCGGGCGAGGGCTGATCAAAGTCATTATAGCCAAGGGAAGAACTGATGATATCCACGCCCACCGAATCGGCGTACTCGGCGGCCAGCAGCCAGTTGGCTTCCTCAATCGGGTGCTCCGACTTAACGTCTTCCGTAACGAGCAGATGGTAGCTGGCCTTAGGAGCAGTGCCCACAAAAAGACCAGGCTGGTTGGCTGCCATCGTTGATAAACACTGCGTACCATGCTCGTTACGCCCGTAAACGGCCTTATCGTGTTCTACAAAGTTGTAAGTACTCAGTAGGCGCTTTTCCGCGAATAACGGCGCAAAAGCCGGTAGGCGGTCTACACCCGAAAAGCCCCCATCGAACACGGCAATCTGGATTCCCTCTCCCCGAAAGCCAGCGTCGTGCATAGCCACGGCCCCTAGCATTTGGGCTTGCCCATACGCAGGTCCGTAGGTAGGTCGTCCCGGTGCCGTAGTAGTGGCGGGCGGTAGAGTAGCCGGTGGATTAGTAGGGATAGGTGAGGCAGGTGCCGCCTGCGCCCGAATCAGGGTTTGCGTGCCCTTCACGGAAGGCAGTTTGCGGAGGGTAGCCAGTGTAGCAGAGTCGCAGACCACCACGGCGGCATTGAACCAACGTGAGGTGTACCACACTTGCACGCCCGAAACCGCCTTTATCTGGGCTACATAGGCCGGATTGACGGGCAAGTCGCGGGGCTGGATGGCAATATTCTGGCGTGTCCGGCGAGTGATGGCGCGGGCCGACAAATACGCCTGAGGCTGCGTTATGCTAAACGGAGAATTGGCTTTGTCGCGAAAGAATATCAAATGCCTGCCCACCACAGCCGTCGCCTGCGGCGGACTGCCGGGGTTCGATTGGGCCATAGCACTACTTAGGTGGCTACTGAGCCCCATCCAGAATAAGACAAGCAGAGAAATTCGCATTAAGTAAGACGAGTAAAAGAATCAAAAAGGAAAAAACACAACTGCTAATTCACAGAAAAAAGCCCCCAGGCCACGTACAGCATAGGCTGCACCATGAATAAAGGCACTACGTGGCTAACCGGAAATAGTAGAATAATAACACGGATACTGGGAAGGTCGTTGCATCAGTGGGCTCGGCAAAAAGCCCCCCAACAGCGCAACGTATATAACAGCGCCCAACAATGGTAGTTATAAAAATCTACCATTGTTGGGCGCTGCTCTCAAAGGTTATCACCCTGCGAATGACTACAGTTTTCCAGCCTCAATTAACGTCTCGACTCGGGAGCTACCTGCCAAGCGGTAGCCAGGTACCAAAGAGCAATCAGCAGGCGAGCCGGGCGGACAGCCATATTGGTAGCGACGCCGCCACCGATGGATGGGTCCCACTTCCCGAGCGTACACCTGGCGTTGAATATTGAGGTTAAACAAATCGTAGGCAGTTGTGTCAGCGGTTGTAATCGTCTGCTCGTAGCGCTGGGGCTGAGTGGCTGCGGTTAGCTCGAAAGGCTCTCCTACCCGGTCATAGCCCCGCTTCTCAGCCGTAATAGTATCGCCGGAATTAAAGGCATTGGAATTCCATTTCCGGCCAGCACGCACCGGAAACACGAGTTCTACGGTGCGGCGATTGCTACGGGTAAGTAGTAGCGTGTTCGGGGTTGTCTTGATGATGAATACGCTATCGTCGCGCCAAGCCTGGGCGGGAGTGGTGCGGCGCGACCGCACCACTCGGTAAACAGAGTCGCCAGAGGCATCGATGAAAGTTTCGTCTACCCGCTCCCGAAACTGAAAGCGGGTAGCCGTGCCCGTGTTATTCTGATAAATGGAATCGACTACGGCATACACCCGGTACGCTCCAACCTCCACCGGATAATACTCCAGACCCATATCAGGTCCGGGCTCCGTTTCGCGGGTGCAGGCCCACGCTACTCCTACCGCCAGCAAACCAGCCGCAAGTGCACGGCGGCTTATGAATAATTTAGCGAAGCGCAGACGATAGAAATAGCTCATGCAGAAGCAGGATTACAGGGCTGAACCGGCAAGCGCCGCAGCTTGAGAAGTAGGATCAGATATCACGTGGCGCTCAATCCAGCCGCCACCCAGCACGTCATTGCCTTCGTAGAAAACGGCAGCCTGACCGGGCGTAACAGCGTGAACAGGCTCCTCAAAATAAGCATACACTTTGTCACCGATCTGTTCGAGGAACGCGGCGGCTCCGTCGTGGTTATAGCGAATCTTCGTGGTAGAGGGCACCAAACCCATTCCTTCCAGCGAAGCATACTTGCCCATATTGAGCTTGCCGACCACGGTCGTAGTGCTAGCTAAATCATCGAAGTTGCCAAGTACGACTTGGTTCGAATCGGGTCGAATTTCGGTCACGTAGGCCGGGAAACCAAGGGCAATACCGAGCCCTTTGCGCTGCCCAATCGTATAGAAAGGATAGCCCTCATGCGTACCAACGACAGTGCCGTCGCGGAGCACAAATTGCCCCCCAGCCACGCGCGCCTCCAGCCCTTCCACCCGCCGCTTCAAAAAGCCGCGGTAGTCATTGTCAGGGATAAAGCAGATTTCGTAGCTCTCCGGCTTATTGACCAGTTCAGTAAACCCGCGCCGACGAGCTTCATCATAAATCTCAGTTTTGCGCATTCCACCCAACGGAAACATTGTCCGCGCCAAGCTTTCCTGCGACACCCCCCAGAGGGCATATGACTGATCTTTGTTTTCGTCTAAGCCTTTGCTCACCACGTAGCGACCGTTTTCTTGGCGAATATTGGCATAGTGACCCGTAGCGATGAACTGGCAACCCAGCTGATCAGCGCGGCGCAAAAGCGCATCCCATTTGATGTGGGTGTTGCAGAGCACGCACGGGTTAGGCGTGCGGCCGGCCAGGTATTCATCGGTGAAGTTGTTGATGACAAAGTCACCAAATTCGTCCCGGATATCAATGATATAATGAGGAAAACCGAGTTCAACGGCTATTTGACGGGCGTCGTTGATGGAGTCGAGGGAGCAGCAGCCGGTTTCTTTTTTGGAGCCGCCCGCCGAGGCATAATCCCAGGTTTTCATGGTCATGCCCACCACTTCGTAGCCCTGTTCGTGCAAAAGCACAGCTGCTACAGATGAGTCAATGCCGCCGCTCATAGCGACGAGAACGCGCCCGCGAGCGGACGACGTTGAAGGTGTGTTTTCAGTCATAAAAGAAGCGCCCGTGAGGTCAAGGCTCCGGCCGCGATGGCAAAGATAACAGCCGACACCTACCCACAGTTCAGTGCCGCCGGTTTAAGCCGTACAAAGTACATGCCGCGCATTGCAATAGCCCAGATTCCTTACTTTCGCGCTTCGCCAATTCCGAACTGGCTTTCCCGCCTGCTTTCAATACTTCTACTTATGGCTCTGCTTACTTCCGTGCTAGTGCGCGGCATTAATAACCTCTCCGACGCCCGCTATTGCGCTGGCATGGGCGCCGATGGCCTTATTTTTACCCTCGATCCGGCCCTGCCCGGCGCGGTTGATGCTGCTACCGTGAAAGAGTTGGCCGGCTGGGTAGCCGGCGTGGAGCTAATTGGGGAATTTGACGAGATGCCCGTATCCGAAATCAACCGGCTGGTAGAGGAGTGCGGTTTACAGAGAGTATTGCTGCACCAGCGCCCGGAAGCGCCACTTTCGGTGCCGGCGCTGCTGCACGCGCCCCTGTTTCTCATTACTTCCAATAGTTTGAGAAACGAAATGCTGCTCCATTACAGCCCAATTTTTCCCGCCGGCCTAGGCGTTGCTGCCTCGTTAGATATGAATGACTTACCCGAGGCCCGGCAGGAAGCTTTGGCCGAGGCGGCTACGCAGTTCCCCCTGTGGCTGAGTGGCGCCATTACCGCCGAGAATGTAGGCAACTTGTTGAGCGCTATCCAACCAGCCGGCCTCATCTTGCAAGGTGGCAACGAAATAAAGCCGGGCCTACGCGATTTCGACGAGTTGGAGGCCGTGTTTGAGGCGCTAGAAGAGGAATAAAGCGGAGCGATTCTAGCCCATTATCGTTATTAGGTTAAACACCTGCTCACCCAAAGGTTTATCACCAGTTAGCCGCACGTGGGCTTCGGCCTGCGTGCGCGGCAGACTCTTGGTAAATAAGCGCCAGGCTACAGTTCCATCAATGGTTACTTCCGCCACACTAGGGCTGGTAGCGCTTTCTTGTAATTCCCACTGTCCGGCGCTGTTGTACTGTAGAAACCAGGTGCCACCACCTTCGCCTGTGACCGTGAATTGCAGCTTTTGTCCAGGCTCAGCCGATACGTGGCGGTAATGGTGGGGCAGCGCCCTCATGCAAGTCGCCAGAAAGGGCTGATATAATGTTGGCGTAAGTAATTCGTCTTCACCCCGCCCTACTGCCTGTCGTATTTGCTGCTGATGATGCCACTTTTCGGTGTAGTCGCGGGCAATGTGAAACCAGTTGAGCGACGTTTGTTCCCCTGCCCAGCCCACGGAAAAACCTGCCGGCTCCCAAGGATCAAGCGTATGCAAAAAAGCCGTGTACTCCCGCCCCGTCGACTCTAGCATTTCCATTACAATGCGTGGACTCAGCCGCCGGGTGGCTATTATCCAGTCCGCATTCAGCTCATTCAGAAACTGTACGATGCCCTCATAGCTAGTTGGATCAGCGGCCGCCACCCCAAAGTACCCATCGCGCAGCATGGATAGCGTTTGTAGATTGCCGGCCATCAAGTGCAAAGCCACATCCATCACCTTCCACTTGGGCGCCAGCGTTTGAAGTTCCCATTCTGCGGGCTGCAAGCTCCTAAGGAAAGACAGAAGCTTCTCATCCAGGACAGAAAATAAAGGCAAGGTTTCAATGGGTACAGGGCGCTCGGTAGACATGAGACAGGCTTAGCTCAACGTAAACTGAATGTACTTTATAGCAATGCCCTCACCGCGGAAGCGGCGCTCGTAGTGGGTTTGAATATCTTCGGCGTGAGGCAGCAGTTCGGGCGTAGCGTAAATATCGGCGGTGTGGGCTAAAATGCGAGCACCGGGGCGAGTTTGCAACGTTTCAAGCGTGTATTCATAGAGCGGCGTATCGTCCGTTTTGAGGTGAACGAGCCCCCGATGCGCAATACTTCTTGATACAAATTAAGGAAACGTGGCGACGTAAGACGGCGCTTTATATCCCGGTCGCGGGGTCGTGGGTCAGGGAAGGTTACCCAGATTTCAGCCAGCTCCTGGGGGGCAAAATGGGCAGTCAGCGACTCTGCCCGGGTGCGCAGGAAGCCCACATTAGTCAGGCCTAGTGCCTCCGCACGAGTGCTTCCCCGCCAGATTCGATCACCCTTGATATCAAGGCCCAAGAAGTTGCGTTCGGGGTAGCGGGCTGCTAAGCCGACAGTATAATCACCCTTGCCGCAACCCATTTCCAACGTAATCGGATTTTCATTCTGAAAGAACTCTCGGTGCCAACGCCCACCCAACTGCTCATAGTTGGCTTTGCCTGGCTCTACAATATCGGCTCGTTCCGCGTTGTGGGCGAAGCGCGCTAGTTTCACTCGACTCATTTAGTTGACTTGTTGATTTATCGTATTGGATCGTCTTGCGGAATTAGCCGTCATGCAGATCGGTAGCGAAGCAAATAATAGATACGCACGCGCTGCCCTCGCTCCTAATGGTACAGTTCCTCTACCTCGGCAACCACAAAGGTACTGCCTCCTATAAAAACCACATCGTCGGGCGCAGCAGCGGCTCGGGCCGCCTGTACTGCTGCCTGCACAGGACCATATACAGCGCCATGTAGTCCTACACTTGCGGCCCGTTCAGCCAGTTCAGCAGCGGGTAATGCTCGTGGAATACTAGCTTGGCAAAAGTAATAGATGGCGGTGGGGGGCAAAATTGCGAGCATTTTGGTCACGTCCTTATCATTCACGACGCCTAACACGATGTGCAACTGGCGATACCTAAGCTGAGCCAACTGGGCAGTTACGAGGCGCAGACCAGCCTCATTATGCCCCGTATCACACACCACCAGCGGATGGCGCCCAATAATGCTCCACCGGCCCCGCAAGCCGGTAAGCCGGCTCACTTCACGCAGCCCCTGGCGCACCGCTGCCTCAGGAATTTGGAATCCCTGGCGTTGTAAATCGGCTAAAATAGCTAATACTCCAGGCAAATTAAAACGCTGATATTCACCTAGCAAACCCACCTCAATCTCATCAAATACTGGAGCATCATCTAGCTTCACACGAAAGCGCTGTGTTTCAGCATCCACTGGCTGGGGGGCAATTTTGGAAGCTTGATAATGCTGGTCGGCAAAAGTTAGTGGTGCACCTAATCGGTATGCTTTTTCCTCGAAAACGGCAGCCACTTCCGCCTGCGTTTGACTGATAAAAACGGGCACACCCGGTTTGATTATTCCAGCTTTCTCAGCAGCAATAAGCGGCAGCGTATTCCCCAGCAAAGCCTGATGATCGAAGCTGATGTTGGTAATAAGCGAAACCAGCGGCGTGATAATATTGGTGGAATCCAGTCGTCCGCCCAAGCCCACTTCCACAATGGCGATATCCACTTTCTCTTCAGCAAAATACTGGAAAGCCAGTGCAACACACATCTCGAAAAAAGAAGGCTTTACCTCCTCAAACAGCGGGCGCCATTGCTCCACGAACGCCACCAGATAGTCGGGGGGCAATTCTTGGCCGTTGATTTTGATGCGCTCCGTAAACTCCCGCAAATGCGGGGAAGTGTATAACCCTACTTTATAACCCGCCGCCTGCAATACCGCAGCAAGCATATGTGAGCTACTTCCCTTCCCGTTGGTTCCGGCCACATGCACGCTGCGAAAGCGCCGCTCCGGGTGCCCCAAGGCCTCAGCCAGCACTTCCGTATTTCCTAGCCCTTCTTTGTAGCCTGCGGTTCCTACCCGCTGAAACATGGGCAGTTGTTCGTAGAGGTAGGCTAGCGTTTCAGCGTAAGTCATGGAGGGCAGAATGAGTAGATGGAAGCAGATATCATGCTCGTCAACTTGGCTGACGAGCACTGATTTGAGCGCAAAAGAAAGCCGCCGGCCGGATAAATCCGACCGGCGGCTAAGTAAACAAAGAAGATAGTGACTTATTCTAAGCGGAAACGGAAGGTGATATACCCTACGCCCCCGCCCGGATCAGGCCGCGTTTTGCGGAAGGAGAACTGCTCACGAATCGTTTTGATGCAGGCCTGCACTTGAGCAGTCGACATAGTACCGGCTACTTTGCCGACCGATATAATCTCGCCTTCCCCATCAATGGTGATTTTGAACCGCAAGTAGCCGCCTTGATTATCGACGAGAGGCGGCTGCGGCTTATTGGCAAAAGCCCAACCACCATTGCCAAAGCCATCGCCGGAGCCGCTACCACCACCTGAGCCACCACCATCACCACCGCCACTGCCGGGAGTACCATACAGTGCGCGGGCATCAAGGCTACCTTTCGGATTACCCTGGTCGCCGGTAGCGCCGGGCCGGTCACCATTATTATTGCCAGTAGGCGTATTGCTGGTACCAGCAGAGCCGTTGCCGCCGCCATCATCGCTGCCTTTGGGTGTGTACAAGGTACGGGGCTTGGGCGCTGGAGGTGCTTCGCGCACGACTTCCTTTACCGGCTCTGGCTTTTCAACGGGTGGAGTTTCGCGCACAACCGGCTTAGGGGGCGTGGGGCGCTCTACTGGTGGAATCTTTACAGGGCTTTCCTCCGCATCGCTAGTTACGATTTTCTCCTCGGCAGCATCAGGCGGTGTGGGTGCCGCGGCCCGTGCTGGCTGTGGCGCCGGCTGCGGATCAGGGTTGCGGGCGGGCGGGCGGCTGTCTTCAGTATTACGTGAATTATTGGCCTGGGCTAAGGTTTGGATATCGCCATAGCCCGCTTCATCTACGCCATAGTTGAGCTCTACGCCACCGCCGCCCATTTCCGTTAAGGGCGGATCTGGCCCTTTGAAAACGGTAAATATGAACAGTAGCAACAACAAGACATGAACGATCACCGTCCCGACTAGCGCCTCTCGGCGGTGATGTTCGCGGTAATCGAGTGCCATGAGTTATCTATAATTAAGTATCGAGTTGTTCAACGCAAACCACGAATGGCGCGTTCCTACCCGCGTGCTGCGCTTTGCTGTGCCTGTGTGGCCATCACCATTTTCACCTTCAGCCGGTTGCCAATTTCAAGAATGTCAACCAGCTTCTGCACGTTCAACGATGCATCAACGCGCAGAACAACAGTAGGCTGATCAAGGCCAGCAATGCGCTTACTAAGAGCCGATTCTAAATCGGTAGAGGTTACGGGCTGACGGTCCAGGAAGTATTGCCCGGCGGCATCAACTGAGATGTTAATGGTCTCCTTCATGACAGCCTTACCGGAGCGAGCATTAGGCAGAAGTAGCTTAATCACGTTGGGATTAACCATGGTGCTCACAATCAAGAAGAACAGCATCAGGAAGAACATGATGTCGTTCATCGAGCTGGTCTCGACGTGCGAGGAAAGCTTGCGGCGGCGGCTTAAATCCATTTTTTGTTAGCTAGCTAAGTTGCCTTTATGAAGAGTCTGGCTTGAGTAGCGAGCCTCAAAAGGCTTCAGACTTCAAGAGTTGGCAACTCAAGAATTAATTGTCCTGCAGGATATCCATGAACTCAATGGCCGAGTTTTCCATACGGAAAACCAGACGCTCAACCATGATGCTGAGCCAGTGGTAGCCGACGTGGGCAATAATACCGACGATAAGACCAGCTGCTGAGGTTACCATCTTGGTGTACAAACCGCCCGAAATCTGGGCGATACCGAAGTCGCCGGTGGTGCTGATGGCGTAGAAAATCTTGATTACACCAATAATGGTACCCACGAAACCAAGCATGGGCGCAATACCGGCAATGATACCCAATATGCTGATGTTCTTTTCTAAACGGGCAATCTCGATTTTGCCGACATTCTCGACGCTGGTTTCGATGTCTTTCAGGGGCAAGCCAATGCGGCGAATACCCTTCTCAATCATGCGGGCTAAGGGAGAAGCATTTTGAGCGCAAAGCATTTTGGCCCCCTGCAAATCACCTTTCACCATCAGCCCCGAATGCCCCCCATGAACGAGTCGGGGTTACTGGTGGCTTTTCGAATAGTGATGTAGCGCTCCAGAATGATGAAAATCGAGATTGAGAAAAGAATGAAAATGGGAATCATTACCCATCCACCTTGCAACACCAAATCAATCAGGGAAAGCTCGGGAGCAGCTGCATTGGCCGCAGCATTGGCGGCAACAGCCGCAGTATCGAGGGGAGCAGTGGTGGTAATTTGCAGGAGCAACGATGTCATTTTAGTACTTAAGAACCCAGAGTGCTGAGCCGTATTGTTTGCGTAATTGAGAGAGGCTGCGGTCGGCCGAAGCACGATCAGCAAATTCACCTACAGTGAGGCGGTAGAAACGGCTGCCAGCAGACGCACGCGTCGGACGAACTGGCCACAAGATCTGTGCAGGACGGTTTTTGCGGGCCAAAGCGGCGCGGGCTTTCTCCACGCTCCGAGGAGTGTCGAAGCTACCAGCTACCACATAGAAACGACCTGTTCGAGTTTTAATTGTAGGCGTTAAAGCGGCTGTAGCAGGTGTCGCCGTTGTGGTAGCTTTGGCTACTGGCGCTGGGGCAGCAGCTGGTACCGAGGAGGCTATCGGT
Organism: Hymenobacter radiodurans; assembly: GCF_004355185.1. NCBI lineage: Bacteria > Pseudomonadati > Bacteroidota > Cytophagia > Cytophagales > Hymenobacteraceae > Hymenobacter > Hymenobacter radiodurans. Next base: position 2,423,344 of record NZ_CP037922.1, read on the forward strand.
TTGGCTACCTCCGTTGGCTTTGTTGGGGTTACCGGCTTTGCAACAGTCTCTACTACGGATTTTCCTGCCGAATCTGTGGTTAAGGCAGGTGAAGCTGTCGACTTTGCTTTATCCCACTCCGCTCCTTCGGTTGTGTTTAGTGCAACCGCATCGGTAGCATCGGCCGCGCCATCGGGCACGAACTCTTCACTCCAACCATGATTAGCCAACGTAGCTTGCTGTGTGGCTCTGGATTGCGATTTAGTAGTGCTGGGGGGCATTTTTTGCTCCTGCGCTACCCACGAAGCTGGCACGGCCCGTACGCTGTCGGGCAAATGACCCAAACGCAGCGCAAACAGATACCCAGCCGACAGCATCAAGCCGGTGAGAACGGTAGCGGCGGCTACGTTAAACACCCGAGCTGCCCGGCGCGAACGGCCTGCTACCGTGAGTTGCGGCGCGGTAGGCTGCCGCTCGCGAGCAAGCAATGCATCCGTTGCCCGCACTGGCCGCGACACCAATTCAGGCAAACCGTAGCTGGCTGAAAGCAGATTTTGCGTGCCTGTGTACTCAAACTCCAACCCCCTCCCAACAGCGCGACGAAACACTCCAATCCCAGGCAGTTCGGTGCGCTGCGCACTGTCCAGCTCCGCCTGCAGATTAGCCACTGCGTTGCGCACCATCTGACGGGCTTCCGAAGCAGGCACGCGCAGTGCATGACTGAGCGCATCCACCAGCAACCCATCGTTGCGGGTAAGAGCGCCATTGAAGGCGACAGTCTTGGTTGGTGGAGTGAGAGTGTGGCGCACCGGGTGAATCCGAGCCGGCGCATAATCGGCGATGAGTCCGCCGAAACCGGGAATAATCACGCAATCGTGGTCCCGAAGTAAGCTGAGAATATGGTTGGAGATCGGCAAAGTCGGTTGTGTTTGTGGTGCGTTAATCTTTACTGCGCTTGCTGCTGTTAACGCCTTACGCTCTGCAGGTAGGCTCCGGAATATCCTATTCCATTCATGTACATCAGCGCAGTAAAAAATTAAAAGTCATAGGTCACGCCCGCCAGTACGTTGATGCCCTTCACCGGGTAGTTCAGGAAACGCTCGTACTTGCGGCCCAGCAAATTGTTGCCTAAAGCAAAGATTGACAGATTTTCCGAGAAACGATAATCACCACGCAGGTTCAAATCTACCACCGTGTCCGTAGGGCGCACCACTTGCACCAAGTCATCAGCAATCCCGCCGGGCTTATATCCTACTCCGAAACTAGAGCTATACGTATATAACTCTGCCCCTAACAGGAGCTTATCGCCAACGTTGTACGTTCCAAACAGTACTGACTGAAAAGCTGGACGGTGAAAGGCTTCGGCCAAGGTCTTCGTGTTATACCCGTTGTAATCAGCCTTCACTCCCAACCGAAACTGCTCAGCGGCATTATAAATCACTTCCCCGTGCACGTTGACTAATTGAGTTGATTTGCGGTCGTAGACCAAATCAAAGCGGGAAGTATCGGTGGGGCTATTAGCGTAGAAATACAAGTTGCGGTCGTTAGCGGCCGTAACTTTGGCGCTTACCGACAGACCACGGGCGGGGGTCGCCGTGAAGCCGCCATAAATAGTGGGGCCACGGTGCGTATCCGCCACCCGCTGGTTGGGAGCCAGCCAAGGATTTTCGGTAGTTAGGTCGTACATGGTTACGCGTTGCAACGCCCCACCCAAGCCGCCAAACACCACGAACTTATCCTCGGCTACGGTGTAACCCAAGCGAATTGCCGGATACACATTGAATTGCGAAGCCGTCCCGATAGTATCGCCGGTGTAGCCGAGCGTAGCACCCACCGATACGGCCAGCCGGTTCAGGTCAGCTTCAAAAGCTGGTGTAACCTGCACAAACGGCCGACTAGTAGTGCCTATCGCGTCTTTATGAGAAATAAAGGAAACATCACCATTTAAAGCGATACGCCCTTTTTCACCTAGCGCATACCCCGAACGAAGCGCAACATTAAAGTTGCTTTCGCTAGCGGCAAACCGGTCTTTCCAATAATTAAAGCCTACACCCAGGTCATACTGGAGAGCCGCATCCGTAGCGCGGTTGCGGGCATACACCTTGGCTGCGGCGCGCGTGAACACTTGCTTGATGTCATCGACATCGGGGGGCAAATTCTGGGTCTCCCGGTTGTAGCCGTAAAAATTATACCGTTCCCGACCCAAATCAATCTTTGCGCCTAGCGCGGTCGTGCCACTATAAGTTTCGCCATTCAGGCCTAGACTGGTTTGGCTGAGGCTGGAGTTCTTGCGGTCAACGGGGCCGCGCGAGGAAGAAATGTGGCTGAAGTCGAGGCCATAAGAAGCGGCCTCACTACGCGTGTTGTGCAAGTAAGCTTTGCCGTAGATGGTCCCGTAGTTGCCCAGCGCTCCTTTCAGGTAATTGCCGGTCTGGGGGGCTAATTCTTCCTGCTTGATAGTGAGCACCCGCACCGATGGATTAAGCCGATCAGCAGGCAGCCGGAAGTCGGGATAGGTGTACTGCACGGCTTGAGCCTGCGGAGTAGGCGCCTCCACTTTGATCTTATCAAAGTTGCGCGTCGCCTCAGGCAGTTCATTCACGCGCTCCTTTACAATTTCAATTTCAGCGTCTTCAATTTTGCCCCCGGCCGCTGCTGCGCCCACAAGAATCGGGGCGCGGCCACGGCCAGCAATGTGGCCAGAGCCAGGGAATAAGGCGAGCGAAGCGTCATAGCAACGGAGTTGAGTATAATATAAGTTTACGTTTAGATAAACTTATACAACCAATTATTAATCAATTATTTATCTTTTCAATGAAACCAACTCTATTTTACTCTTCCACAGGTACCGGGGAAGCTGTAGTGTCAGTTGGTTGCGTCTGAGTTGGCTGCAAAGACTGGCGCGCAGCAGCCCGGCGAGCCGCGGGCGAAGCTGGCTTGGCGGGCGATGTTTTTGTGCCCGCAGGCGGGGTTGTTGCAGGCTTGGGAGTGCTAGTAGCGGGCGCAGGTGTTCCTCCATCGGCAGGCAGAGCAGCTAGTCGCTGCTTCGCACCTTCGATGATTTCTGCCACCGGAAATTTGTTATCGATGATAGAATTCAGCGTGGCACGTGCCTGGAAATTATCGCCCTGCAACGCGTAAATGTCGGCGATCAGCAGGAAACCCCTGCCCTGCCATATTTCGTATTTAGAAGCATTGGTTTTGTATGCAGCATCTAACGCCTCTGGGTATTTCTTCTGGTCGAATAATACTTGGGCCAATAGGTACTGCGCCTCAGCTCCGTTTTCATCTGTGGCTGTACTGGCGGCAGTCGTTAGCTCGGGAATGGCTTGATCAAGGTTGCCGGCTTTGTAGCTGGCTTTGCCCAGATAAAGCAGCGCCGCATTGGTCGCGTTCAAGGAAGCGCTACCCAACGCCCGCAGATCTTGAGCAACCCGGCGGGTACCTTCATAGTCGCCGCTCTCGTAGTAGCTCCGCATCAGCCCGATGCCAGCGTCAGCGACTTCCCGCTTGTTCTGCGACACCTCCCGCAGACGCGTGTAGTACTTGATAGCCTCTGGGTAATTCTTATTGGCAAACTCCAAGTCAGCGATGCGGCCCGCCGCCCGGTTCACAAACTCGCTTTTGCCTTCGGTTACCACATTCTTTAATCCAGCAAGGCCCTCGGCTTGCTTGCCGGTTTTCAGATACGAATCACTGAGGAAATAACGGCCATCAGCGGCCAACGATGTATTAGGGTACTGCTTCAAGTAAGATTCCAGTCTCGGAATAGCCTGAGCGTATTTCTCAGCAGTATACAGCGACTTGGCCGCTTCAAACTCTACGCTTTCCGTAGCCCCACTCTGTGGATTCTGCTGCTTGTATTGCCCCAGCGCTTGGTCAAATTCTTCGGTCTTGCCCAAAGCAGCTAAGCTTTCCTGCAAGCCCGACAGTGCATTTGTGGCCGACTTGGTGCGCGGATACCGTTCCAACACCTGACGGAAGTCGGCCACCGCCTTGTCGTGCTGGCCGAGGTTGGCATAGGCTACGCCTCGCTTCTGCAACGCCTGCGGAATCAGGGCGCTATTTGGCCGGGCCCGAATCAGGCGTGAGAACCCATCAACGGCTGGCTGAAAATTACCCGCTTCGAACTCAAACTGAGCTTGCTGAAATACGGCATTATCGGCGTAGCGCGACTGGGGGGCAGTTTTGAGTAGCGTATTTAGTGTGTTGGTAGCCTCCGACTGCCGACCGAGCAGACCGAGCGTTACGCTCTTCTGGTAATATGCATAGTCCTTGTCAGGCGCATTTGAAGCAATTACCTTGTCGTAGCCGGTCAGGGCTTGCTTGTAGTCTTTAGCCACATAGTAAGTGTCGGCCAAGCGCAGGGTTACGTCGTAATAGTTGGGGTCGTTGGCAGGCTGGCGAGTTTCGGCATCCTTCAGATAAGCCTGAAACTGCGGCCGCGCCCGATCATACTGCTTCGTGTTATAATAAGCATAGCCCAACCCATAGCGAGCTTTCTGATCAAAGTCCGTATCGGCTGCGCTACCGGAGCGAGCCGTGCGAGCGGCAGCCGTGTAGCTCTGAATGGCTTCCGGGTATTTTTGTCCGATACTATAAATCTCACCGCGCAAAACCTGGGCCGCGGCACGCAGCGCATCGTCCTGAGGATATTTGAGCGACTTATCCAGCAAGGGCAGGGCCTCATTGAACTTACTGTTATTATACAGCGTGGCGGCTTGTAGATACGTCACGCGCTGATAAGTCGCGTTCAGGCGGCTACTACGGTTATCAAGCCCTTCGAGGTAGGTGATGGCCTGGGCGTAATCAGATGAGTTGAGAAAACTCTCACTCAAAATGTCATCAGCGGCGGCCGCATTCTTGGAGCCTGGAAACTTCTTGTTGAAATCCTTTAGGGAGGTAATTACCTCCCGGCCATTCCCCAACTGATAGTTTATCTGCGCGTATTTAATGGTCGCATTCTCCGTGATATTGCGGTCGAAGGTGGCATTGCGGGCCGCATCGAAAGCATTCAGGGCAGGCTGATTCTGCTTAAGTTGCAGGTAGCTCAGTCCCATATGATAGGCCGCGTTCTGGCCCAATGAGTCCTTGCGGGCAGCTACTCCTTTCAGGCTATTTACAGCTCCCTTGAAGTCGCCCATCTTATAGTTGGCGTACCCAATTTTATACTGCACCGTCGGGTCCATCTTCTTGCGACCAGCAGCGTAACGGTTGAAGTATTCAGCCGCACTTTGGAAGTCACTTTTCTGGTAGTAAGCATCGCCCACGAGCAGCTGAATCTCATCCGCGCCCTGGGGCGGCGGGGTTTGGGCCACTGCCTTCGAGCCATAGGCAATCAGACCATCAAAATCACCCTCTTTGTAATAAATCTGGGTCATAACGGCCGGCACCACGAGGCGGTAGCCGTCGCTCTCCTCCGCAACCGCCAAATCGCGGCGGGCACCGGCAAAGTCGCCAGCACGGAAGGCTAGATAGCCCGCGTAGTAGCTGCTGGCGTAGCGATACTCAGAGCTGCCTTGCTTGGTGCGGTCGAACAGCAAACGCGCCTTATCAAACTCCTTCTGGGCGAAGTAGCTATAGGCCAGCTTAAACTCCGATTCTTCGCGCTGCTCCAGGGTCAGGTTATCGGGCCCGACGCGCTGCATATACTCTGCGGCCTTGGCGTAGTTCTTCTTGTCGAAGTAAAACTTGCCGAGCTGAAAAAATGCTTCAGCGGCCTTTGGGTGAGCCGGATTGTTGGCTGCAAACGCTAGAATCCGGTCTTCGGCGTCGGGGTGAAATAGGTAGAGCCCCGAGACGGCATAGTAGTATTCGGCGTCGGTGGTGCGGTCGCGCTGTTCACCGGTCCGACGTTGCGTAAGGTCGAGGTAGCGCTGAAAAGACTGCTGCGCGGCGCCATACTTGCCACGGTCAAAGAGTTCAAGGCCTTCCTGGAAATGGCGCTCGTCGGCGGCAAAAACCTGGGTTTGCTGGGCTGCGGCCACCAGTGGGGCCGCCGTGCTAAGCGTGGCGGCCAGCGCCAAGCGGGGAAATAACTTCATTGCGGGGCGTTACAAGAAAGGGCACTGCGGGCCCGGGAGTGGCCAAAAGTAGCGAAAAAGTGGTGGAGGTTGCACAGAAAAGGCATTCTCGCACCTTGGCAACGCGCTGGGGGGCTTTTTTGGTATAGATGCCGGCGCGGTGGCTACTGCCCCGCAGCCTGGCCCGACTTATCGCGACTCAAGAAGACATTTCGGAAGTTAGCCTTAAGCAGCAGGGTTTCTAAGCCTGCTGGGGGGCTTTTTTACAAGCCAAAATGCATAGTATAGTCTTTCCCGTCGGTGATGTGCACGCGTTTAAAGCCTAAAGCTTTGAGGTCGATACACACCTGCTTTATGACCGAATCCTTGCTCTGAGCATCAAAGGATGGCGACGACATAATGATGACGTCGGCCTGCTCTCCTACCACGCTAACCTTGGCCTCTACCCCTTTTTGCAGCAGAACATTCGGTAGTTGGGCAGCATAGTTCTGGCGTTCTTCCATGGCTACAACGTCTTTAGCTACAACCGTTTTGGGCGTAATACTTTCCGCAGCCAAAGCTGAATCAGGGGGCGTATTCGCTGCTCCAACCGAAGCGGCAGCTTGCTGCATTGTATCAGGTAGGTTAGCCGACGCAGCAGATGCGAGCGGTAACTTATTATTTAGCTTGTTTGAACGAGAATTAAGGGTAGCACTTAGCTTTTTCGCGGCCGTTGGCGCGTTAAGTGCCTGTTCTTCGTCGCTTTCCTCCTCCTCGTAGGCTTCCGTGCGCATGGCTGCCAGCAGTCGGCCCGCTTCTCTTTCGCTTGCCTCCGACAGCTCCGCCGCGTAGGCTCCCGCAGCGGCATTTACCCTACGTGTATCCTGAGTCCGGGTGGGCCGCGTCCATCTTCCCAACATGAAGGCCCCTAAAAAGGTAAGCAGAGTAATCCCAAGCAAGCCTAAAAGTGAGTTACGAGTCACAATCCAAGTAGTAAACAGATAATAGAATGTCCGCCTTTGCTGCAGCCGTTACATGCAAAAGGCAAGAAAGTCTACTATGGCAATCCACAAGCCAATTGTTTAGCTGCGGTGCTTCGTTTCGCCCTCCGTCAACTGCCACCCAAAGTGTTTGCTGAGCATATCCCTCACTTTCTCTTTGGTCAGCGGTTTAGTCAGAAAGTCCGCTACATGGAGCTGCTGCCCTCGTTCTACATCCTGAGAATTTACAGACGTAGTCAGCATAATGATAACAATGGCCTCTTTTCGCTCCAGCGGCAGTTGCTGGTAGGAAAACAAAAACTCGAAGCCGTTCATCACGGGCATATTCACGTCCAACAGAATCAGGGCCGGACAGGCAGCATCGGGGCAGTGCTGCTCCAGTAGAGCAAAAGCCTCCTGCCCATTAAGCGCCACCATTAGCTGATCGGCAATGGCTAAATCTTCCAGCAGCCGCTGATTGAGAAAGTTGTTAACGGGGTCATCGTCCACTAAAAGGATACACGGTAGCTTCTCCACGCAAATACCTAATTATAGATGTTGGGATAAATTAAGGATTGTTGTTTCCCTTGAAAGTGACTCCTTGGGGGCAAATCTAAGGTTTAAACTGAACAGCAGACTCGTTACTATCTAACTATATAACCATTATGCCTTTAGCCTACTATGGCACTCAGTGGCACAGGGTGTAGCATCAGAAATACTAGCTCGCGCAAAATCTCTCCTTCCGTCATCGAGCCCGACTCGATGCCCTTGCTCTGCGCATCGGCGCGGCGCAGCAGATGAATGATGTCGCGCGTGCGCTGAAAGCTATAGTTGCGCATTGCCAGTTGCGCATCTTTCTGCTGAAAGGTGTTGACCATACCCAGCTTTTTAAAGTCGGCGTCCGAGGGATTGCCAATCTGGTGCAGCACGAGCAGTTTGGTAAAAAAGCCAAACAGCAGTGTCAGGTTAGGAATAATTGGATTGGCTTTCGGATTCGCCTCGAAGTAATGCAGAATTCGGTTGGCCTTCAGCACATCGCGCTGCACCAGAGCCCGCTGCAACTCGAAGATGTTGTAGTCTTTGCTGATGCCCACCAGGCGCTGTACCAAGTCCTCGTCGATGGCCTGGCCGGGCTTCACGTTGAGCAAAAGCTTGTCGATTTCATTGGTCAGCCGCCCCAAGTCGGGCCCAATGTATTCACTGAGCATCGCCACGGCCTGGGGGGCAATTTGCTGCTGTTTACTGCGCACGTAGCTTGTGAGCCAGGGCGCAACTTGGTTATCGTAGAGCTTTTTGCTGGTCAGCACCGCCGCGTGCTTGGTCATCGCTTTGGCCAGCGCCTTGCGGCCGTCCAGGGTTTTATGCTTGTAGCAAAATACGAGGACGGTGCTGGCAAGCGGATTTTTCAGGTAAGCCTCAAAAAACGGATAGCTGCTCTCCCGCTCCAAGTCGGCTACCGACTGCGCTTCCTTCACAATGACCACCGAGCGCTCTGCCATCATCGGAAAGCGCCGCGCCTGCCCCAGAATAGTGGCCGTGTCCACATCCTTGCCATAGAGCACCACTTGGTTGAAGCCGCGCTCATGCTCCGGCATCACGCTTTTCTCGATGATGTCGGCAATCAGATCAATGTAATAGGGCTCCTCCCCTTGCAGGAAATAAATGGGCGCATACTGCCGCTGCTGGAGCTGCTTTAAGATCTCGTCGGGGCTGAAGTTGGGCACTTCGGTCAAATGTCGGGTTTAACTATTGCTTAAACACTTTTACTTCTAAGCCCGGCAAAGGTAAAGCTACGACGCGCCCCACCGCTTACCTTTGCCTCAGAAATGGTTGAATGTTGGCAAACTGCCATCATTTGACATTATAACAGACAAAACTTTTTCTTGCTTTGAACCTACTCGACGAACTCCGCTGGCGCGGAATGCTGCACGATACCATGCCCGGCACCGCTGAGCATCTAGCCGAAAATCAGCCCATCAGCGGCTATATTGGCTTCGATCCCACGGCGGCTTCCCTGCACATTGGCAACTTGGCCACCATTATGCTGCTGGTGCATTTGCAGCGCGCCGGGCACCGACCGGTAGCACTGGTAGGCGGCGCCACCGGCATGATTGGCGACCCATCGGGTAAGTCGGCAGAGCGCAACCTGTTGAACGAAGACACGCTGCGGGGCAACCAGGCTGGGATACGGGCGCAGTTGGAAAAATTCCTAGAGTTTAATGACAGCCCCACCGGAGCCGTGGTGGTCAATAATTACGACTGGTTTAAGGAGATTGGCTTCCTGCAATTCCTGCGCGATGTAGGCAAGCACATTACCGTGAACTACATGATGGCCAAAGACTCAGTGAAGCGCCGCCTAGGCACTCCAGAGGCCGAAGGCGAGCAGCGCGCCGATGGTCTTTCCTACACCGAGTTCAGCTATCAACTGTTGCAGGGCTACGACTTTAGTCATCTGTATAAAACCCTGAACTGCACCCTGCAGATGGGCGGCTCCGACCAGTGGGGCAACATCACCACCGGGACTGAGCTTATCCGTCGCCTTGATGGTGGCAAGGCTTTCGCGCTAACCTGCCCGTTAGTCACCAAGGCCGATGGCACCAAGTTTGGCAAGTCGGAAGGCGGCAACGTTTGGCTTTCCCCGCAGATGACCTCGCCCTACCAGTTCTACCAGTTCTGGCTTAATGCCGCCGACGCCGACACCAGCCGCCTTATTCGGGTATTCACCCTGCTCAGCGAGGCCGAAATTCTGGAGCTGGAAACCCAGCATGCCCCAGCCCCGCACCAGCGCATTCTGCAAAAAGCATTGGCCAAAGATGTAACCATCCGCGTGCATTCCCTTGAGGCCTACGAGGCCGCCGTTGCTGCCTCCGAAATCCTCTTCGGCAAAGGTGAACTGGAAGATTTGCAGCGCCTCGACGAAGCTACATTGCTCGACGTATTCGCCGGCGTACCTCGCCTGGAGGTGTCGCGTGAGCAAGCCAGCAGCCTACTAGTAGCCGATTTGCTCAGTGAAGCCACGCAGTATCAAATCTTTCCTTCCAAAAGCGAGGTTAAAAAGATGATTCAGGGTGGCGGCGTGAGCCTAAACCGGCAGAAAGTAGCCGCTGCTGATCAATCTGTATCGGAGCTTCCTTTGTTGCAGAATAAGTATCTGGTGGCCCAGAAAGGCAAGAAGAACTACTTCCTCATTGCTTTGGTCTAGGACAGTGATCTACTCAGGTTTGCTTCGTATGTAGACCGAAGAACTATTTCTACCAGCACAAAAAAGCCCCCAGTAATCATCTGGGGGCTTTTTTACATATTAAGTACTACGAATTATTTACCTGCCGTTCCAGCAGGCAGTTGCAGTAGGAACTGGCTACCGCTGCCACCGCTACCCGAAGTATAAGCCGGCACGGCGCTTCCACCCTTTTCCCAGGCCTCAATCCAGCGCATTTGTACCAGCAGCGGCGTGAGTGACTGTTGCTGCTTTTCGTTGGCATAAGCTTGGGCGTCGGCCGCAATGCGAATTGATTTGGCCCGGCCTTCAGCCTCCGCGATATTAATTCGTGCCTGCGCTTCCGCCTGCCGAATCCGGTTCTCCGTTTGCAGACCCGTTTGCACCGCTGTATTCTTAGCGTCAATAGCGGCTTTCAGGCTAGCTGGTGGCTCCAACTTGGTAGTAATTTGCTGCACGGTGAAGCCCATAGTCTGGAGCTGACTTACGAGGTTAGCCTTCACTTGCGCCTCGTAGCTGCCCCGGTTGCTGATGAGGCTGTCGGCGGTGTAGCGGTTGGTAGCGACGCGGTAGGCCTCGTACACGGCTGTTTTCAGAAAACCGTCTTCAATATCAGGCAATGGCCGCCGATACTGCCGGAAGATGTCATCCACCTTATCCGACTGGATAAAATAGTTGAGGCTGGGCGCCACGCCAAAGCCCGAGCCGTCCTTACTCTGCACTTCAAACTCTTCGTATTCCTTGTGTTGGGTATACACCGGAAACTCGTACACGGCGGTGCTCAACGGCGTATAAAACACCCAACCCGTCGTGTAGGTGATATCGTCAACGCCTCGGGAGGAGCCCGCAAGGTTTACTTTAATACCCACATTGCCGGCGTCGATGCGCTCTACTTTGATCAGGCTGCAGCCTGCAATGGTCGCTACTAATAATAAGCTGCCAAAAACGACAGGCTTAAGCCAGCGGCGGTTAGAATTTTGTAGAAGATCGGTCATTAAAGGAAGATGGTGGAGTAGAAGATGAATGCGATAAGAAGCGGACAAGGGCACGCGCGGCCTGATAAACCGAGAAAGCTACGCTCATAGCCAGCACCGAAAGCCCTATGACTCCCCAACCCAACCACCAGTCGGAAGGGCGGCTAAGCCAGTCAAGAAACAAGGGCACCGTGTAAGGCAGCACACCGCCGTAGAACAGGAGCCAAGCACCGATCCACAGAGGCAACGTGTGTTTAGTAGGCATATCAGGTAGCTTAAGCCAGTAGATAATGCCGCAATATCTAAACTGTTGTATACACCACCTAATGCTAGGGAACAGACATACGCATTCGTCGGCAAATCCTCCCCCTGACAATCCATTTAAACTCTTACGGTAAATAAAAAAGCCCCCAGAGACTATCTGAGGGGCTTTTAAGCACTAGCATATCCGGAATCCGAAGAGTCCGAATACGCTGAATTACTTCTTCTTTGCTGGAGCAGCTTTCTTGGCAGCAGCTGGAGCGGCTTTCTTAGCAGTTGGAGCGGCTTTGGCTGCCTCACCACCAGTGTTCTTCATGTTCTGCACTTCCGTGCGAATCTCTTGGGCCATGTTCTTCAACTCCTGCATGCCTTTGCGCACGCGGGTACCGGCGGCCGAGTTCTGCTTGTCGTAAAACTTGTCGAAGTCACCCTCGAGTGACATTACTAGGTCCTTGAGCTTGCTAAAATTGTTCATTGGAAATGGGTTTATGGGGAAGAAAGGTTGTTGTTGACTGGCTCTAATATACAGGGATTTCAAATACAAGCAATATTTCTATTTTTTTTCTAAAACGCCCCCTAACGCTTACCAAGGCGATTTTTACCCCTCATACACCCAAACCAAACCCCAAATACAGACGAACTCACATCAATATAATACAAAAAATAACGCCGACAACCCGTAAGGCTGTCGGCGTTTATTATTCTCTTATTTGCTAAAATGACTAGGCTTGCACCGATGCAGTTGTCTTGGAATATAGGCCCTTATTGAGCTTTTCCGCTACCGCTTCAAAGGCTGTAATGGTCTGGCGCACGTCTTCCAACGTATGCACAGCCGTTGGGATCAGGCGGAGCATAATTACGCCCTTTGGAACTACCGGATACACCACGATAGAGCAGAAAATACCGTGATTTTCGCGTAAATCGAAGGTTATTTGGGTTGCATCGGGTATCTCACCGCTCAGAAACACAGGAGTCACTGGCGACTGCGTAGTACCGATATTGAAGCCCTTTTCGCGCAAACCACTCTGCAAAGCTCTCACTACGGTCCAGAGATTTTCTTTCAGCTCCGGCTGGGTGCGCAGGAGCTCCAAACGCTTCATTGCACCCACTACAAGCGGCATAGGCAACGATTTGGCGAAAATCTGGCTACGCATATTGTATCGCAAATATTCAATTACGCTCTCAGGGCCCGCTACGAAGGCTCCGATGCTCGCCATGCTCTTCGCAAACGTTGAAAAATAAAGATCAATGCCGTCCTGAACGCCCTGTTCTTCGCCCGCTCCAGCGCCTGTAGCGCCCATTGTGCCGAATCCGTGCGCATCGTCAACGAGCAACCGGAACTGGTATTTCTCCTTCAGCGCAACCACTTCACGCAGGTTGCCCTGGTTACCCGACATGCCGAACACGCCCTCGGTAATTACGAGAATACCGCCGCCGGTTTCGCCCACCATGCGGGTAGCCCGCTGTAGCTGCTTCTCCAAGCTTTCCATATCATTGTGCGGATACACAAAGCGCTTGCCCTGGTGCAACCGTACTCCATCAATGATGCAGGCATGCGACTCGGCGTCGTACACAATCACATCGTGGCGGTTCACCACGGCATCGATGATAGACACGATGCCTTGATAACCAAAGTTGAGCAGCAATGCATCGGGCTTCTTCACGAAGTCGGCCAGTTCAGCCTCCAGCTGCTCGTGCAGGTTGGAGTTGCCACTCATAATACGAGCACCCATGGGCGTGCCCATGCCCCACTCAACGGCCGATTCGCCATCTACTCGGCGCACCTCCGGGTGATTGGCTAGTCCTAGGTAGTTATTGAGGCTCCAGGTGAGCACTTCCTTCCCGCGGAAAATCATGCGGGGCTTGATTTCGCCTTCTAGCTTGGGAAAGGTAAAGTAGCCGTGCGCGTAATGCGAGTGGCTGCCCAATGGGCCGCGGTTGGAAGCAATCTTCTCGAAAAGATCCACGGAGGAATAAATTAAATGTGAAACGAATACGGCAGTAGCATACTGGGCACAACCACCGGGTTTGTGCAAAGTTATGGCAATTCACGGAGGTAACTGCCAAAGACGCGGCTTTCTACTTGGCTAGAGCAGCACAAAAATGCCCCCCAGCACTTCTCCGAGCCGACAGAATGGTGTTTCTTTGGGCTAAGTTAGCGGTAAATCCTGCCTTGTCAGTTTCCAGTATAGCACAAAAAACTGACTTTATTATCCGTCTAAGCTGGCAGCCCCTTACTATTACGAGCCAAATCCCACCCCACTTCATGAAGCAAATCAAAAAACTACTGGTCGCCAACCGGGGCGAAATCGCACTCCGCGTATTGCGCTCGGCCCGCGAGATGGGCATCCAGACCGTAGCAATCTATAGTGAAGCCGACCGCCAGGCCCTGCACGTGCGCTATGCCGATGAGGCTGTGTGCGTGGGTGGCCCCCAATCGAGCGAGAGCTACCTGCGCGGCGACAAGATTTTGGAAGTGTGCCGCCAGCTTGGCGTAGATGCCATTCACCCTGGCTACGGCTTTCTAAGCGAGAATGCCGCCTTTGCTCGAAAGGTCAAGGAGGCGGGCCTAATCTTCGTAGGTCCCTCACCGGAAGCCATGGAACTGATGGGCTCTAAGCTGGCGGCCAAAGCCGCCGTGGCCAATTTCAACATCCCGATGGTGCCCGGTACCGAGGAGGCCATCACGGATGTGGAAGCGGCCAAAGTAGTAGCTCGTCAAGTTAGCTTTCCTATTCTTATTAAAGCATCTGCGGGTGGTGGTGGCAAGGGCATGCGCATCGTGAATGCCGAGAATGAGTTTGAGGAGCAAATGCAGCTGGCCGTATCGGAAGCTACCAGTGCCTTTGGCGATGGTGCCGTCTTTATTGAGAAGTATATCGGGTCGCCCCGCCACATTGAAATTCAGGTGCTGGGTGACGAGCACGGCAATATTGTGCACCTGTTTGAGCGCGAATGCAGCATACAGCGTCGCCATCAGAAGGTAATTGAGGAAGCACCATCCTCAGTGCTTACGCCCGAGCTACGCGAAAGAATGGGCCGCGCGGCCGTTGATGTAGCGCGTGCCTGCAACTACACTGGAGCGGGCACAGTAGAATTTCTGCTCGACGAGAACCATAATTTCTATTTTCTGGAGATGAATACTCGCCTCCAAGTAGAGCACCCTGTAACGGAGCAAATTACTGGGCTTGACCTCGTAAAAGAACAAATTCGGGTGGCACAGGGCGAGTCTCTCCCCTTCCAGCAGACCGATCTAACCATAACCGGCCACGCCCTCGAACTGCGTGTGTACGCCGAAGACCCAGCTAACAACTTTTTGCCCGACATTGGTACGCTCACTACCTATGTGCGTCCCCAGGGCCCCGGTGTGCGGGTCGACGACGGCTTTGAGCAGGGCATGGACATTCCAATCTATTACGACCCCATGATTGCCAAGCTCATCACCTTTGGTAAAGACCGTGCGGAAGCTATTGCCCGCATGCTCCGCGCCATCGACGAGTACCAGATTACGGGCATCGAAACTACGCTTTCGTTTGGCCGCTATGTACTTCAGCACCCAGCCTTCGTGGGGGGCAATTTTGACACAAATTTTATCCGCGACCATTTCACGCCCGCCGATTTGTCCCTCAAAACAGATGACGAAGCGGAAATCACCAGGTTAGCCGCCGTACTCGGCGCTATGCTGCTCACCCAGAAGAAAGCGCCAGTAGCTACTGCCGCAACGGAAGCTTCCGGAACGGGTTCGGGGTGGAAACGGAACCGATTAGGAGTGCGGTAATACAACTCAGGTTTAAGCACAACAAAAAAGCCCAGCTGAATCGGCTGGGCTTTTTTGTTGTGCTTATGAAGGGTAAGAGAATCGAAGTCTCAGCCGCGTTATACCAAATCTGATAACTGCCGCACGCCCAGTGTCCGCTCGCGGGTGAAGCCTTCACCGAACTCTACTCCTATCAAATGGCCGAACTCACGCGCGCGCGCTTCCATAAACTTAGAAAAAGCAGGCGTAGACAAGTAAGTAACGGGTTCGGTACTATTGGCATCGAAAAACTGACTTTTAAACGCCTGAATTGCCTCCCATTTCTTGTCCCAGAAGTCCGATATATCGACCACAAAATCGGGGGCAATCTGCCGGTCCTGGATGTAATGATACACGAGGCGTGGTCGCCAGGCTGCTTGGGGCTCACCGTTTTCGTCCAAGGTTTCTATCATTTTCAGCCCTGATAGAAAGCACGATTCGGAGGCTAATTGGGAACCCCGACCGTGGTCGGGGTGGCGGTCGTGGATAGCGTTCAGCAGTACAATATCGGGTTGATAGCGGCGCACGGCAGCAATGATTGGCAATTGGTGTTCCCGGTCGTTATAAAAAAAGCCATCTGCCAAGCCTAGATTCGCGCGCGCGTGCAAACCCATAATCTTTGAAGCTGCCGCCGCCTCTGCGGCCCGTATTTCAGGCGTCCCACGCGTACCTAGCTCTCCTCGCGTTAAGTCTACAATTCCTATCTTTTTGCCTTGGGCAGCGGCGGCTAATAAGGTGCCGGCACAGGACATTTCTGCATCGTCGGGGTGGGCGGCGATGGCCAGAATATCTAATTTCATGTTCAATGGATGGTTAAAACGTCAAATGACTTAGCCAGTAAATGCAAGTTGTTTGCTACTAAGCAAACAACCAGCGCTTTACCGGCTAAGCCACTGAAGAATTCAAATAGGCAGCCTATTTAATACGCAACGTACGACCGATACGCAAGGTTGATGTGCCGCCATTCAGCCGTTTGATCTGACTAACTGATACGCCATATTTATCGGCTATTTCCGACAGCGTGTCGCCACTTCTAATCTTGTGCGTCACGATGCGCCGTGCTGCGGTTGGCTTGCTGCTACTTGTGGAGCTAGACCGAGAACGGCTCTGTATGGCCCGGCTATAGTAGTTGAATAAAGCCGACGTTATTTGAAAATTATCTTGGCGCAGCTTGTAATCCGGAAAGTCATACATTCGCTCGGGGTCGATGGGATTGCCTTCGTAGCGCACCTCATAGTGGAGGTGCGAGCCCGTGCTACGGCCCGTATTGCCCCCCAGCCCGATAACCTGCCCAGCCTTAACAAAAGTACCCGTCGTAACGAGTGATTTGCTTAAGTGGCCATACAGGGTTTCGATGCCATTGTAATGACGCACCAACAGATAGTTACCGTAGCCGCTTCCATCCCATTTCGAGATCCGTACTACCCCATCGAAGGCTGCGCGCACAGTATCGCCGGTATTCAGATCCAAGTCAACGCCGTAGTGCCAGCGGCTCCCACGAAACCCAAAATCAGAGGTTGTAGGCGTCGTTTCAAGAGGCATTTTGGCATAGCGCTTTCGTGGCGCATCTACCAGTTTCAGCGTTAGCGTGTCACGTAACCGACGACCGTCTACTTGATATGGGTTGATGTTGCGCGTATCCCAGATGGCGTAATAGCCAGCTACTTTCACCCATGAGCTGTCGATGCGAACCTCATCAGACACTTCCACGATGTGCTGCTCGCCTTCGTTCAGTGAGGTAGTATCCTCACTGACCATCGACAGCTTTTTAGCAGGATTAAAGAAGATAGATTTGGCTGCTTCCGAATTATCATCAGGCAGATCTTCCGTCTTGATCAGCACGGTCGTATCAGGCCGCACGTAGCGGATCGTCGGCGATTTCATGCGGAAGAAATCCTTCCGCTGGCCCGCTGAGCCACCTTTAGCTTTTGGCTGGGGGCTTTTCGGCGTTGGGCCTGGGCTGAGTTGGGCCACGCAAGCAGCAACCCAATTATCAACAGGGGCAGTAGCCCATATTTCAAAAAATTCAACAAAAGCGAATGACGTTGAGGCGTTCCTCACCCCCTAGGGGGCAATTTTCAAGATAGCAAGTTAAGCAACCAAACGTGAATGCGGAGTGGCTAGTGTGTAGCTTAAAGGGAGAGCGTGCAGAAAAATTAACAAGCTGTCGAGCCAAGCAAAACAAAATGATTTGCTTGGCTTGACAGCTTGTTAAGTTAAATAATCAATTAATGCTCGCCTAAAGCAGCTAAATAGCGCTCAGCGTCCAACGCAGCCATACATCCTGTGCCAGCCGCCGTTACAGCCTGCCGATAGGTATAGTCTTGCACATCGCCGCAGGCAAACACGCCATCGACGTTAGTTTTGGATGAGCCAGGAATCGTTTTCAAGTACCCTTGCTCATCGTGGTGCAAGAATGGTTGAAAAATTTTCGAGTTGGGCTCATGCCCAATAGCGACAAAGAATCCCTCAACCGGGATTTCACGCGTTTCATGCGTCAGCGTATTCTTAACGCGCACGGCCTCTACAGCATGTTCACCCAGAATTTCGTCGGTTACGGTATTCCACAGCACCTCGATTTTGGGATTATCGATTACCCGCTTCTGCATAATTTTCGAGGCGCGCATCTCCCCCTTTCGCACAATCATGTACACTTTCGAGCACAGATTTGCTAGATAAGTAGCTTCCTCAGCCGCCGTGTCGCCGGCGCCCACGATAGCCACTTCCTTACCTCGATAAAAGAAACCATCGCAGACAGCGCAAGCAGATACACCCGATCCATTTAGCCGTGCTTCCGACTCCAGGCCTAGCCACTTGGCGGAGGCCCCAGTAGCTATAATTACGGTATCGGCAGTAATGGTCTTATGCTCGTCAATGGTTACCTGATGTGGATGACCCGAAAAGTCCACTGCCGTGGCCAGACCATACCGAACATCAGTGCCAAAGCGCGACGCCTGATTCTTCAAGTCTTCCATCATTGCTGGCCCCATCACCCCATCCGGATAACCAGGAAAGTTCTCGACATCATTCGTAATCGTAAGCTGTCCGCCAGGCTGCAAACCTTGATACATGACGGGCTGCATGTTAGCACGGGCAGCATAAATAGCTGCTGTATAGCCAGCTGGTCCCGAACCTATAATCAAACACTTGATGTGCTCTGAATTAGTATTTTCCATTTCTGGTGAAAGCGGAGATGCAATAAAAAGTGAATGTGGTGCTGGCGTGAGCTTTTTTTCAAACGCCACAGCAATAGTAGCAAAAAAGCCCCCCAGTTATTATTTGAAGATATGCCACCACCACGTGTAACAAAAAACCCCAACGAATAGGCTGGGGTTTTGTAAGCTGGGGGGCAAAGTTTACCCCAGATAAGGCTTCAAAGCTTTGGAGCGCGACGTGTGACGCAAGCGGCGAATAGCCTTCTCTTTGATCTGGCGAACCCGCTCCCGAGTCAAGCTGAACTTCTCACCGATTTCTTCCAAAGTGAGCGAATGCTCGCCATTTAGGCCGAAATAAAGAGTAATCACGTCCGCCTCACGTTTGGTTAGCGTGGAGAGGGCGCGCTGCACTTCTTTGCGCAGAGAATCGTTCATCAGACCCGTATCAGGCGATTCCTCGTCTTCGTTTTCTAGCACGTCGAGCAAGCGATTTTCTTCACCTTGCACGAACGGCGCGTCTACGGATACGTGGCGACCGGATATTTTGAGCGTATCTACTACCTCAGAGGTAGTCAGTTCCAGCACTTCGGCAATTTCTTCAGGCGAGGGCTCCCGCTCGAATTTTTGCTCTAGTTCAGAGAAAGATTTCGAAATTTTGTTGAGGGAACCAACCCGGTTCAGCGGCAAGCGCACAATGCGCGACTGCTCGGCCAAGGCTTGCAGAATGGACTGACGAATCCACCATACGGCGTAAGAAATAAACTTAAAGCCGCGGGTTTCATCAAAGCGCTTAGCCGCCTTAATCAAACCAAGGTTGCCCTCGTTGATCAAGTCGCCCAGCGATAGGCCCTGGTTCTGATACTGCTTGGCAACTGATACCACGAAGCGTAGGTTAGCCTTGGTAAGCTTTTCCAGTGCTTGTTGGTCGCCTTCCCTAATCCGCTGCGCCAGCGTTACCTCCTCGTCGGGGGTGAGCAAATCCACTTTGCCAATCTCTTGGAGGTATTTGTCCAGCGACTGGCTTTCGCGGTTGGTGATTTGCTTGCTGATTTTAAGCTGTCTCATTGCGGGCGCGAAAGAGTTGTATTATGATAGTTATTTGACATTCCTGATACCTTTTACGGGTACCGGCTAGTTTTGGGCAACATGCCAGTACCCGCGAAAGTTCGACTGACTAGGCTTGAGCTTCACCATTATCAGCAACCGTGCGCTCTGGGCGAGGCAACAAGGCCTTGCGGGAGAGACGGTATTTGCCGGTCTTCTTATCAATATCAAGCAGCTTTACGTCAATTTCCTGACCAACTTCCAGTACACCTTCCAAGCTGTTGAGGCGCTCATGGCCTACTTCTGAAATGTGTAATAGGCCGTCTTTGCCAGGCATAATTTCTACGAAAGCACCGTAAGGCTGGATGCTGCGAACTTTACCTTTGTAGGTTTCACCTATTTCTGGCTGAGCTGCAATAGCACGGATGCGGCCAATGGCTGCTTCCATATCCTCTTGGTTCGATGCGTAGATGCTTACGTGGCCTTTTTCATCCTTCTCCTCGATAATTACCGTGGCGTTGGTGTCCTTCTGGATCTGCTGAATGACTTTACCACCAGGTCCGATAATAGCCCCAATGAACTCTTTCTCGATCAGCATCTTGTGCGAACGTGGAGTATGTGGCTTCATGTCGGCGGCTGGCTGGCTGATAGTCTTAGCCATTTCGGTTAGGATGTGCAGACGACCTTCGCGAGCCTGGTGAAGAGCAGCAGTCAGGATTTCGCTGCTTAAGCCCTGGATTTTGATATCCATTTGGCAAGCCACGATACCTTTTTCCGTACCTGTCACCTTAAAGTCCATATCGCCCAGGTGATCTTCATCACCCAAAATATCAGACAACACAGCATATTCACCGGTCTCCTTGTCTTGAACAAGGCCCATGGCGATACCAGATACTGCAGCACGAACTTTCACGCCTGCATCCATCAGCGCCAGCGAACCCGCACACACTGTAGCCATCGATGAAGAGCCGTTTGACTCTAGAATATCCGACACAATGCGAATAGTGTAGGGATTTTCTTCTTCACTTGGCAAAACCCGCTTTAAAGAGCGCAAAGCCAAGTTACCATGGCCAATTTCCCGACGGCCTGGGCCACGATTGGGCTTTACTTCGCCAGTCGAGAAGGCCGGGAAGTTGTAGTGCAGCATAAACTTGCTGTAGCCCGATAGCATAGCCGAGTCAATGATCTGCTCATCCAGCTTGGTGCCTAAAGTCACCGTTGTCAGGGACTGAGTTTCACCTCGCGTAAACAACGCCGAACCATGAGCACCCGGTAGATAGTTGATTTCGCTCCAGATAGGACGAATTTCCGTGAGTTTACGACCATCTAAGCGAGTACGCTCCTTAATCATCATGTCGCGGATCGCTTTCTTTTCCGCAGATGCATGGTAGCGACCGAACATTTTCATGTTCAGTTCGGGCTGCTCAGCCAAGAGCGTTTCAAGCAGTTCCTTCTTAATAGAACCAAAACCTTCCTTACGGCCGGCCTTACTAGTATTGCCCGAGTAAGCGACTGTGTAAGCTTTCTGATAGACAGCTTCGGTAATACGCTGCTTCAGCTCGGCATCTTCTTCGTATTTTGGATAATCACGCTTAACAGCAGCTTTTTCTACCACGGCGCCCAGTTCCATCTGCACACGCACCTGCTCCTTGATGGCTTCGTGAGCGTAAGCAATGGCTTGCACCATTTCTTCCTCGCTCACTTCATTCATCTCGCCCTCCACCATTGCCACCGAATCGGCCGTAGCACCTACGATGAGGTCGATATCGGCACGGGCAATATCCGAAGTTTTGGGGTTGATTTGCAGCTTACCATCGATGCGTGCCACCCGTACTTCCGAGATAGGACCAGCAAATGGAATATCAGAAACAGACAATGCAGCTGAAGCAGCCAAGGCAGCAAGTGCATCAGGCTGCACATCTTTATCAGCTGAAATCAGCGAGATCATCACCTGTACCTCGTAGTGATAATCCTTGGGGAACATAGGACGCAAAATGCGGTCTACGAGACGACTAACAAGGATTTCATAGTCTGACAAGCGGCCTTCGCGGCGCTGAAATGAACCAGGGATCTTGCCAGCCGAGCCAAACTTCTCTTGGTAATCAACTGACAATGGCAGGAAATCAACATCCCCGCGCTGGCTAGGCTGCGAGACTACCGTAGCCAGTATCATGGCATCGCCAAGGCGTACCACTACCGCCCCATCGGCGAATTTGGCCAACTTGCCCGTTTCAAGTGTTATCTGCCGACCGTCCGGCAACGTAATAGTTTTGGTAATAGCGTGGTAATTAGGCATCGGAAAATTGCTTAGAAAAGCGACAGCGGGCGAGCAGCCAAAAAAACAGCGCCGGCCTCCGGCACTGTTTTACTCTATAATCGTTTGGGGGGCTTTTTAATACAAACAAACTACCCTACCCAAATAGTGACCAAAGGGGTCAAAAAAAGAGCAGGGAACCCTCTAAAGAGGGCTCCCTGCTCCTATGGGCGGGATTACTTACGGATACCCAACTCCTTAATAATTGCGCGGTAGCGGTTAATCTCGCGGTGCTGCAGATAGTCAAGCAGGCGACGACGCTTACCTACAAGCTTAAGCAAGCCCAAGCGAGTCGAAAAGTCTTTTTTGTTAACCTTTAGGTGCTCCGTCAGGTGATTGATGCGGTGCGTGAACAACGCGATTTGCGATTCAGCCGAACCGGTGTCGGTGGCAGATTTGGAGAGGCTATTTTCTGCGAAAATAGTCTGTTTTGCTTCGGTAGTGAGTTTCATCGGCAGATAGGAGTTACCCGTCTGGAATTAAAAAATGAGAAAAAAGGCCACCCCGCATCTCGGAGTGGCCGCAAAGGTAAGGGTTTTTATGGCTCGTTGTTCGTTTTCGCGAGTCCGAATTAGTACTTTTTGCTTAGCAGGATCGTAACTAAGGCATAGTAAGCCATTATTCCTTTTAGGCTGCACGCCGGTATCCACGGAAGGGCCAGCGAATTTTGGCCGGTAGTCGGCGCCAGAAATCGACTTCTAATACGCCTGAGTCACGACGTGCTTGGTAAAGGAAGAACAGGCCGACCGGCAGTAGCAGCGCATCGGCAATCCACATCCCTAATCCTACTGGCAGCACACCTTCGCGACCATACTTCTCTCCCATAATCGAAGCCACGTAATAAATAATAAAGAATAGGATAGAGATCAGCACTGGCACGCCCAGCCCACCCTTCTTAATAATGGCCCCCAGCGGTGCGCCAATCAAAAACATGATCAATACAGCAGCCGACTGTGTGTATTTGCGATAAATCTCAATTCGGTAGTTACCTGTTTCACGGGCCAGTGTGGTAAGACGCTCTACCGAGCTACTTAGATAGCCACGTAGGTTGCGCGCCCGATTGGTGGCTTGCTGCACCTGATTGAGCGTAAGCGGGGGCAATTCGTTGGTTGATACCTGCCAGTTAGATACCCGCTGATTTGCCGCTCGCCCTGTAGTATCAAGGCGCATATGGACATAATACGGGTTAAGCATACGCACTTGCTGTTGTCGCTCAGTTCCTAAGCGCTTATGCAGCGAATCGGTGTATTGATGTAGACGTGGCAGATCCATCATCATTTTGTTCTCCGTGAACAACTCCTGCTGCGTCCGATTCAAGTCGAAAGAAGCTAAGGAGAATGTAATAAGGTTGCGCGAAAAGGCTTGGCGCACGAAGCTTGCTCCTGCCCTATTTCGAACATCGGGCTGCTCCAGATACATGACGCCATCGAATAGCTCAAGCCCCAAATATTGCCCCCCAAAGCGCATAAACATCCGACCTGAGTCAGCCAGAATAACCTTGGAGTTACCGTCCGTATTGGTATGGTCATAAATCATAACGCCCTTAAGAAGGTCGCCATTCTCGCCAGCCTTCTGATTCACCTTAATAGTATACCCTGGAATACCATTATAGAAAACCCCTTCCCGAATATCTAAGGACAGTTTCTGTTGGCGCACATCCCACAACAAACTATAGGCGTTCAGATTGGCTTTGGGAACAATAGTGTTGTTAAACCAAAAAGCGCCAATGGCTAAGACCAGACTCACTAGCAATACAGGTCTCAGAATGCGGGTCAGCGAAATTCCGGAAGTCTTAATGGCCGTCAATTCCTGGTGTTCCCCCAAAGTGCCATAAGTCATAAGTGACGACAAGAGCACTGCCAAGGGAAGGGCAATTGGCACCATCAGCACACTGAAGAAGAATAACAACTGGCCAATGACCGCAAAACCGAGGTCCTTACCAATTATGTCATCCATATACTTGAGCATATACTGCGTCAGCAGGATAAACTCTACAACCGCGAAAGTCAGCAAAAAAGGGCCAGCAAAGGCCTTGAGAATCAGTTTATCGAGTTTTTTCATTGTTTGGTCAGAAATGAACCCCGGGGGGCATTTCTACTAAAAAAGGAGCAGTAAGTAAACGTAGCTACTGCCCGTTTAGCTTCTGCTCCTTCACTTTTTATATCAAACTCGACTTAGCCGCCTACTTGTTCCCGCAACTTAACGATTAGACTATCCCACATTTCCTGGAGCTCCTCCTCGTCTGTTTCCTCCGAGTAGTCTAACACACGCAAATACACTTCCTGCGTTAGTTGCGATTCCTCCAATGTAAAGTCAAGATAGCTCGCATCCGGCGTTAGGCGTTTATTCTGATCTAGGAATACATACCGTACCGAACGATTAGTGCGGTGTGAACTCATCTCAGCATAATGTGGCTGATTGTCCCAGATAAAGTT